>DASWAI010000001.1:0-9857 GCA_036391215.1 Gemmatimonadales bacterium
ACATCCCCCGGTCGCATCCAGTGCGCCAGGCTCTCCGAATCGAGCCACGCCGCGAACACCCGCTCCCGCGGCACCGCTATCTGGCGCCGCACCACCAGGACAGGCGCCGCTTCTTCGGTCTCGCTCATCGACCATCCTCCCGCGGATGTTGCGCCTGCCCCGGCCCGGCGCCGCGTTCCTTCTTGAGGAGAAACGCCTCCAGCGCCCCCAGCCGGGTATCCCAGAACGTGCGGTAGTGCTCCAACCACTCCGACGCCTCCCGTAACGGCTCCGCGTTGAGGCGGAGCCGGTGCTCTCGGCCCCGTACGGTCCGCGCGACCAGTCCGGCCCGCTCCAGGACCTTCACGTGCTTGGAGACCCCGTTGAGCGAAATAGGGAACCGTTCCGCCAGCGCCCCGACGTTGATCTCTCCTTCCGCCAGGACGCCAATGATCGCGCGCCGCGTCGGATCTGCAATAGCGCCATAGACTTGATCCAGCACAGGCTCCACGGATCCACCCCCGGTCTTGCGCTCAACCGTATGGTTGAATATCATTAGTCAACCGACAGGTAGAATATTAGGGGCGCGGGCGCGGGTGCGCCACCCCCACCAACCCAAGGAGGACCACATGCCAACCCAGGCCAACGCCATCCGGAACCCCATCCAGAACCATCGCGTCGTCTCGCACGAACAGTGGATCACCGAGCGCGCGGCGTTCATGGCAAGGGAAAAGGAGCTCACCCGGCTCCGGGACGAGCTGAGCCGGCAGCGGCGCGAGCTGCCGTGGGAGAAGGTCGAGAAGTCGTACGTCTTCGACGGCGCCAGCGGCAAGGAGACGCTGGCCGAGCTGTTCGACCAGCGCAGCCAGCTGGTCGTCTACCACTTCATGTTCAATCCCGCGTGGGACGAGGGCTGCCCCGCCTGCTCGTTCTGGGCCGACAACTTCAACGGGATCGATATCCACCTGGCGCACCGTGACATCACCTTCCTCGCGATCTCCCGGGCGCCGCTCGCGAAGCTCGAGGCATACAGGAAGCGGATGGGCTGGAGCTTCAAGTGGGTGTCCGCCGGCGACAGCGACTTCAACTACGACTTCCAGGCGTCGTTCGCCGCGGAGATCGCCAAGAGCGGCGCGGCCTACTACAACTACGGCACGGGTCGCAGGGTCGGCGAGGACATGCCCGGCGTCAGCGTGTTCTACAAGGACCGGAACGGCGACATCTACCACACCTACTCCGCCTACTCCCGCGGGATCGATCTGCTGAACGGCGCGTACAACTACATCGACCTGACGCCCAAGGGTCGTGACGAGGACGGGCTGCCGTCACCCGCCGCCTGGTTGCGACGCCACGACCGGTACGAGGATTGACCGTGACCGGGATGACCCTGCCTCCCGAGACCTGGTACGGCGCCGCGGCGGGGTATCTGGGGATGTGGCTGGCGATGATGGTGCCGATGATGACGCCATCCCTGGTCCCGATGTTGGCGCGGTATCGTCGGTCCGTGCGCCGCCCCGATGGGATCCGTCTGCACGGACTGACGGTGCTGGTCGGCCTGGGCTACTTCGTCGTCTGGGCCGTCTTCGGGGCCGCCGCCTGGGCTGCCGGGGCCGGGGTGAGAGCGGTCGCGACGCGCTGGGAGACGGTGGCGCAATGGCTGCCGGTCGCGGCCGGCGTGGTGCTTCTCGTGGCGGGCGGCGTGCAGCTCACCTCGTGGAAAGCGCGGCGGCTCGCGCTCTGGCGCGAAGAATCAGCATGCGGCTGCGCGCCCGCGCCCGGCGGCCTG
This sequence comes from Gemmatimonadales bacterium, assembly GCA_036391215.1. Lineage (GTDB taxonomy): Bacteria > Gemmatimonadota > Gemmatimonadetes > Gemmatimonadales > GWC2-71-9 > DASQPE01. Next base: position 1,766 of record DASWAI010000001.1, read on the forward strand.
GGTGCGTGGCGGTATGGCCTCAGGCTGGGCGTGCAGTGCAGCCTCGGCTGCGGCGGGCTGATGGTGGCGCTGCTCGCGATCGGGATGACGGACCTGGTCGCGATGGCCGCGGTGGCCGTCGCGATCTCCGCCGAGCGGTTGGCGCCGGTCCCGCTGCAAATCGCGCGGCTGGCGGGCGTGGCGATCATGCTGGTTGGCGTGCTGACGATCGCGCGGGCCTAGCGGCGTTGAGCCCCGGCCTCGCAGCCGGGGCTTTCGCTACCCGCGATCGCCCGTTCTCAATCGTCGAGCAGCTGATAGGCCGAGGTCCAGAAGTCGAGAACGAGCGGGGAAGGCGCCAGCCGGTCCGGACGGCGCTGGGTCATCAGCACGCCCACCATCCCCTCCTTCGGGTCGACGTGCCAGGACGTGCCGAAGGCGCCGTCCCAGCCGAACCGTCCGGGAACTTCCGCGATGCCGTTGCGCGCGGTGACGACGCCCAGACCGAGGCCCCAGCCGTACGTCTCCCAGAAATTCGGGAAGAACGGCGACACCGCCTTCTGCTCGGGCGTGAGGTGGTCCCGGGTCATCAGCTCGATCGTCGGCCGGGAGAGAACCCGCTCGCCGCTGCTCGTGCGTTGCCCGAGCATCATCCGGCCGAACGCGAGCAGGTCATCCGCCGTGGAGACGAGCCCGCCGGCGCCCGATTCGAACACGGAGGGGCGCGCCGCGTAGCCGCCGCCTGCCTCATGCAGGACGACGAGCTTGCCGGTAGCCATGTCCGCGCCGTAGCAGGCCGGGAGGCGGTCGAGCTTGGCCTCCGGGACTCGGAAGCCGGTGTCCGTCATCCCGAGCGGCCCGAAGATGCGCTCGTCCAGGAAAGCGCCCAGCGACTTGCCCGACACGCGGGCGATCAGCACGCCGAGGATCTCGGCGCTCATGTGGTAGAGCCAGCGCTCGCCCGGCTGGCACGCGAGGGGCAGGCCGCCCAGGCGCTTCATGAACTCGTCCGGCGTGCCCGCGAACGGCCATTCGGCGAGGGGCAGGCGCGCCTCCGCCAACGCCCGCTGGTACGGATACGCCGGGGACAGGAAGAGGACTTCACCGTAGCCCGAGCGGAAAGTCAGGAGGTCGCGCAGCGTGATCGGGCGGCTCGCCGGCACCGTGTCGTCGAGCGGGCTCTCGATCGTCCGGAGCACGCGGCGGCTCGCGAGCTCCGGCAGCCACTCGTCCACCGGATCGTCGAGCCTGAGCCTGCATTCCTCGACGAGGATCATGGCGCCCACGGCCGTGATCGGCTTGGTGGTGGAGGCGAGCCGGAAGATCGCGTCCCGCCGCATCGGCAGTTCGCCGCCGAACGCCATGGTGCCGATCGCCTCCACGTGCTCTCGCTCGCGCCAGCGGACGAGCGCGACGAGTCCGGGGGTGTGGCCGCTCTCGACGTGGCGTTGCAGGGCGGCGCGCATGCGCGCCAGCCGTGCGCTCGAGAAGCCGCTGCTCTTGATCGCGGGCGATCGCTTGGATGGTTGCCCGTAGCTCCGGGCATGAAGAGAGTGCTCGGGCATGCTGCGATCCCCCTTGAGAGAGCCCAGGACTCACTGCCAGGCTGTGGACCTGACTAGAGCACGACCATTGCAAGGGCCGGACTGAGAAGGTGCGGGGGGAGCAGCGAAAGGGACGTGAACGAAGCGTTAGAGTGTCTTCACCAATGGCGGCGGGGCATGCCCGGGCACCGATGCTTGGAGGCCTCGAACTGCTTGCGCCGGAACCCCCGCTAACGCACGTGGACCGGGACGGTGATCGTCGGCGGCGGCGTGGGCGGCGGCGGTGAGCCGGGTGGGGGCGGCGGGGCGGGTGGGGGAGGCACCGGCCCGAATCGGAGCGTCAGCTCGCCGGGGGCAGCCGGGGTGTACTCGAAGTCGTAGATCTCCCCCGGGTCGAACACCAGGACCGCCGCCCGCGAGATGCTCTGTGACGGCGGCAGGGGGTATCCGTCCTTCGCCACCGCGCGCCAGCTGATGGGTGCGTCGCCCGCGTTCAGCGAGACCATGAGCGGCATGTCGCCGGCCAGGTTGAACAGCCGGAAGCGATACCGGGTACCGGCCCTGAGATTCATCGCCTCCGGTTGCGTCTTCCCGTTCAGGACGAAGCTGGGGAACGGGCCGAAGACGGGGTTCTGGCTGGTGCCCGCGGTGCCGAAGAACAGGATTCTGTCCGTCTCCGGATCGAAGCGCTGCCCCGGGTCCAGTACGATGATCGGCCCATACAGCCCGCTGCCCATCTGCATCGCTTCGTTGAAGTGCGAGTGGTACATGAACGAACCGGCCCGCGGCGGCGTCCAGCGCACCGTGAGCGAGTCGTGCGGCGCAATGGACGGGAGGATGGTCTTCCCCGATCCGCTCCAGCCGGGCACGCCATCCGGATAGCTCTCGAGCTCGATGCCGTGCCAGTGCACCGAGGCGGCCTGTTCCGACTGGTTGACGATCGTGACCGCGACGCGCTTGCCCCGCTCGAGCAGGAGGAGCGGCCCCGGCACCGGCAGCGCTGCGGGGTCCGCGGCCTCGGGCGTGCCGTCCAGGACGAACGACATGCCGGGCTGTGACCCGTAGACGTTGGGCTTCTCGCGCTGGATGATCCGGATGGCGCGTGGCGTCTCGGAGGGCTCCGCGTTGGGGCCCCTGGGCGCGATGGTGATTCCCATGACGAGTCCGAACATCTGGTGCGGCCGGTCGGACATGTGGTGGGCCAGCATCGAGCTGTCGAGCATGCCGTTCTTGGTATCCAGCGCGACGAGAGTCGAGAGGTGCGTGGCGTAATGGCAGTGATAGATCCAGTTGCCCGGCCGCGCCGCGTACCAGGACAGCGACATGGTCGCGAACGGCTGGAGGACCTCCGTCACGGCCATGCGCCGCTGCTCGGGCGGGTAGAGCGAGTCGGTCACGCCGTCGCCCTCGGACTCCGTGCGAAAGTAGAAGCCGTGGAGGTGCATCGGGTGATCGAGCTCGGTGAAATTGACGACGCGCCAGTGGACCGAGTCGCCCTGCGCGTAGCTCAGCCGTTCGGTATGCGGCCACGACAGGCCGTTGATGGCCATCGTGCAGCGGCTCAGTCCCGACGGGCTCGCCGCCTCGACCGCGCACCACCACGAGAGGGCGAGGATGCGGTCGTCCGCGGTGCGCGGCGCGTCGGGCGGGTCGACCACGATGACGCCGTGGAGCTGCATATCCTCGACCAGACGCAGGCCAAACGGATCCACCCCCCGCTTGCCCAGGTAGTAGTAGGTGCCCGGCGCCGTGGCCGTGAACCGCACCGGCATCGTCGCATTCACCGGGACGGTGACGGAGTCCGACTGCCCCCGGGTCTTGCCGAAGCCGTAGACGATCAAGGGTCGGTCGAGCCGGTTACGGATCGTCGCGCGAATCTCCGTGCCCAGCGGGACGCGGATGACCGGTCCGGGCGTCGACAGCGCCTTGCCCGCCTCGGCGAACGCCGCCACGTCGAGCGCGCGGCCGCTGTCGCCTTCGGGGCGCCACACGCCGGTTCGCGCCTCGATCGCGACGGTCAGGACCCCGTTCTTGAGGGTTCCGGCGGTTTGGCGGTTGTCGTTCGGCACGATGCTGTCGGCGGTCCACGGCGTGGCCGGACCGGCGGCGAGCGAGCCGAGGGATGCGAGCGCGGCGTACGCGATCCATCTCGTCATGGCAGGTCGGGTAAGGGGAATGAGGCGAAGATGGGCAGAATGTGCACGAGAGGCGGCATCGCCGCCAGGTCGCGTTGATGAAACCGGGGGTCTTAGCTACGAGGGGTCCCTTGTCGGTGTGGCTTCAGGCCTCGGTGCTACTCCCAGTGCCCCGCGGCGGGGGACAGGCGGCCAGCCATGCCTGCTCGCCCGGGTCAAACACCCGGGAACGGGTAAGGAACCTGACCCCGAGGGGAGCCTCGAGGGAGAAGCCGGAGCCACAGCCGGGCACGACGTCGATCAGGAGCTGGGTGTGCTGCCAGACTTCGTACTGCTGCGCCCCGATATAAACCGGCGTGCCGTCGATCACGCCGAGGAGCGCGTCCCGTTGGCCGATGCGGAACTCGTTGCGGGGATAGCACATCGGAGCGCTGCCATCACAGCACCCACCCGATTGGTGGAAGAGCAGGGGCCCGTGCTGCGCCACCAGCTGGCGCAGCACGTCCCGGGCCGCCTCGGTGGCGGCGACACGAGCCACGCTCCCCTGCAGCGGGAGGGTCATCCACCGACCTCCTAGAAGAAGCCAAGCTTCTTCGGGCTGTAGCTCACCAGCAGGTTCTTGGTCTGCTGGTAGTGCTCGAGCATCATTCTGTGGGTCTCACGTCCGATGCCCGACTGCTTGTAGCCGCCGAATGCCGCATGCGCGGGATAGGCATGATAGCAGTTGGTCCAGACCCGGCCCGCCTTGATGCCGCGGCCCATGCGATAGCAGGTATTGGCGTCGCGGCTCCACACGCCGGAGCCCAGCCCATACAGCGTATCGTTGGCGATCGTCAGCGCGTCGTCCATGGTCTTGAACTTCGTGACCGAGACCACCGGTCCGAAGATCTCCTCCTGGAAGATCCGCATCCGGTTGTGGCCCTCGAAGATCGTGGGCTGGATGTAATATCCATCCTTGAGCTCGCCAGCGTGGATCCGGCGGGCGCCGCCGGTCAGGACCTTGGCCCCCTCCTTCTTGCCGATGTCGATGTAGCTCAGGATCTTCTCGAGCTGGTCGTTGGAGGCCTGGGCGCCGATCATCGTCTTGGGGTCGAGCGGATTCCCCTCGACGATCTGCCTGGTCCGGGCCACCGCCCGCTCCATGAACTTGTCGTAGATCGACTCCTGCACCAGCGCCCGCGAGGGACAGGTGCAGACCTCGCCCTGGTTCAGGGCGAACATGACGAAGCCTTCGAGCGTCTTGTCGAAGAAGTCGTCGTCGGCTTCCATGACGTCCGCGAAGAAGATGTTCGGCGACTTGCCGCCCAGCTCCAGGGTGACCGGGATGAGGTTCTCGGAGGCGTACTGCATGATGAGCCGGCCGGTCGTCGTTTCGCCGGTGAAGGCGACCTTCGCCACGCGCGGGCTGGACGCCAGCGGCTTGCCGGCCTCGACCCCGAAGCCCTGCACCACGTTGACCACGCCGCTCGGCAGGATGTCGGCGATCAGCTCCATGAGCGCCATGATCGAGACCGGGGTCTGCTCGGCGGGCTTGATCACCACGCAGTTCCCGGCGGCCAGCGCCGGGGCCAGCTTCCAGGTGGCCATGAGCAGCGGAAAGTTCCACGGGATGATCTGCGCGACCACGCCCAATGGCTCGTGGAAGTGGTAGGCGACGGTGTCCGCGTCCAGCTCCGACAGGCCCCCCTCCTGGGCGCGGATGCATCCCGCGAAATAGCGGAAGTGGTCCACCGCGAGCGGGAGGTCGGCGTGGGTGGTCTCGCGGATCGGCTTCCCGTTGTCGATCGTCTCGATGAAGGCCAGCGTGTCGATGTTGGCCTCGATGCGGTCGGCAATCCGGTTGAGGATGTTGGCACGGTAGGTGGGGGAGGTGGCGTTCCAACTGATCGCGGCGGCATGCGCGGCATCCAGAGCCTTGTCGACGTCCTCGTGCGTCGATCGGGCGACCTCACACAGGGGCTGGCCCGTGATCGGGGTGGGGTTGGTGAAGTATTGCCCCCGGGCCGGGGCGACGTATTCGCCCGCGATCCAGTTGTCATACAGGGCCCGGATTGGTACGGATGGCTTGAAACCGGCGGCCAGCTTGGGAAGCGTGGCGCCTTCAGCCTGCCTGGTGGCGGTACCCATAGTGTTCATTCCCGAGTTGGTGAAGGCTGATGGTTACGATCGGCGCGGACATTAAGCGATAGTGTCGCGTCATCTCCATGAAGACCTTATGAAGCTCCGAACAATGTTTCTTTCCGTCCCGCGGCTGAGTGCCGCGCTCGCCGCCGGCGCCGCCCTCGGATGCGCGGCGGCCCGGACCGGCGCGTCCCGCGTCTACGTCGAGCCCGAGCCCGGCGAGCGCCACCTGCGCAACATCCGGCAGCTCACCTTCGGCGGGGATAACGCGGAGGCCTATTTCTCGCCCGACGGCAAGCGCCTGATCTTCCAGCGGAAGGACAGCGTGAGCAGCGGCTGCGACCAGGAGTACGTGATGAACGTGGACGGCAGCGGGCTCCGGCGGGTATCGAACGGGCTCGGGCGAACCACCTGCGGGTACTTCTACGACGGCGGGCGGCGCATCCTCTACAGCTCCACGTTCGAGGACTCGCCGGCGTGCCCGCCGGCGCCCGACCGTTCGCACGGCTACGTCTGGCCGCTCAACAACCTGGAGATCTACACCGCGCGGCCGGACGGGAGCGGTCTCCGGCAACTCACGCACGCCGGCGGCTACAATGCCGAGGCCACCGTGTCACCCGACGGGAAGCGGATCGTCTTCACCAGCACGCGCGACGGGGACATCGAGCTCTACACCATGAACGTGGACGGCTCGGATGTCCGCCGGGTGACCCACCGCGTCGGTTACGACGGCGGGGCATTCTTCTCACCGGACGGCCGCCTGCTGGTGTGGCGGGCGATGTATCCCGAGACCGCGGCCGATTCGGCCGAATACCGGCGCCTCCTGGCCCAGCGGCTGGTGCGGCCCACCCGGCTCGAGCTCTGGGTGGCCGACGCCGACGGGAGCCACGCGCGCCAAGTGACCCAGCTGGGCGCCGCGAGCTTCGCGCCGTTCTTTCATCCCGACGGGCGGCGGATCATCTTCGCGTCGAACTATCCCGATCCGAAGAGCCGCAACTTCGATCTCTACCTCGTGGGCGTGGACGGGAGCGGGCTGGAGCGGGTGACGACGAGCCCGGAGTTCGACGCCTTCCCGATGTTCAGCCCGGACGGGCGGCGGCTGGTGTTCGCCTCCAACCGGCACGGAGGCGAGCGGGGGGAGACGAACATCTTCATCGCCGACTGGGTCGAGTAGCGCCCGGGCATCGGGCCACCTACCGTTGCGGTCCGGCCCCCCCGGGCGCGAGCTGGTCGAGCAGTGCGCCCAGCTGCCGCATTTCGTCGCCGTAGCGGGCCCAGTCGTCCTGCCGGAGTGCCTGCAGCGCGGCCTGGTATCGGCGCCGGGCCTCGGCGGCCAAGGCATGGAACCCCGAGTCGGTCCGCGTCCCCCCAGCCACGACCTCCGCCGCGACGGGCCGGCCAGCGGGCTGCCCGGCCGGCTCGGCGGAGCCGCCGAAGAGCTCGGTCAACGCGCCGTCGAGGGTCTCCTGCATGACGACCTGGTTCTGATAGGCAACCACCACGCGCTTCAGCTCCGGGATCCGCCCGCCTTCCGCCTCCAGGTAGAGCGGCTGGACATAGAGCAGCGATTTCTCGATCGGAATCACCAGCAAATCCCCCCGGATCACCTTGGAGCCCCGCTGGTCCCACAGGGATACCTGACGCGAGATCTCGGTGTCCTGGTTGATCCGGTTCTCGATCTGCTGCGGGCCGAACACGAGGCTTTGCCGCGAGAGCCGGTACACCCGGAGCTTGCCGTAGGCGTCGCCGTCGTTCCGCGCCACCATCCACGCGGCCAGGTTGTCTTTCCCCCGCGGGGTGAACGGGACCATGTAGATGAACTCGGCCTTCTTCTCGTCCGGCAGCCGCATGACGATGTGCCGCATGAAGGGCACGGCGCCCTCGGCCTCGGATTCGACCGGGATCTGCCACTGGTCCTCCCGGTGGTAGAAGTCCACCGGCGCGTCCATGTGGTAGGTGGCGTAGAGGCGGGCCTGGCGCCGGTAGAGGTCGTCGGGATAGCGCAGGTGCGCCCGCAGGTCGGCCGGCATGCTGTCCAAGGGCAGGAAGATTCCCGGGAAGATGCGGGCCCAGGTCCGGATCACCGGGTCGGCCGGCGCACTGAGGTAGGCGCGAAGCGACCCGTTGTAGGCGTCGATGACGAGCTTGACGCTGTTCCGCATGTAGGTCGTGCCGTCGGCGACAGGCTCGGCGTAGGGATAGCGGTCCGACGTGGTGTAGGCGTCGAGGATCCACTTGAGCGTCCCGTCCGCCGCGACGACCATGTAGGGGTCGCGGTCGAACTGGAGAAACGGCAGCGCGTTCTTCGCCCGG
>DASWAI010000002.1:0-5487 GCA_036391215.1 Gemmatimonadales bacterium
ACCACCCGCTTCTCCACCGCCGCCACCTCCTCCAGCCGTTCCAGCGCCCCCACCATCATCCGCTCCGCCTCGGGGTCGTCGTAGAGCCGCCGGAGGTTGCTGCGGATGGCCCAGTAGGCGCTCCGGCAGGCGGCGGCGGCCAGGAACACGGCCGACGCGGCGTCTCCCACCGCACTGCGGAGCCCGTGCGCCACGAGCCGCTCTCCGAGGTCGGCCACCTCGCCGGCCAGGAGCAGCAACTCGTACTGCACGCCGGCCGCGCCCTTGAGGGCCTCGGCGCGGGCCGCGTTGCGCTGTGCGATCTCCACCTCCGTCCCCCGCGGCAGGGCCAGCGCTTCCATGACCTCGTGGAATGCGGTGGCGTCCTCGACGGCGAGCGCCAGCAGGCGGGCGCGGAGCGTCGACGCGCGCTGCGCCGCCGAGGAGGTTTCCGCCCGGATATCGGCGTAGCTGTCACGCGCCGTGGTCAGCCGGGCGACCATCTCGACCAACGCGCCCGCGAGCGCGCCGCCGATCCCGGCGGCGGAGCCGCCCGCGGGCGTGGCGGTGGCGGCGGCGAGGGCGTCGCTCCAGGCAGCGACCGAGTCGTCAGGTCCCGTCACGCAGCGTCTCCATGAGCCAGCGATGAATGGGCGGGTTGCCGGCGATCACCGGCCCGTGTCCGACTCCGAGGTCCCGTCCGTCGTAGTCCGTGGCCACGCCGCCGGCCTCCCGGATGATGAGCACGCCCGCCGCGATGTCCCAGGCGGACAGGCGCGGCTCCCAGAAGCCCTCGAACCGCCCCGCGGCGACATCGGCGAGGTCGAGGGCGGCGGATCCGGCGCGGCGGATCCCGCTCGTATGGGCCGCGACCCGGGCAAACTGGCGCTGGTACTCGTCCAGCTCGGCGAGGTCCTTGAACGGGAATCCGGTGCCGATCAGCGCGTGGCCCGGGGACCGGATGGGTGAGACCCGCAAGGGCCGCTCGTCCCACCAGGCGCCGCCGCCGCGGGTGGCCCAGAACACCTGGTCGTGCGGGATGTGATGCACCACCCCCGCCAGCAGCACGCCGTCTACCGCCGCGGCGATCGACACCGCGTATGCTGGATAGTTATGCAGGAAGTTCGTCGTTCCGTCCAGCGGATCGACGATCCACACCAGGCCGTCGGTCGCCACCTCGGGACTCAGCTCCTCGCCTATGATCCGCGCGCGCGGGTCGCCGGCCAGGAGCACTTCGGTGATCAGCCGCTCGGCCCGCCGGTCCACCTCGGTGACGAAGTCGCGGCTGCCCTTGACGGCCCATTCCCCGGGATCGGCCGGACGCTCGACCCCCCGGATGAACCGGGCGGCCCGGGCCGCGGCGGATCGTGCGAGATCCAGTAAGTCCAATGACGACAGCATCTTGCTGCTCTCGCTCAGGGTGGGTACCTTGGGTGATGCCGCGCATCTTTTCCGGAATCCAGCCGTCGGGCGATCTCCACATCGGCAACTATCTCGGCGCCGTCCAGAACTGGGTCCGGCTCCAGGCCTCGTACGATTGCCTCTTCGCGATCGTCGACCTCCACGCCATCACCGCGAAGTACGATCCGGCGACGCTGGCGCGGCGCACCCGCGAGATGGCGGTCGGGTTGCTCGCGGCGGGGATCGACCCCGCGCGGGCGACCTTGTTCGTGCAGTCGCACGTGCCGGAGCACGCGGAGCTGATGTGGCTGCTCAACGCGGTGACGCCGCTCGGGGAGCTGGAGCGGATGACGCAGTTCAAAGATAAGGCGCGGCGGGTCGAAAGCGTTCCGGCCGGGATACTCAACTACCCCATCCTGATGGCGGCCGACATCCTGCTCTACCGGGCCGACCTGGTCCCCGTGGGCGAGGACCAAGTGCAGCACCTGGAGCTGGCGCGGGAGATCGCGCGGCGGTGGAACGCGGAATTCGCGCCGGCGCAGGGGTTCTTCCCGGAGCCCAAGCCGCTCATGACCGAGGCCAAGCGGATCATGGGGCTCGACGGCCAGAGCAAGATGTCCAAGAGCCTCGGCAACACCATCGGGATCCTCGAGAGTCCGGACGCGATCTGGCAGAAGCTGCGACCGGCGGTGACGGACCCGGCCCGGGTCACCAAGAAAGATCCCGGGAATCCCGAGATCTGCAACATCTACCACCTGCATCGGTACTTCTCCAGCCCGGAGACGGTCACCGAGGTGGCGCGGAAATGCCGCGGCGCGGAGTGGGGCTGCCTCGACTGCAAGCGGGTGCTGGCCGACGCCCTGGCGGCGCATCTGGCGCCGGTCCGCGAGCGCGCCCGCGAGCTGGAGGCGACCCCGGGCCGGGTGGACGAGATCCTGGTCTCCGGGGCGGAGCGGGCCCGGATGATCGCGCGGGAGACGTTGCGGAAGGCGCGCGACCTCATGGGCTTCCTGCCGGTGCCCGGCCATCACGATTGAGGCTCGGACGGACGGGAGGCCCGCATTGGGCCTCCCGTTTCTCCGTGCCTCGACAGCGGCGGAAATGTCAGCGATCCTAGGATGCCTATGGAAAAGATCATCAAGGCGGCGGTCGAGCGGGGGGCCTCGGACCTCCACATCAAGGCCGGGGACGTCTTCCGCGCCCGCATCAACGGCAAGCTGGTGCCGCTCACCAAGCAGCGCCTGACCCCGGATCAAACCAAGGCGATCGCGCTGAAGCTGATGAGCAACGATACCGACCGCGCGCGGATCGACCAGGTCCGCGACTTCGATTGCTCGTGGGGCATGCCCGGGGTCGGCCGCTTCCGGGTGAACGTGCTGCGGCAGCGCTCCAGCTTCATGATCGTGATGCGGGTGATCCCGTTCACGGTGCCCTCGCTCGAGTCGCTCGGGCTGCCGGAGGCGCTCAAGCCGATCGCGGAGGCGGAGCGGGGCCTCATCGTCGTGGCGGGGGTGAGCGGGAGTGGGAAGAGCTCCACCGTGGCGGCCATCGTCCACCACATCAACAAGACCCACCGCAAGCACATCGTCACGATCGAGAACCCCATCGAGTTCCTCCACCGCGACCTCAACTGCTCGGTCACGCAGCGCGAGGTGGGCGTCGATACGGATGCGCTCGCCACCGGGCTCCGCGCCGCGCTCCGGCAGGACCCGGACGTCGTGGTCATCGGCGACATGGCCGATGCCCCCACCATCGACACGGCGATCAAGGCGGCGGAGACGGGGCGGCTGCTCATCGCCACGATGCCCACACCCGACGTGACCACCACCGTCGAGCGGGTGGTGGCGGCGTTCCCTGCCGGGGAGCGGGAGATCGGCCGCATGCGCTTCTCCGAGGCCGTGCGGGCCGTCGTGGCCCAGCAACTCCTGCCCCGGAAAGACGACAAGGGCCGTGTCGCGGCCATGGAAGTCATGGTCGCAACCCCCGCCATCCGGGAAGCGCTCAAGAGCGCGAGCCGCCTGGGCGAGCTGAAGAAGCTGATGGCCGACGGCAAGAACGACGGGATGCAGACTTTCGAGCAGCACCTGCACGAGCTGGTCTCCGGCGGCCGGATAACCTCCGAGACGGCCAAGGCGGCGGTCGTCTCCACGACGGCGCCGGCCCAGTCCGGCAAGCGTGGGAAACAGGCCGCCTCCGGCTGACCCGCTGCTGGCCGTCCTCACCCGGCCGCGCGAGGCCGGGACACCGGCGGCCGCCGCGGCCCGGCAGGCGGTGGCCGCGCATCTCGCGTCGCTCGGCTACTCGGTCGAGCACCATCGCTTCCGCTTTCATCCGTCCGCGCTCTGGGCGTTCCCCCTCCTCGGCGCGGGTCTGGGCTGGCTCGGCCTGGTCCTGGTGCCGCTGGTGGCGTTTCCCGGGGCGCCGCCCTGGGCGGCGCTCGCCGTCTGGGCCCTCGGCGCCACCAGCCTCGGCATGCTGGCGTTCGGCGTCGGCGCGGGGACCGCGCCGCTGCATTTCGGGGGTGGTCCCCGTGAGGACGCCAACCTGATCGCCACCCGGTCGGACGATGTGCGCCGCTGGATCGTCGCCCACCTCGACACCAAGGCCCAGGGGCACTCCATGGCGGGCCGGCTGGCGGCCGTCTGGGTGGCCTTCGCGACGGGCGGCTGCCTCACAGGGCTGGCGATCGCGCGGCTCGGGGGCCCGCTCCCGCTGCCGGCCGCACTCGCCGGCGCGGCGATCGGGCTGGCCGCGGCGGTGGTCGCCGGCCGCGGGCGGCTCGCCGGACAGTCTCCGGGGGCGCGGGACAACGGGAGCGGGGTGGTCGCCGCGCTCGCCGCCGCCGCGGCGACTCGGGATCCGGGCCTGGGCGTGGTGATCACCGGTGCAGAGGAGTTCGGGCTGGTGGGGGCCCGGGTGCTCGCGCGGGAGCGGCCCGGCCTCTTCGCCGGCCGCGAGGTGGTCAACTTCGACACGCTGGACGAGACCGGACTGCTCTATCTCGTGAGCCACGATCCCCGGGGCGACGCGTTGGCCCGGGCACGCGCTCCGGCGTTCGCCGCGCTCGGGCTCCCGGTGCGGGCGCGACGGCTGCCGATCGGCATTCTGGTGGACAGCGTGCCGTTTTTTCGCGTGGGCGCGGCGGCCCTCACGGTGGCTCGGCTCGACTGGTCCACGCTCCGGCGGATCCACACCCCCGGCGACACGGCGGAAAACCTATCATTCCGGACGGCCGCCGGAGCGGGACGCGCCGGCGCAGAATGAATTGACGTTTCCCCCGGCAGCCGCTACGTTCCGCCAGAGGATGCACCAGCCCCACGCGGGGCTCTTTTTTTGTTTGGCCGGTCGGAGGACGCCACATGTTCGACGCACGCACTACGTGTGTGGTGGTCGTGGGCGCCCAATGGGGCGACGAGGGAAAGGGCAAGCTCGTCGACGTCCTGGCCGAGCGGGCGGACATGGTCGTCCGCTATCAGGGCGGCGCGAACGCCGGGCACACCGTCGTCACCGGCCAGACCCAGTTCATTCTCCAGCAGATCCCGTCGGGCATCCTGCACCCGCAGGTGACCTGCATCGTGGGCAACGGCGTGGTGCTCGACCCGGATCAGCTCTTCACCGAGCTGGACCAGCTCGCGGAGAAGGGCATCGACACGGCCGGGCGGCTCTTCGTGTCGGACCGCGCGCACCTCGTCCTCCACTATCACAAGCTGCTGGACCAGGCGAGCGAGAAGAGCCAGAACATCGGCACGACCGGCCGGGGCATCGGACCCACGTACGAGGACAAGTACGGGCGGCGGGGGATCCGCGTGGGCGATCTTCGCGACCTCGCCTGTCTCCGCCCCGTGCTGGCCGAGCGGGTGGATCGGGCCAACCGCCTGCTCGAGCTGATGGGCAGCCCCCAACGCGCGTCGCTCGACGTCCAAATGGCGCTGCTCGAGCGCTGGAGCCCCAGGCTCCGGCCGCTCACGGCGGACACCGGGCTGCTCGTGCACCGGGCGGTGAAAGGCGGCAAGCGGGTGCTGCTCGAGGGCGCGCAGGGCTCGTTGCTCGACGTCGACCACGGCACCTATCCCTTCGTCACGTCGTCGAACACGACCGCCGGCGGGG
>DASWAI010000003.1:0-5518 GCA_036391215.1 Gemmatimonadales bacterium
CGGGGTGCCGGCCGGCGACGGCGGCCTCGGCCTCGAGGCAGGCGGCGAGGAGCGTGTCGCGGTCGAGTGGCAGGCCCAGCAGATGATTCACGGCGACCGCCCCCGCGACGGCGGAAGCCGCGCTGCCGCCCTGGCCCCCGGCGAGCGGGAGCCCCTTGCGCACGGTGAGCGCGAGCCCGACGCCGCCGGCCCCGGCGCGCCGCAGCACCTCCCGCGCGGCGAGGGCCGCGGTGTTCCGGCCCGGGTCGGTCGGCAGGTCGGGGTGTCCGGCGTCGCGCACCGTGATCCGGTCACCGGGAACGCGCTCCGCCGTGACCTCGTCGCCCGCGCCCGACACGGCGAGGCCGAGGATGTCCAGACCCGGCCCGACGTTGCCGATGGAGCCGGGCGCGAACGCCGTGACCCGAGGTGCCGGCGGGCTCACGAGAGGCCGAGCTGGAGGATGTCGTTGAGGACCCCGGCGGCCGTTACGGCGGGTCCCGCGCCGGGACCGGTGATCACGAGCGGATTGGCTTTGTAGCGGGCGGTCGTGAACACCACGGTGTTGTCGGCTCCCTTGAGGCCCGCGAACGGGCTCGACCGGTCCACCTCCCGCAGCCCGACCTGGAGCGACCGCCGGGTCACGCTGGCCACGTAGCGGAGCACGCGCCCCCGGGCCGCCGCCGCGGCGACGCGCCGGTCCCACTCCCCGTCGAACCGCTCGAGGCTCCGGAGGAACTGCTCCAGGCCGAGCCGGCGGGCCGCCCGGGGCACAAGCGACTCCACCTGACGGGGCGAGAGCTCGCCCTGGAACCCGAGCAGGCGGGCCAGGATCAGGGCCTTCCTGCCGACGTCCATGCCCGAGAGATCCTCCCGCGGGTCGGGCTCGGTGTAGCCCCGGGCCATCGCGGCGCGGAGCGCTGCGGAGAACTTCCGCCCCCGGCCGAGCTCCCAGAGGAGGAAGCCGAGCGTGCCGGACAGGCAGCCCTCGAGGCGCTCCACCCGGTCGCCGGACTCGATGAGCTTGTAGTAGGTGTCGATCACCGGCAGGCCCGCGCCCACCGTGGTCTCGTGCCGGATGCGGCGGCCGTAGGCTCGCGCCAGCTCGAAGAGGCGTTCGCTCTCCTCCCGCGGCCCGGCGAGCGGCAGCTTGTTCGAGAGGACCAGGTTCATGCCGGAGGCGAGCGCCTGCTCCAGCAGCCGCGCCGTGTGCGTGGCGGTCAGGTCCACGAGGATGGGGCGGCGAAGGGCATGGCTGGAGATGAATGCGATCGCCTCTTCCGGCGTCGCGGGGCGCCCGCCGGGGGCCTCGGCGAGGGGGTGGCCGGCTTCCTTCGCGCCGGCGAGCGCAGCCATCCGCCGCGCGCCGAGGCCGCGAGGCTCGAACACGAAGCCGCTCCGGTCGATCACCCCCACGATGCGGAGCGCGGGCCGGGGGCGCCGCACCCGCGCGACCAGCCCGGCGAGCATCCGGCCGATGTGCCCGAAGCCGAGCAGCACGATCTCGACCCGCTCGGGGCGGATGACGGTCCCGCCGCCGATGCGGGACAGCTGGAACGCCGCGTGGATTCGCCGCTGGGCGTCGGCGGCCCGGTCGCCGTCCACCACGACCGAGATGTTCAGCTCGCTCGAGCCCTGGGCAATGGCGACGACGTTGATGCCGCCGGAGGAGAGCGCGGAGAACACCCCTGCGGCCACGCCGGGCGTCCCCGCCATCCCGAGCCCCACCACGGCCACCGTGGCCACGCCGTGGCGGACCTCGACGCCGTCGATCTCCCGGCGCGCGATCTCCTCGCGGAACTCGTGCAGCAGCGCGGCGCGGGCGTCCCGGGCCGCGCCGTCGGGCACGCTGAAGCAGATCGAATGCTCCGACGATGCCTGGGTGATGAGGGAGACCGAGATCCGGCGCTGCTGCAGGGCCGCGAACGTGCGCGCCGCGATGCCGGGGACCCCCAGCATCCCGCTCCCCGCCACCGTGACCAGAGCCTGGTGGGTGGCGGCGGAGAGCGCCTTGACCGGGAGCTGCGCGGCCGTGACCCGCTCGGAGACCTCCGTTCCCGGCGAAGCCGGGTCGGCGAAGGGGCGCACGTAGAGGGGAATCTTCCGCCCGGCGAGCGGAATCAGTGCCCGGGGGTGGAGCACTTTCGCCCCGTAGTAGGCCAGCTCCGCGGCCTCCCGGCTGTGGAGTGCGGGGATCACCCGCGCATCAGGGACGATCCTGGGGTCCGCGGTGAGGAGGCCCGGCACGTCTTTCCACAGCGAAACCCGGCTCGCGCCGAGCGCGCGGGCGATTAGCGTGGCGGTGAGATCGGAGCCGCCCCGTCCGAGCGTGGTGAGATCTTCCCCGGGCGAGGCGCCGAGGAAGCCGGGCACGACCGGGATGATGCGCCGCGCGAGGAGCGGGCCGAGTACCCGGCGCGCGGCCCGATCGGTCCGGGCGTAGTCCGGCGAGGCGTGCCCGTAGTGCGCGTCGGTGCGCACGATCTCGGTGGCGTCCACGTAGTGGGCGCGCACGCCCCGGGCGACCAGCGCCGCCGTGACGAGCCGCGCGCTCAGCCGCTCGCCGCGCGCCACGATGAAGTCGCTCGTGCGGGGGCTCAGCTCCCGCAGCAGCCGGAGCCCGGACGCCAGCGCCGCCAGCTCGTCGAACTGCCCGGCGACGTAGGCGAGAAGCGCCGTCCGGGCCCGCCCGCGGGGCACGACGGCGCGCGCGGCGCGGGCGTACTTGGCCCGTAGCGCTCCGATCAGCTCGGCGGCGCGGGCCGCCTCGCCGCGCACCGCGTGCCCGGCCACGGCCAGAAGGGCATCGGTGGCGCCGGCCATCGCCGACACCACGACGACGGCCGGCTCCGGCCGGTGGCTCCGGACGATAGCCACGGCTTGGCCGATCGCGGCGGCGTCGGCCAGGGAGGCCCCGCCGAACTTGTGAACGTGCGGGGCCCGCGTCGGTAAAGGCATGGTGGGGCTGACGATATACTGCGCGGCGCACAAAGTCCAATGCGCGCGGGGGGGCGGTGACGCGGGTGCGGTCAGTGCATGCCGGAGCCGCCGGAGAGCTGCTTCACGAGCTCGCCGATCACGCCCTTGGCGTCGCCGAACAGCATCCAGGTCTTGTCCGAGAAGTAGAGCTCGTTGTCGATCCCGGCGAATCCCGGGCTCTTGCTGCGCTTGATCGCGAACACGGTGCGCGCCTTGTCCGCGGCGATGATCGGCATGCCGTAGATCGGGCTGGCCTTGTCGTAGCGCGCGGCCGGATTCACCACGTCGTTCGCTCCGACCACCAGCGCCACGTCCACTTGCGGCATGTCGGGGTTGATGTCGTCCATCTCCACCAGGTCGGTATACGGGATGTCGGCCTCGGCGAGGAGCACGTTCATGTGTCCGGGCATGCGGCCCGCGACCGGGTGGATCGCGAACTTGACCGTGATCCCCCGCTTCTTGAGCAGATCATAGAGTTCTCGCACCTTGTGCTGGGCCTGCGCCACGGCCATGCCGTAGCCGGGGATGATCACCACCAGGCTCGCCTGCTCCAGCACCTGCGCCGCCCCTTCGATCGTCTCGGACTTGTAGACCTTCTGCTCCCCGCCGGCTTTCGCCTGCTGCACCTGGCCGAAGGCGCCGAACAGCACGTTGGTGAACGAGCGGTTCATCGCCTTGCACATGATGATCGCGAGGA
Organism: Gemmatimonadales bacterium; assembly: GCA_036391215.1. Classification (GTDB taxonomy): domain Bacteria; phylum Gemmatimonadota; class Gemmatimonadetes; order Gemmatimonadales; family GWC2-71-9; genus DASQPE01. Next base: position 3,656 of record DASWAI010000003.1, read on the forward strand.
TGAGCCCGCTCGAGCCGTCCAGCGCGCCGGCCGTGATCAGGAGCTTGTTGTCCAGCACGAAGCCCATCGCCACCGCGGAGAGCCCGGCGTACGAGTTCAGGATCGCGATCACCGTCGGCATGTCGGCGCCGCCGATGGGGATGATCAGCAGGATCCCGAACAGGAGCGCGAGCGCGATGACCACCGGGAAGACGCTCGGCGCCCACTCGGCCGTCGGGTGCAGCACCAGCGCGGTGCCCACGCCGGCGGCGACGAGGAACAGCGCCAGGTTGGAGACGTTCTGGAGGGGATAGGTGACCGGGCGCTGCGGGATCCACTTGATCTCCTGGAGCTTGCCGGCGGCCATCAGACTGCCGGTGAAGGTCAGGAAGCCCAGGAGGATCTCCAGGATGATGGCAACCATGCGGAACTTGGTGAGGGTCTCCGGGCCCTCGCCCAGGCCGAGATAGTACTCCGCCGTGCCGACCAGTCCCGCCGCCGCCCCGCCGAAGGCGTGCGAGAGCGCGGTCCGCTGAGGCACGGCGGTGAGCGGCACCATCGCGAGCGGCACGCCGACGATGAAGCCGGCCACGATCGCGAGGATGATCCAGCCGTGGTGCACGACGTTGGGCTGGATCCAGGTCACGAGCACGGCGAGCGTCATGGCCGCGACGCCGGCGTAGACGCCCCTGCGGGCGGTCTGGGGCGTGTTCATCCAGTGCAGCGCGAAGATGAACAGCGCCGTCGCGATGATGTAGGCGGGCTGGACCAGGATCGTGGTGCTCATGGATGGCCGCCCTCACCGGGCTTCCGCTCGGTCTTGAACATCTTGAGCATGCGGTCGGTGATCAGGAACCCGCTCACGATGTTGGTCATCGAGGCGAACAGGGCGATCCCGCCCATGAGCCGGATGACCGGCGGGTAATCCGCCCCGGTCACGACGATGGAGCCCACCACGGCGATGGCGGAGATCGCGTTGGTGATGGACATCAGCGGCGTGTGCAGCAGGCGGGAGACCCGGCGGATCACGCCGAGCCCGATGAAGGACGCCAGCACGAACACGAAGAGCTGCGACCAGAACTCGGACCCCTGCGTCATGGCTTGGTTCTCCCGTTCATGCGCCCGCCGGCTTGAGGGCGTCGCGCGTGCGCGCGTGCACGACCTCGCCCTCGTGCGTGATCAAGGCGCCGCGCTGGATGTCGTCGTTCAGGTCGAGCTGGAAGGCCTTGTCCTTGGTGAACGCCTGCACGAAGGCCGTCAGGTTCCGCGAGAAGAGGAGGCTCGCGTGCAGCGGCATCGTCGCCGGCAGGTTGAGCGGCGCCAGGATCCTCACCCCGTTGACCACGGCGGTCTCGCCCGGGCGGGACAGCTCGCAGTTGCCGCCGCCGTCGGCGGCCAGGTCCACGATGATGGCCCCCGGCTTCATGGCCCGCACCATCTCCGCGGTGATGAGCCGGGGCGCGAAGACCCCGCCGATCAGCGCGGTGGTGATCACGACGTCGGAAACGGCGCACTGCTCCGCCAGCAGCTGGCGCTGGCGGGCGCGGTCCTCTTCCGACAGCTCCTTCGCGTAGCCGCCCCCGGCCACGGCACTCTCCGCCAGCTCGATGCCGACGTACTTCGCGCCGACGCTCTCGATCTGCTCCTTCACCTCCGGACGCACGTCGGTGGCGACGACGCTCGCGCCCAGACGGCGCGCCGTGGCAATGGCCTGCAACCCGGCAACACCGGCGCCGACGACAAAGACCTTCGCCGGTTGCACCATCCCCGCTGCCGTCATCAGCATCGGGAAGTACCGGTTCAACGCGACCGCACCGAGCAGCACCCCCTTGTAGCCGGCGATGTTGGCCTGGGACGAGAGCGTGTCCATCGACTGCGCGCGCG
>DASWAI010000004.1:0-5234 GCA_036391215.1 Gemmatimonadales bacterium
ACGCCAAGGTCCGGCTCGTCGATGGCCAGCTCGATGCGGACCGGCGGCGGAACGAGGCGCGGGAGGATCGCGCCGAACTCTCGCAGGAGCGGGCCCACCCGCACGAACCCCGGCTGCGACGGCTGGCGCCGGCAGAAGGCCAGGAGGTGCGCCGTGAGGCTGGCGGCGCGGTTGGTGGCCGAGTCGATCTCGTCGAGGTCGGCCGCGAAGGTGGCGCTGCCCGGCCCGGCTTCCCGCAGCAGGCCCACGGCGGAGCGGATGACTGTGAGCAGGTTGTTGAAGTCGTGGGCCACGGCGGCCGCCATCCGTCCCATGGCGTCCATCTTCTGCGCCTGCCGGAGGTCCTCCTCCAGCTGCCGCCGCTCGGTGACGTCGGTGACCATGCAGAGCGCGCCGGCGGAGCTCCCGTCGGCCGCCCGGATCGGCGTGGTCGAGACCATGGTCCAGCAGTCGCTGCCGTCCCGCCGGATCAGGCGGACGTCGTGCGTTTCGGCCTTCGTGTCGGTCCCCGGGGCGGTCGCCGCTTGTACGCCGGTGATCCGCTGCCCGGGCTCCCCGAGGAAGTCGCTCTCGATCCGCCCCAGCATCTCGTCCACCGTGTACCCGAGCATCAACGCCATGCGCTCGTTCACGAACGACGTGCGGCCGTCTCGATCGACGATCCAGATGCCCTCCGAGGCCGTCTCAACGATCCGCCGGTAACGCGCCTCGCTCGCCGCCAGCGCCTCCTGCGCCCGGTGCCGGTCGGTGACGTCGCGCGCGATCCCCTGCCAGCGGCCGTCCGGCAGGATCTTGCTGCCCAGCTCGACCGGCAGCGGGACGCCGTTCTTCCGGCGCAGCCACCACTCCCCGAGGTCGGTCTGTCCCTCCAGCAGGCCCGCCTGCATCCTGCCGAACCGGTCGGCGTCCTCCGGCGCGAGGAACTCGGCGAGCCCGCGGCCGACGATCTCCTCCGGCAGACGGCCCAGCATGCGGCAGCCGGCGTCGTTCACGTCGGTCAGGCGGCCGTCCGGGCCGGCAATGAAGATGCCGTCGGAGGCCTGCTCGATCAGCTCCCGTTCCCGGCGCTCGCTCCTGGTCGAGCGGGACACCTCGCCTCGGAGGAGCAGGATCACCCATGCGCCCAGGAGCGCCGCCACCGCCAGGCTGGCACCGAGCGCGATGTTGAGGAGCATCGCCGCACTGGCCCGTTCGCGGTGGCGCACGGCGAGGAGGGCGATCTCGCGGCTCGTCGCTTCCCGGAGGTGGCCCTGGATCGCCGCGCGTCGCGCCGTCACGTCCGGCAGGCGCAGCAGCGCCGCCGCGGCCTCGGAGTCCCGGGCCTGCGCGGTCTGTATCACCTGCTCGCGAAAAGACGCCTGGTCCCGCAACAGCGGGCCAAGCTGCCGGAACCGCTCCCGCTGGAGGGGGTCGCGGATGGAATCCTGGAGGTTCTGGAAGGCGGCGGCGGCGGCGGCCTGCTCGGTGCGGTAGGTGGCGAGCGCGCCGGAATCCGCCGTCAGCAGGAAAGTCCGCTGGGCCGCCTCGGCTGCCGAGAGGTGCGCCTCCAGGCCCCAAATCTGGTTGATGACCGTGTGCGTCCGATCCACCCACACCAGCGCGTCGCGGGATCGGATCATGCTGTACGCGATCAGGAGTGCGGCGGCGCACAGGAATCCGAGCCCGATCGCGGATGCGGCGGCGACCTGCCGGCCCGCGCCGACGTCTGTCTTCATTAGCCCCCCGGAACCTGAACTTGCCTCTTGGTACTCAAGTGCAAAATCGCCCCATGAAGTCGTCACTGCAAACGGGGCGGGCTCCGATCATGAAGGGATGATGAACGGGCTGACGGCGACGGTCAGGGCGCGGGCAGCGCGAAGGTCAGGATGCTTCCGCCTGCCGCGATACTGAGCCGTTGCCTCGGGCGAACCGCATAGGTGATCGGCGGGTTCTGCACGGGCCCAGGATCCTCATTCTCGTTGCCACGCCCCGAGCGATCACCCCGCCCAACCGCCAAACCGCCGCCGAGCCCATCGGCCCGGCGGCGGTTCATACGAGAGCGGGAGACGGGGCTCGAACCCGCGACATTCAGCTTGGGAAGCTGACGCTCTACCAACTGAGCTACTCCCGCGGTAGCGCGCCTGCAATATCCCAGCGTCCGCCCCCGGTGTAAAGTCTGGCCCCCCGCGCCCGCGGATTGCGGCTAACCCGCTGGCGCATCAGGCGCTCCGCGTCCCTGCCATGCCCCGAAGCCCTCCGGGCCCGAGTCTTGCCCCCCCGGGACGCCTCGACGCTCAGGCGCCGGTTTCCCCGAACCCGACGAGCCATGGCCGACATCAGCGCACCCGACCACTACGAGGTCCTCCAGCTCTCCCCCCGGGCCGACCAGACCACCATCCAGCGGGTCTTCCGGCACCTCGCCAAGCGCTACCACCCCGACAACCAGGAGAGCGGGGACGCCGATCGCTTCAAGCAGGTGATGGACGCCTTCGAGGTTCTCTCCGACCCCGCGCGGCGCGCCCAGTACGACGCCCGCTACCAGGACCTGCGCGAGGCCCACTGGCGCATCTTCGATCAGGAGACCGCGGGCAACGACGTCGTCGCGGACCGACGGCTCCGCGATGCCCTGCTCTCGATCCTCTACACCGCCCGGCGCAACGACGCCGAGCGCCCCGGGCTCGGCGTGATCGAGCTGGAGCGGCTGCTCGGCTGTCCCGAGCAGCACATGCGGTTTCACCTGTGGTACCTGAAGCAGAACGGCTGGATCGAGCGGACCGAGAGCGGGACCTACGCGGTCACGGCATCCGGGGTGGACCAGGTGCTCGACCGCGGCGGCCCGATGCAGCCCGGGAAGCTCCTGCTCGAGCCGGGTGAGCGAAAGCGGGCCCGCGGCGCCGCCCACGGCTGATCACCGCGGTCCCCGCCTGCCACCTCGCTGCCCGGGCCCCGCCCCGGGCCGCGTCCGGCGCGCTTCTTCCGCGGCCTGGTGCGCGCGCCGCCGCTCCGCGTTGGCCGCGGCGCGGGCCCGATCCTCCGCCTTCTTCAGGCGAATCGCCGCCACCCGCTCGGCGAGCGGGACCTCGAAACGGGCCTCGGGCACCGCCGCGTACTGGAAGTCGGGAATCGTCACCCGCGGCAGCCGTTTGCCGATCGCCCGCTCGATGGCCCTGAGCTCCCCCTCCTCCTCCGGCGACACGAACGTGAACGCCTCCCCCGCCGCCTCGGCGCGACCGGTCCGCCCGATGCGGTGGATGTAGTCCTCCGGCACCAGCGGGACGTCGAAGTTGACGACGTGGCCTAGCGCTTCGACATCGATCCCCCGGGACGCGATGTCCGTCGCCACCAGCACCCGGTACTTCCCGCTCTTGAACCCGGCCAGCGCCTCGGTCCGCTGCGCCTGGGACCGGTTCCCGTGAATCCGCTCGGCCTTGATCCCGTGCTTCGTCAGGTAGGCTGCCAGCCGGTTGGCCCGGTGTTTCGTGCGCGTGAAGACGAGCGCCTCCTTCATTTCGCCTCGCGCGAGCAGGGCGGCGAACAACGCGGGCTTGAGATCCTGGCGAACCGGGTAGACGGCCTGCGTGATGCCGACCGGCGGCGCCGCCTCGCGCCCGACCTGGATCGTCGCGGGATCGCGGAGGATCTCGCGGGTCAGGGTCACGATCGGCCCGGGCAGCGTCGCGCTGAAGCAGAACGTCTGCCGCCGGGTGGGCAGGTGGCGCAGCACCCGGCGGATGTCCGGCAGGAACCCCATGTCCAGCATCCGGTCGGCCTCGTCGAGCACCAGGTACTCGACTCCGGGCAGCTTGGCGTAGGGCCACCTGAAGTGGTCCAGCAGGCGCCCCGGCGTCGCGATCAGAACGTCCACCCCGCTCCGGAAGGCGTGCTCCTGCGGCCCCATGCCGACGCCGCCGAAGACCGCCGCGGCGGTCACCGGCGTGTGGATCGCGAGGTCGTTCAGATCCTGGAGGATCTGGGCGGCGAGTTCGCGCGTCGGCGCGAGCACGAGCGCCCGCGTGGTGCCGCGGGGCTTGGCGATGAGACCGTGGAGGATCGGCAGCAGGAACGCCGCGGTCTTCCCGCTCCCGGTCATGGCGCAGGCGAGGACGTCCCGTCCCTCCAGCGCGGGGGGAATCGCCTGGGTCTGTATGGGAGTCGGCCGGGTGAACCCCAGCTCTTTCGTCGCCTTCAGCAGACTCGGATGCAGCTTCAAAGACGTAAACGGCACGCAGGTTCCTTGTCGGAGTTGGGTGGCCGCCCGGGGGGCGGAAAAGCAACGCCCGCCGGCGCTCGCCAGCGGGCGGGGCGGAGTCGGATGCGGCGTCAGGCGGTGCGAAGCGCCGCTTCCAGGAAGCTCTTCACGTCCGGCTCGCTCATCACCGGCTCGCCCGGCGCCAGGTTGTCCAGACGGCCGGCGCGCATCCACCGCTCCAACTGGCCCACGAGATCGAACAGGTGGTCGAACGAGTCCACGACGAACAGGAGCGGCTGGTACTTGTCGATCTCGAAGTACTGGTTCACCACCCACTCCATCTGGATGGGGTAGCGCTGCACCTCGGGCGACTCGATGGAGTGCGCCAGCTCGCCGTAGGAGCTGAGGAGCCCGCTCCCGTAGGCCTTGAGCCCGTCCTGCCCCCGCATCAGCCCGAACTCCACCGTGAACCAGAAGAACCGCGCCATCCCCTTGAAGATGCTGGTCAGCCGCCGGATTCTCAGGTCCTCGTCCTTCACCGACGCCACCAGCTCCGCCGCCGTGTGCGCGCAGTCGCCGAAGCGCACCAGCGTGTCGGCGAACGCCTTATCCGTGTGCATCGGCACGTGGCCGGCGATGTCGTGGAAGATGTCGGGCTCGGGCAGGTAGTCGAGGCGGCGGGCGTCGCGGATGGTGATCGTCGTCGGAAACTCGCGGTTTCGGAGGCAATCGAAAAAGAGGAACGCCGGCACGTAGCCGCTCACGGCCTTTGCCTTGAAGCCCGTGAGCGGGCTCAGGAACCGGTTCACGTCGTCCAGCCGCGGCACCCGCTCGGGGTCGAGACAGAGGTTGTCGATGCCCTTGAGGAAGTGGGGGTTGGCGTACTGCCGCCAGCGCGACAGCATCCGGCTGTAGAGCCCGCGCCAGGCCTCGTGGTTGGCCTCCGAGTACAGCTCGTACGGCTGATGGATGTAGAGCCGGCCGGCTTGCACCTCCTGCTCGATGAACGGGGACTTCGTGGTCGTGAGTCCCCCGCTCTCCACCGTCTCGCGCGTCTCGATGCCCG
>DASWAI010000005.1:0-8667 GCA_036391215.1 Gemmatimonadales bacterium
CCAGCGCGTGGAGGATCCCGCGGAACCTGGGGCTCTGCGCGAGCCAGCCGCAGACGAACGGCGACACCAGCGCGCCGAGATTGATGCCGATATAGAAGATCGAGAAGCCGGCGTCCCGGCGTCCGTCCTCGGCGCCGTACAGCTGGCCGACCATGGTGCTCACGTTCGGCTTGAGCAGCCCGGTGCCGAAGACGATGAAGCCGAGGCCCAGGTAGAAGCTGCCCAGACTGGGGACGGCGAGGCAGATGTGGCCGAGCATGATCAGCACCCCGCCGTACAGGGTCGCGCGACGCTGGCCGAAGAAACGGTCGGCGAGCCAGCCGCCCGGAAGCGCCGTCACGTAGACCAGCGCCGTGTAGGTGCCGTAGATCACGCCGGCCTTGGCGGTGTCGAATGCGAGCCCGCCGACCGCGAGCGGCGCCGTCATGAACAGGATGAGGATGGCCCGCATCCCGTAGTAGCTGAACCGCTCCCAGAACTCGGTGAAGAAGAGCGTCGACAGCCCGCGGGGATGGCCGAAGAAGCCGGTGTCGGCGGGGGTGCCGATGGGCTCGGCGCTGGTCGGGGCGGCGGCGGTGGCCAAGCGATCGCTCCTCAGGTTCGATGGTTCTTCAGGATGTCGTCCAGCACGATTCGGTCGATCTTGCCGTCCATCCGGACCCGGACGTCGTAGTTCTCCCAGTACATGAAGTTGCGCAGCGCCTGCAGAAACGCCCGGTTGGCGCGCCCCTGGGGCGCCGACAGCCACTTCACGGGCTGAGTGGCCGGCTCCCGCAGCAGGATCGGCTCCAGCCGGCGCACGACCTCGGGCGTGAGATCGATCAGGTCCTTCGGGTCCGTGGGAAAGAAGTACAGCTTGTGCAGGGCGAGCAGCCGGCCGAGCTCGGCGATGGGGTCGGGCGCGTCGTAGACCCGGATGTCCACGAAGCGATCGCTCGAGCCCAGGTAGCCGGCGTTCTTCCGCACCACCAGGAGGGCCGCCGACTGCATGCCCCGCTTGTCGCCGCCGCCAGCCTGTCCCGCCTCGAGCGCGGCGAGCAGCCGGTCGGCCAGCGGCCCCGTGGAGTGCTCGAACGCCGCCGCCATGTTGGCGACGGTGCGATCCGAGACCATGATGTTCGCCTGGGCCGCGAACGTGCGGCCCACGACCATCGCGCCCTTGTCCCCGGGGATGCTTCCCGGCCCCGCCGGGCTGCCCACCCGGCCCCCGGCCCAGTCGAACGTGAGCGCGCCGGTGAAGCTGGCCGCGTTTCCGTGCGCGTCCACCATGCCGACCTGCCGCTCGCCCAGGAGCGTGTCGCTTCGGGTGAGGATACGGAGAGCTTCCTCGGCCGTGGCGCCTTCCGCGAGCAGATCGAGGCCGCGCTCGCCGTACTCCGTGTTGGCGAGACTCTGGGTCGCGATCGCACCGACGCCGGCCTTGGCCCAGGGTACGATCCCGCCGACGTTGGGGAACTTGGACTGCACCGCGACGCCGAGATCGCCGGTGGCGGAATCGAAGGCGACGATGCTGTAGGTGTGGGCGAGCTTCTGGAAATGCGAGGGAGGCGCCTGGGCGGCAAGGGGTGAGAAGCGAGAGGTGAGCAGTGAGAAGTGAGAGGCGAGAAGTAGGAAGCAAGCAGTGGGAAGAGAGGGGGCGGCCGACGCGCAGAGCGTCTTGACGGCCTCCCGGAGTCGCATCCGACCAACCTTCTCACTGCTCACTGCTCACTGCTCACTTTTCATCTCTCCCGAGCTTCTTCTTGAGATGGGCCAGCTGCGCCTCGACCGCGCGCTCCATCCGCTCGCGGTCGGCGCGGGCCCGCTCCAGCTCGCCCTCGAGGTCGATCCCGAGCCCCGCGCCGCCCGCCGCTTCCAGCTCGCGCCACGCGGCACGGAGGCTCGCGTCGGTATCCGGCCGGACCGCGGCGCGCACCTCGATCGTCATCTCCTCGATCTCGCGGCGGGCGAGGCCGAGCTCGTCCCGCTGCACCACCAGCTTGCGCTCGAGCACGGCCATCCGCTCGCGATGCCGTACGGCGAACCGCTCGGCGATGGCCACCGTCTCCGCGTCCGAGACCTGGGCGGCGAGCCGTCCCCGGCGCTCGGTGTCATCCAGCTGCCGGCGCTCGGCCGCGAGCTCCTGCTCGGTCGCGGCGAGCCCCTCGCGCATGCGCGCGAGCCCCACGGACGCTTCGGCCAGCGCGTCGCGCAACTGCTCGGCCCGGGCGCGGGGATCGGGGGCCGGCTCCGCGAACAGGCGGTCGAGCCGAGCCCGGAGCGATTCGAAGACGCTCAGAGAGAAGACTCCTGGAAGGACGGCAGTGCCGCTTCTATGGTACGGTCCGGACCGGCGCCGGGTCAAGGAACCGGCCCGCGCGGGCCCCGCCGGGCGCGTTATCTTTGAATCAGCCATGACCCTCCGTCACTTCGCCTTGCTCGTGGCCGGCCTGGGGCTGGCCGGCTGCGGGGGCGGCGGCCGCCTTGGCGCCGCCGCCTGCGGCATCGCCGCGCTCGCCGGCCCCACCAGCCTGCTCGCCCAGTTCGGCGTTCCCCGCCAGACGCTGGGTGTCCCGCCGTCCAATCTGCCGGAGCGGCTCGCCGTGCGGCTGGTCGCGGGGCCGGCCTACCGCGGCGTGGTCGGCCGCTCGGACTCGCTCTGGATCATCGGCGTGGACGGCCCGCTCCCCCCGACGGCCAAGCCCGGCTTCGGCGTGCTCGTGCTCGACCTCCAGGGCAAGGCCCGCGGGGTCATGCTCTACGAGGGACCGCCGGTCGAGAACGCGCCGGCCATCGGCACCGTCTCGGTGGGCGCCGCGTCGTTGCCGCTCATCGGGATTCAGCTCGACCCGGCCAGGATCGAAGACCCCCGCTGCCCGTTCTTCCCGGACTCGGTGATCCGATGACCATGCCGCGCATCGGGGTGAGCGGGGTGCTGCGCGACTGGCACGACGCCCGCCGCGCCGGCGTGAATGCATCGTACGTGAGTGCGGTCGCCGGGGCAGGCGGGGTCCCGCTCATCCTCTCCCAGCTGATCGGCGAGGCCGGTGCGCCCCGGGCGCTCGAGGGATGCGAGGGCCTGCTGCTCACCGGCGGCGAGGACGTGGACCCGGCGTATTACGGCGAGCAGCCGTCGAAGGCGCTCGGCTCGGTCGATCGGGAGCGCGACCGGTTCGAGCTGGCCCTCTTCCGCGCGGCGCGCGCCGCGCGCCTGCCCGTGCTCGGGATCTGCCGCGGCATCCAGCTCATCAACGTGGCGCTCGGCGGCACGCTGTATCAGGACCTCCCGTCGGAGCGGCCGGGCCCCATCGATCACGATCCGGGCACGGCCCGGGGAGCGCGGACGCACCATGTGCGGCTCGCTCCCGGGAGCCGGGCCGCGCGCGTCCTCGGGGTGGACCGGCTGGTTCCCAATTCGTTTCACCACCAGGCCGTAAAGGACCTGGCCCCGGCGCTCATCGCCACCGGCTGGTCGGACGACGGCGTCATCGAGGCGGTCGAGGGCCGTCCCGACGATGCGTGGCTCCTCGCCGTGCAGTGGCACCCCGAGGAGATGCACGAGGACGTCTCCGCGCCGGAGCGCGGGCTGTTCAGAGCCTTGGTGGAAGAGGCGCGACGGGCGGGGCTAGTGGATGCCCAGATTCCGGAGCGCGCGTTCGACGCCGCCGCCGCCGGGGAACACGACCCGGTCGCTCAGGCCGTTGAGCGCGCCCCGCAGCGAAGGGAACCGCTCCGCCGCGGTCCGTAGCACGCCGTCGAGGCCGTACTGGTCCGCCAGGGCGTGATCGCTGGCGAGACCGAAGCCGCGGCGCCCGAGCGCGTCGTAGTAGCTGACGTCGGGCCCGCCTTTGCGCAGATGCCGGGCCGCGATGTAGTCGGGGAAGAGGCCGGCGAGCCAGAGCGCGTAGTTGCCGAGGTGGACCATCACCCGGAATCGGCGGTCGCCGTCGCTCGCCTCGAGGTCCAGCAGGATGTCCGCCAGGTAGCGGTGCTGCTGGTCGTCGTTCCAGTCCACCCGCCAGGCCCGGTCCCGCCGGCCGAAGTCGAGGAGCAACGCGGCCAGGTAGTCGGTGAGCTCCCGGTCGTCGATCCCGGCGCCGCTCAGCGTGTGGCGGACCAGCACGTAGAAGAACAGCACCTCGGACGGCACCAGGATCGTGCGCACCGCCAGGAGCCGCTCGAGCAGCTCCGGCGCATCGAGCAGCGAATCCGGACCCTCGGCCGCGAGCCGGCGCTCCAGCGCGGCCCGGCGATGCGCCGACCCCCGGCTCAGCAACAGGACGACCAGTTGAAGGTCGGCCGCAGTGAGGCGGCTGCGCGCATTGGCACGGATCATGGCCCATCCTCCTTCATCGAGCTCTCGACACCTGCTCTCCCGCCTCGCCGAATTCGGCCGTGAGCTGGCCGCCGCGGCCGGCCCGGGCGAAGTTCTCGATCTGCTCCTGCGCCAGGCCCGCACGGCCTGGGAGCCCGGCGAGTGCGCCGCCCGGTGGGACGGCCCGCCAGCCGTCGCCCGGGCGTGGCCCGAGCCATCTCCCGGGTGCGATGCGCTCCTCGACCTCGCGGTCCGCCGGGGGCCCGCCCTGCTCAGCGGGGCGCCCGCCGAGGAGCCGAGCCGGGCGGGAACTCCGCTTCTCCCGAAGGATACGCCAGGGGACTGGCTGCTCGCTCCGATCCTGGGCCGTGGCGGGCCGGCCGGCGGTCTCGCGATCCGCGGCGGTTCCGGAGCGTTCGGCGACGCGGATCTGATGGCCGCTCAGGCCCTTGCCGCCCTTTCCGCTCTCGCGCTGAGCCGGCTGTCCGCTGGAGCCCCGGTCATCGAGCCATCCTGGCAAGCCGCTCTCGACGCGATCCCTTCGGCTTTGTTCGTTGTGGACGAATCGGGCAGCATACGTCGTGCCAACCAGGCCTTCGCGTCGCTCGTCGGTGCCGAGCGGGACGGCCTGATCGGCCGGCCGTGGCGCTCCGCGGTTCCGGCCGGTTGGGTGTCCGAGCTCGACCGCGTCATCGGTGCGGGAGAGCCCGACCGCCGGGCGGACCTCGACCTCGGCGACGACGCCTACGCGGCGATCGCGGCACGTATCGGCGACCCCGGCCGGTCCGAGGTCGTCGTGCTGATCACCGATCAGACGGCCCGAAGGCGGCTCCAGGCTCAGCTGGTCCAGGCTGAGAAGATGTCGGCGATCGGCCAGTTGATCGCCGGCGTGGCCCACGACCTGAACAACCCGCTGGCTTCGGTCGTGGGATTCGCCGAGTTTCTGTCGGAGCGCCCCGAGGTGCCGAGCTCGCTCCGGGAGCCCGTCAGCATCATCCGGGAAGAAGCCGAGCGCGCCTCCAGCATCGTGAAGAACCTGCTGGGCTTCGTGCGGAAGCAGGAGCGGCAGCGGCGGGCGACGGCCCTGCAGCCGCTGCTCGACGCCACCCTCGCCCTCCTCGGCAACGCGCTCGTCGCCGCCCGGGTGGAGGCCCGCCTCGAGATCGAGCCGGAGCTGCCGCTGCCGGTCGTAGACCCCAACCAGATCCAGCAGGTGTTCGTCAACCTGATTCATAACGCGATCCAGGCCATCGCCGCGACGGGGCGGCCGGGCGTGGTCGTCGTGCGCGCCAAGCGGTGGCGGGAGGGCGTGGCGCTCGCCGTGATCGACGACGGCCCCGGCATGTCGGAGGCGGTCGCCGCCCAGGTGTTCAAGCCGTTCTTCACCACCAAGCCCGAGGGACAGGGGACGGGCCTCGGGCTCTCCATCTCGCAGGGGATCGTCAACGAGCACGGCGGCCGGATCACGCTCAAGACCGCCGAGGGAAGCGGCGCGCAGTTCACGGTGTACCTGCCCGGCGGCGAGGAGGCAGGGCCGCTGGCCGCCGCGGGCGGGCCGGGGGCGGCCGCGGCAGGGCTCCATATTCTCGTCGTGGACGACGAGCCCCATATCCTCCACTACATGCGGGCGACGCTGGAGAGCTGGGGGCACACGGTCGCCGAGGCGACCGACGGGGAGGAGGCGCGCGACCGGATGGTCCGCGACCGCTTCGATCTCGTAGTCGCCGACCTCAGGATGCCCCGGCTCGGCGGCCGCGAACTGTACGAGCGGCTCGCCCGGGAAGAGCCGTCTCTGGCGCAGCGCGTCGTCTTCGCCACGGGCGACACGGTGCGGGGCGACACGCTGGCGTTCCTCAAGTCCGTGGGCCGCCCGTACCTGCACAAGCCGTTCAGCCTGACCGAGCTGCGCGCGCTGCTCGCGGGGGTGTCCAAGGCGCCCGGCGGGTGATATCCTTCCCGCCCATCCGACCCGCTCGTTCACGATGATCTACGTCTGCATCCCGAGTCACAACGAGGCCCCGACGGTGGGGCTCCTGCTCTGGAAGATCCGCCAGGTATTCAGCGGCTTCCCGCGGGAATATCATCTGCTCGTCGTGGATGACGGCTCGACCGACCGGACCGCCGAAATACTGGAGCCCTACGCGCGCGTCCTCCCGCTCACCCTGGTGCGCCACGAGAAGCGCCACGGCTACGCGGCCTCGGTGGAAGAGCTCCTGAGGCTCGCGCTGGATCGCACCGACCGCCCGAAGCGCGACAGCGCCATCCTGATGCACGCGGACTTCGCGCATGGGCCGAGCTTCATTCCGGATCTGGTGCGCCGGCTCGAGAGCGGCGCCGACGTCGTGGTGGCCCAGAGCGCGCTGTCGGGTGAGGCCTCGGTCGGCCGGCGACTGGTCCGGCGCCTGGGTCCGCTGCTGCTGCGGGGCCGCCTGCGGGTGCCGGGAGTCTCGGACCTGGTGTCCGGCTTCATCGCGTTCCGGCTGATCACGCTGCGCCACGCATTCCGCGCCGGGGAAGGCCGGCTGCTCCAATCGGAAGGATGGAGCGCCAACGCGGAGCTGATCGCGCGGGCGGCGCAGGTCGCGCGGCGGGTGGAGACGATCACGGCCGTGGAGCGGCACGATCTCCGGCACCGCCCCAGCCGGGTGCGGCCGTGGCAGACGGCGATGGCGCTGTGGCGCTCGCGGCGGGTGTTGCGGCTCCCGCCTCCGCCGCCGCCCCCGGCGCGGGCCGGGACGGAGGACCGGCGCGCGGCGGAGACGGCGGGAAGCGAGAAGTGAGAAGTAAGGGGTGAGAGGTAAGAGGCACTTCTCGCTTCTTACTGCTCACTCCCCTCAGGCCGCCTCTCTCCCCGAAATCATCTCCCGGATGCGGTCGGCGGTCGTCGGGCTCAAGACGCGGATCACCAGATAGAAGAGCCAACCCCAGAAGGCCAGCCACACAAGACTGATCAGGAGCCCCAGCACCAACCCGAAGAGCCCGAACAGCAGCTTGAACGCCAGCAGCGCGACCACCGCGAAGATCGCGAAGCCGACCAGATTACGGAACATTGTATAATCCTCCGGAGCGCGGGTCGTCCCCCTGTACGCCCAAACGTTTCAAAAAGTTTCATTCACAGCCTAAGTGACGGAAACCACAGACGTTATCGTCATCGGCGGTGGCGCCCTGGGCGCCGCGTGCGCCCGGGAACTCGCCCGGACTGGTCGCCACGTGCTGGTGCTCGAGCGCGAGAGCGAGCGAGGCCAGGCCTGGCGCGCGGCCGCCGGCATGCTGGCGCCGCAGATCGAAGCCCGCGAGGGTGACGCCCTCCTCGAGCTGGGCCTCAAGGGCCGGGAACTCTACGCCGATCTCGCCCCGGCGCTCCGGGAATCTACCGGCATCGACATCGCGCTGTGGCGCGGCGGGATCGCCGACGTAGCCCTCCACGAAACCGACGTCCCGATCCTCCGCGGCAAGGTGGCCTGGCAGCGGCAGCAGGGTCATCTGTGCGACTGGCTCGATGCGGCTGAAGTGAAGGCCCGCTGGCCCTGGCTCAGCCCGACGCACGGCGCGCTCTGGGCCCCGCGTGAAGGAGCGCTGGATCCCCTGCGTCTGGTGGAGGCGCTGCGCGCCGATGCGGAGAAGCACGGGGCCCGGCTGGTCCGGGATGAGGCGGTCGGGCTCGAGACCCGAGGCGACCGGGTCGTCGGGGTCGCGGGCCGAGGGAAGCGGTACGCCGCCGAGCACGTCGTCCTCGCGGCCGGCGCCTGGAGCGGCCGGATGGCCGGGCTGCCCCGCCCGCTCTCCGTCGAGCCGATCCGGGGCGAGATGGCGGCGCTGCCCTGGCCGCCGGGCGCGGAGCGCGCGATCGTCTTCAGTCGCGACTGCTATGTGGTGGCCCGGGACGGCGAGGCGCTCGTGGGCTCGACCATGGAATTCGCCGGCTTCGATGCATCGGTCACGTCCGCGGGCCTTGCGCGGATCATGGCCGGCGCCGCGCTCCTGGCGCCGCCGCTCGCCGGCGTCGACGTGCGCCGCACCTGGGCCGGGCTCCGGCCGATGACCCCCGACGGCCTGCCCATTCTCGGGCCGGAGCCGCGGCTGCGCGGCCTGTGGTACGCCGCCGGCCACGGTCGCAACGGAATCCTGCTCGCGGGGATCAGCGCGTTGCTGCTCCGCCTGATGCTCACCGGCCAGCGGCCGACCGAGGATCTCACTCCGCTTCGGCCGGACCGCTTCTGGAGCTGGTGAGCGTCGTCAGCCTTTCGTTCCTCCCGACGATCAGAGGTGAGAAGTGAGAAGTGAGAAATGAGAAGTGTGATCGCGGCTGCGCGGGCATCGCGACCGTGGCCGGGCTTCCGGGCCAAGGCGGCCGCGCCGCGCCGCGCCTTCCT
>DASWAI010000006.1:0-5939 GCA_036391215.1 Gemmatimonadales bacterium
GCCGCCGGGCGGCGCGGGAGGCCCGGCATCGTGCGGATCTCGCCCGCCAGCGCCACGACGAAGCCGGCGCCGGCGGAGGGGTAGACATCCCGAATCGCAATCTTGTACCCAGTGGGGCGCCCAAGCTTGGTCGGATCATCGGAGAACGAGTACTGGGTCTTGGCCATGCACACCGGGGTCGCCCCGAGGCCAGCCGCCTCCCACTGCGCGATACTCTTTTCGGCGGTCGCCGAGAAGTTGACTCCATCTGCGCCGTAGATCTCGGCGGCGATCTTCTCGATCTTCTGCTTGATCGGCAGGCTGGTGTCATACAGCGGCTGGAACCGGCTCTTCCCCTCGGCCAGGACCGCGAGCACTTCGTTGGCCACGGCCTCGCCTCCTTCTCCGCCCTTGGCCCATACATCGCTCAGCGCCGCACGCGCGCCCCAGCTCTTGCAGGCCGCGAGGACCGCGTCCAGCTCCTCTCTGCTGTCCGAGGTGAAGCGGTTGAGCGCGACGATCGGCGGGACGCCGAACTTCTGCACGTTCTTGACGTGGGCCTCGAGATTCACCATGCCGCGCTCGAGCGCGGCAACGTCGGGCTTGCCCAGATTCTCCTTCTTCACCCCGCCGTGCATCTTGAGCGCCCGCACCGTCGCGACGACGACGGCGGCTTCGGGATTGAGCCCGCCGAAGCGGCACTTGATGTCGAAGAACTTCTCGGCGCCCAGATCCGCCCCGAACCCCGCTTCGGTAAGGCAAATGTCCGCCACGGAAAGCCCGAGCCGGGTGGCCACGATCGAGTTGCACCCGTGCGCGATGTTGCCGAACGGCCCGCCGTGAATCAGGGCGGGACCGCCCTCGAGGGTCTGCACCAGGTTGGGCAGCATGGCGTCCTTGAGCAGCAGCGTCATGGCGCCCGCCGCCTTGAGGTCGGCGGCAGTGACGGGTTTGCGCTCCCGGGTGAGACCCACGATGATGCGGCCGATGCGCTGCTCCAGGTCCTGGAGGTCGTTCGCGAGGCAGAGGATCGCCATGATCTCGCTGCCGGGGACGATGACGAACCGGTCCTCGCGCACGGGCCCGGCGTTGATCCCGCCGAGACTGACCACCATCGAGCGGAGCGCCCGGTCGTTCATGTCCATCGTGCGGGGCCAGAGGATGCGGCGTGGATCGAGGCCCAGGGCATTGCCGTGGTGCATGTGGTTGTCCAGCATCGCCGCGAGCAGATTGTGCGCGGACGTGACGGCGTGGAAATCCCCCGTGAAGTGCAGGTTGATCTCGTCCATCGGCACGACCTGGGCATATCCGCCCCCCGCCGCACCCCCCTTTACCCCGAACACCGGCCCGAGCGACGGCTCGCGGATGGCCACGATCACCTTCTTCCCGAGCCGCCGGAGCGCCTGAGTGACGCCGACGGTCACCGTGGACTTCCCCTCGCCGGCGGGCGTCGGGTTGATCCCCGTGACGAGCACCAGCCGTCCCCGGGGTTTGCGTTTGGCGACGGCTTCGGGGCTGATCTTCGCCTTGTGCCGGCCGTAGGGAAGGATCTCGTCGGGACCGAGGCCAAGTTCCGCCGCGACGTCCCCGATGGGACGCAGCTTGGCGGCCTGCGCGATGGCGATGTCCGAGGGGACGGTGGTCACTGGGCGGGCTCCGGAAGATTGGCGTTTCGCAAACGGCTATCGGCTCTGGGCACCGGCGGCGACACCCGGGGTCCGAAGAGCCGGGTGGCGTTGGCGCCGGTCGCCGCGATCACGGCTTCCACGTCGAGGCGAAGCACGAGCGCCAGGCGCTCGGCGACACGACCCACATAGCCCGGCTCGTTCCGCGATCCACGGTGCGGCACCGGGGCCAGAAAGGGGCCGTCGGTCTCGAGGAGCATCCGGTCCGGGGGCGTCTCCCGGATCGCCTCGTCGAGCGCCCAGCTCTTGAACGTGACCATTCCGCTGAAGGAGACATAGTGGCCCAGAGCCACCCCGGCCCGCAAGAGGGCGAGCCCGCTGCTGAACGAATGCAGGACGCCGGTCACGCCGGGGTGGTTCCGCAGGGCGGCCGCCACGTCGTCGTCCGCGTCCCGCGCATGGATGACGGCCGGCTTGCCCGCGGCTCGCGCGAGCGCAAGCTGCTCGTCGAAGGCGGTGCGCTGGGCCGGTCTGGGCGAGTGATCGTAGTGATAGTCCAGCCCCATCTCGCCGGCGGCGACGACGGCCGGGTGTCCGAGCGCCTCGGCGAGCCAGCCGGCGTACGCCGGGTCCCAGGCCGAGGCGTCGTGTGGGTGCAGGCCGGCGGTCGCCGACACCCGGGGCTCCTGTTCGGCCAGGGCGAGGGCCCGGGCGGCCGACGCCCGGGACTCGCCCACCGCGATCACATGCCCCACGCCCGCGGCCCAGGCCCGGGCGAGCACCGCCTCGCGGTCGGGGTCGTACGCGGGGTCGGCCAGGTGGCAGTGGCTATCGACCAGCACGCCGCGGCCTGCCCTCAGCGGGGCGGGGTCATCCCACCGGGACTTTGCGCCCCGAAGGCGCGGACGGCGCCGGGGGCGAGGTCTTCCCCGGCTTGGCGCCGCGGGCGTGCGGCCCGGGCCACCGCTTCTCGATGGCCATCAGCACCGGCGAGGCAATGTAGATCGAGGAGAACGTTCCGGTGAAGACGCCGAAGAACATCACCAGGGCGAATGGCCGGATGACCTCGCCGCCGAAGAGCGTGAGCGCCGTGAGGCTGGCGAGGGTGGTGCCATGGGTGAGCACGCTTCGGGGCAGCGTCTCGTTGATCGACCGGTTGAGGGTCTGCTCGAACGTGTCCTTCTTGTGCTTCCGCAGGTTCTCGCGGACCCGGTCGAAGATGATGATCGTGTCGTTGAGCGAGTAGCCCACCATCGAGAGCACGGCGCCCACCACGACCAGGCTGACCTCGAGCCGCATCACGCCGATGAAGGCGATCGTGGCGACGATGTCGTGGGCGGTCGCAGCCACGGCGGCGAGTCCGAAGCGCCATTCGAATCGATACGCGAGGTAGGCCAGCACGGCGAAGAACGAGAGGAAGATCGCCAGGAACGCCTTCTGCCGGAGCTCGCTGCCGACCTTGGGGCCAACCGCCTCGGTCCGCTCGATGACGTAGTTCCCGTGGCCCAGCACGCCGTCGAGCGCCTGGCTCACCGCGCTGGCAGTGGCCTGGGTGTCGTTGGCGTCGGTGCCCGCCTTGGCCACCCGGGCGCGGACGACGTAGTCGCTCTGGGTGCCGAACTGCTGGATCTCGGCCCCGTGGATCCCCTGCCCGTCCAGGGCGCTCCGGACGGCCCCGACGTTGACCGTGGTCTTGGCCTTGATCTGGAGCAGCGTCCCGCCGGTGAACTCGATGCTGTAGTTGAGTCCCCGGACCGCCAGGAACAGGAGTCCCGGCAGGATGATCGCGGCCGTGATCGCGTAGGCGTACTTGCGAACGCCGATGAAGTCGTAGTTCGCGTGGGCAAAGAAGCGGGTCATCGTCAGATGCTCAGGGTGGACATGGCCGGGCGACGGTCCAGCCAGATGAGAAAGAAGGTCTTGGTCACGAACACCGCCGTGATCATGGAGGCGATGATGCCCATGATCAGCGTGACCGCGAAGCCCTTGACCGGGCCGGTGCCGAACTGGAAGAGGAACAGCGCCGTGAGGACCGTGCTCACGTTCGAGTCCACGATCGCGTTCATGGCGTGCCGGAACCCTTCATCCACGGAGAGACGGATCGTCTTGCCGAGGAGCAGCTCCTCCCGGATCCGCTCGAAGATCAGCACGTTGGCGTCCACCGCGATGCCGATCGAGAGCACCAGGCCCGCGAGTCCGGGCAGGGTGAGCGTCGCATCCACGGCCGAGAGTCCGCCGACGGTGAACAGGATGTACAGGGCGAGTGCCAGCACGGCGAGCACGCCGCTGAGGCGGTAGTACCCGACCATGATCAGGATCACCAGCGCCGTGCCGACGAGGCCGGCCGTCAGGCCGTCGCGAATGGAATCGGCGCCGAGGCTCGCCCCGACCTGCCGCTCCTCGACGATCTTGAGCGGGATCGGGAGGGCGCCGGCCTTGAGCGTGAGCGCGAGGTCCTGGGCCTCCTGGAGCCCCTTTCCCCCGAGCGTGATCTGGCCGTTGCGCCCGATGCGGCTCTGGATCACCGGGGGTCGCCCCTGGACCCGCCCATCCAGGATGATGGCCATGTAATCGCCGACGTGCCGTCCGGTCTCCTCGCCGAACTTGCGCCCGCCGGCGCGGTCCAGCTCGAAGGTCACGATGGGGCCGTTGGTGAGCGGGTCGAGCTGGGCCCGGGCGTCCACCAGGCTGCTGCCGGTGACGATGCTCTTGTCGTCCAGGGCGTACAGGTACCGGTACGACTGGACGCCGATGCTCGTCGGGGCGGCCGCCCACCGGAGCGTCACGCCGCGGGGGAGGAGACGCTGCACATCGGGCAGGTTGATCAGGCTGTCGACCCGGGGGAACGCCGTCTCGGGCACCACGTACTCGCCCGGGACCTGGCTGCCCGCGATCGCCGCGGCCGGCTGGATCAGCGACTCCAGCACCCCGCCGGGGACCGCGGCGGCCGTGTCGGCGCCCTTCTTGGCCGTGTCGGCGCCGAGCAGCTGCTGGACGGCGGACGGCTGCTTGGCGGCGCCGGTGTCCACGCCGGTGATCCCGAGGCCGCGGAGCGTGCGGTCCATGGCGGGCAGCGCCTTCTCCAGCGCGCCGGTCTTGTCCGTGATCTTGAACTCGAGAAACGCGGTCCGCTGCACGATGGCCTTGGCGCGGTCGGGCTCGGTGACGCCGGCCAGCTCCACCACGATCCGGTTGTCGCCGACCTTCTGGATGAGCGGCTCCGTGACGCCGAACTCGTCGATCCGCTTCCGCAGGACCGTGAGGGCGAGGTCGAGGTCCCGCTTGGGATCGGTGGAGACCTGCTTGGACTGGTCCAGCTCGAGCGCGAGGTGCATGCCGCCCTGGAGGTCGAGGCCGTACTTGAGCGGGACCTTCTTCTCCTCCTTGTCGTGCATGATGCCGTCGTCGCCGCGGACGCGGACGGTGATCGTGCGCGGGATGAGGGTGAAGATCGAAGCGGCCACCAGCAGGCCGATCACGATGAGGCGATTGCGGATCGAAGAGAGCATCGTCGGTCTCGTGGCTTACGCGTGACTGGCGCGACTCGGGTCCGGCTCGCTGCGGCCCCCGCCGAGCACCGCGGCGGCGCGGGCGCGGTCGCGCTCCAACTGGTGGCGCAGCTCGTCGGTGGAGGCGAACCGCCGGACGTCGCGGAGCCGCTCCACCCATTCGAGCCGCACCCACTCGCCGTAGAGGTCGCCCTCGAATCCGAGAAGGTGCGCCTCGAGCGACCGGCGGCCTTCGCCGAACGTCGGCCGGCCGCCCTGATTCATCATCCCGCCCACCCGCCCCCCGCGCCATTCCACCCACACGGCATACACACCGTCCGGCGGCAGGAGCTTCTCGGGCGGCACCTCGCCCAGGTTGATCGTCGGCACGCCCAGGACGCGCCCGCGGCGCTCGCCGGGCACCACCTTGCCGGTGACCCCGTACGGCCGGCCGAGCAGGCGAGCCGCGGTGCGGAGATCGCCCCCCGCTACGGCCCGGCGAATGCGCCCGCTCGAGATCGGCTCGCCACCCACGTCGACGGGCGGGACCGCGTCGACGGCGAAGCCGAGCTCGGCCCCGAGCCGCCGGAGCGTCTCGACGTCGCCGCTTCGGCCGCGGCCGAAGCCGTGATCGTAGCCGAAGACGAGCTCGCGGACGCCGCACCGCGCGAGCAGCACCTCCCGGACGAACTCCTCGGGCGACAGGCCCGCGAGCCGCCGATCGAACCGGAGGAACAGCGCGTAGTCCAGCGGCAGCTGAGCCAGGATCTCGCGCCGCTCCCACGCCGTCGTAAGGAGCCTCGGCGCCGCCTCGGGATTGACCACCGCCAGCGGATGCGGCTCGAAC
>DASWAI010000007.1:0-12083 GCA_036391215.1 Gemmatimonadales bacterium
AGCCCGTCGGGCCGGCCCCGCGGCAGGTGGTGTTCTCCAACCTCGGCAAGGTCTTCTGGCCTGTGGAGGGCTACACCAAGGGCGACCTGATCGAGTACTACCGCGGGATCTCTCCCTGGCTCTTGCCCTACCTCAAGGACCGGCCGGTGGTGCTGACCCGCTATCCCGACGGGATCGAGGGCAAGTCCTTCTACCAGAAGGACGCGCCGGTATTCGTGCCCGAGTGGATCCGCACCCAGCGGATGTGGAGCGAGCAGACCCAGCGGGAGATCGACTACTTCATCTGCGACGACCTCGAGTCGCTGCTCTACCTGGCCAATCTCGCCGCGATCCCGCTCCACGTCTGGGCCAGCCGGGCACCGACGCTGGATCGTCCTGACTGGTGCGTGCTCGACCTCGATCCCAAGGGCGCGCCGTTCGAGCACGTGGTCCGGGTGGCGAAGGCCGCCCGCGCGCTCTGCGAGGAGATCGAGCTCCCCGCCTTCGTAAAGACGAGCGGCTCGTCCGGGCTCCACGTGCTGCTCCCGCTCGGGCGCCAGTGTACCTACGAGGAGTCGCGCTCGCTGGGGGAGCTGCTCGCCCGCGTGCTCGTGTCCGGCCTGCCCGAGATCGCCACGATCACGCGGGCGGTCTCGCGCCGGGGCGGCAAGGTGTACGTGGACTACCTCCAGAACGTCTCCGGGCAGCTTCTCGCCGCGCCGTTCAGCGTGCGCCCGCTGCCCGGCGCACCGGTCTCGACCCCGCTCGAGTGGCGCGAGGTCACCGACCGCCTCGACATCCGGGCCTTCACCATCCGCACCGTGCCGGCGCGGATGCGGAAGCGGAAGACGGACCCGGTCGTCGGCGTGCTGGACCAGGCGCCGGACCTGGGCCGGGCCCTCGAGCGGCTGGCGGAGCGGGTGTGAGCGAGCTCGCCATTCAGGTCGGGGAGCGGGTTGGGCGGGTGTCCGCGCTGCTCGAGCTGCCCCGCGGTGCGCGGGCGCTCTACGTGCTCGCGCACGGCGCGGGCGCGGGCATGCGCCACCCGTTCATGCAGGCGGTCGCGGCGGGCCTCGCCGAGCGCGGTGTCGCCACCCTGCGCTATCAATTCCCCTACATCGAGGCGGGCGGCCGCCGCCCGGACCCGCCCGGCGTGCTGGAGGCGACGGTCCGGGCCGCCGTCGCCCGGGCGGGCGCCGCGGCGCCGGGGCTCCCGCTCGTGGCCGGCGGCAAGTCGCTGGGCGGGCGGATGACCTCCTCGGCGGCGGCGAAGGCGCCGCTGCCCGGGGTGCGCGGGCTCGTCTTCCTCGGCTTCCCGCTCCACGCCCCCGGCAAGCCGGGCACCGAGCGCGCGGCGCATCTGGAGCAGGTGCAGATTCCCATGCTCTTTCTCCAGGGGACGCGTGACGCGCTGGCCGATCTGGCGCTCGTGCGCGGCGTCGCCGAGCGGCTGCCCCACGCGACGCTCCACGTCGTCGAGGGCGGCGATCATTCGTTCGCCGTGCTCAAGCGTTCGGGCCGGACGGAGGCGCAGGTGATGGCGGAGCTGGCGGATACGATCGTGGCCTGGCTCGCCCGGGAGGGCATCGCGTGAGCGACGCGTTCGACCCGACGCCGGAGCAGCGGCGGGCCGTCGAGTCGCCGCTCGGGCCGGTGCTGGTGGTGGCCGGGCCGGGGGCGGGGAAGACCTACTGCCTCATCGCGCGGATCGAGCGGCTGATCGAGCGCCACGGCATCAGCCCGGCGCGCATCTGCGCGGTCACGTTCACCAACAAGGCGGCGGAGGAGATCGCGGCGCGGCTGCACCGCACGCTGGGCGCCGCGGCCGACGAAGTCACCCGCGGGACGCTCCACTCGCTGTGTCTCGGCATGCTGCGCCGGCACGCGGAGGCGGCTGGCCTCCGGCGGGGGTTCGGCGTCGCGGACGAGGACTACCAGCGCACGGTGCTCCGCCGGCTCCGGGTGCGGGAGGAGCGGCAGGGCCAGCTGCTCACGCTCTTCGGGCGGCATCGCTTCGAGCAGCATCCGCTGACCGCGGGCGACGCCGCGCTCTTCGAGGAGTACCGCCGCGCGCTCCGGTCGCGAAACCTGGTGGACTTCGACGATCTGGTGGGGCTGGCGCAGGGGCTGATGCTCGAGGGCGGCCCCGCCGCGGCGGAGGAGCGGGGCCGCTTCGACTACGTCCTGGTGGACGAGTTCCAGGACCTCAATCTCGCGCAGTACGGCGTGGTCCGGCTGCTCGCCGGGGAGCACCGCAACCTGTTCGCGGTCGGCGACGACGAGCAGTCCATCTTTTCCTGGACCGGCGCCGACCCCGGCATCCT
Organism: Gemmatimonadales bacterium; assembly: GCA_036391215.1. GTDB lineage: Bacteria > Gemmatimonadota > Gemmatimonadetes > Gemmatimonadales > GWC2-71-9 > DASQPE01. The sequence goes on from DASWAI010000007.1 coordinate 2,304, forward strand.
CGGCCGTTTTCGCGACGACTTCGGGATCGCCGCACCAGTGGTGCTCGACCACAACCGGCGCTGCTCGGTGCAGATCTTCGAGGCCGCCCGGCGCCTGGTCGAGTGCAACCCGACGCTGTTCGAGAAGCGGATCGAGGCGTACCGCGAGTCCGAGTACGACGTCGCCGCCTGGACGTTCGAAGACGACGCGGCCGAAGCGGACTGGCTCGTCGCAGACCTGCTGGAGGACCACGCCCGGACGGGGACGCCCTGGGGCGAGTATGCCGTGCTCTACCGCAGGCACAGCGTGGGGCGGTCCCTCGAGGCGCGGCTGCTCGAGGCCGGCGTTCCCTGCCGGCTGGCCCGGGGCCAGGCCCTGCTGGACGATCCGGTGATCGCGGGCGTGGTGGCGTCGCTCCGCATCGTGCGGCGGCCCGACGATCCCGTGGCCGTCGAGGCGCTGGCCCAGCGCGTGCTGCCGGGCCCCTTTCTCGAGCGGCTGCGCGCCGCCGATCCCGGGGCCGAGCTGCTCGGGAGCCTGCGCGCCTTCGCGCGAGCGCGGCCCCGAGGCGAGCCGGACGCGCGGCGCGCCTGGCGGTTCGTCTACGAGGTCGAGAACCTGCGCGCGCTGCGGGGAGCGCACGATTCCCTGGAGACGGTGGTGGACGAGCTCCTCTCGCGCCGGATGGGCCCGTACCGGAATCCGCTCGAGGAGCGCCACCAGGAGCTGACCGATCCCGCGGCCTGGCCCGGCGCAGACGCCCTGGCGCGCACGCTCGAAGCGGCGGTCGAGTCGGGGGCGAGGATCTGGCTCGAGCCCGACCGCGGCGTCGAGATCCCGCTCCAGGCGATGCTCCGGAAGGGCGGCGTGCCCAACGCGGCGCGGCGGATGGCCGGGGACGCTCCCGCGCCGGGGGAGCCGGTGCTCCGCGCGGGCGACGCCCGGGGTCCGTGGCCGCTGCTCGTCTTCAAGGCGCTGCAGCTGCTGCACGCGCGGAGCGTGCGGAGCGAGCTCGCGGACTACGTCGCGTTCGACGTGGAAACGACCGACCTCGACCCGAGTGCCTGCGAGATCGTCGAGATCGCCGCCGCCCGGGTCCGGGGCGGCGAGGTCGCGGCCACGTTCCGCGAGCTGGTGCGCTGCCAGCGGCCCGTCAGCGCCCGGGCGCGCGCCGTCCACGGCTACGGCGACGAGGACCTCCGCGACGCGCCCCCGTTCGCCGAGGTGTGGCCCCGCTTCCGCGCCTTCGTGGGCGCGGATCTGCTCGTGGCCCACAACGGGCAGCGGTTCGATGTGCCGGTGCTCCGGCGCCTGGCGGAGCCGCTGGGCGGGAGCGCCGAGTTGCTCTTCTTCGATACGCTGCCCCTGGCGCGGAGCCTGCTCGACGAGAGCGCCCGGCTCGAGGACCTCGCGCACCGGTTCGACGTGCCGCTCGGCCGGGCCCACCACGCGCTGGATGACGCGATCGCGCTGGCCGGCGTCCTGCGCCGGCTGGAGGAGCTCAAGCTCGCACGGGGACGAAAGGCGGCCCTGGTTCAGGTGCTCGGGTTCCTCGGGCTGGCCCTGGCGCTGGACCGGACGCCGGACCCCACGCCCGAGCTGCGCCTGCTGCGCGAGCTGGCCCTCCCGCACGCCCTGGGTCGCTATAGTGATTGCCTCGAGCTGTATGCCGCCGAGTTCGAGGCGGGCGCCCCCGGGGCGCCGCCGGTGGAGGAGCTGATCGAGCGGCTGGGAGGCGTGCGAGTGATGGAGCGGCTCAGGGCGGAGCGGACGCCGGCGGAGCGATATCCCGAGGCCGTGGCGCGCCTGGGCGCCCTGGTGGCCGGCAGCCCCGGCGCCACGCTGGACGAGCGAATCGACCGGGTGCTCGAGCGGGTGGCCCTTTCCAGCAGCGAAGGCGTCGAGGCCGACCCGGCGCGGGTCAGCCTGCTGACCCTCCACTCGACCAAGGGGCTGGAGTTCTCGCGGGTGTACGTGGTCGGCGTCGAAGACAGCCAGCTCCCCGGCTGGCGCGAGCTGCAGGAGCAGCGGGACAAGGAGATCCAGGAGGCCCGGCGGCTCCTCTATGTCGGCATGACCCGCGCGAAGGACCGGCTGGTCCTTACCCGGGCGGAGCGGCGAGAGGGACGCTCCACCGGCGGCGATCTCTTTCTCCGCGATGCCGGACTCGCGGCCCTGTCGCCCCGGGTGGCCCGGTGACCGGCCTCCGGCCCGACCCCGAGCGCGGCGAGATGCCGTTTCTCGATCACCTCGAGGAGCTGCGCTGGCGGATCATCTGGTCGCTGGTGGCGCTCATGGCCGGCATCGGCGCGGCGATGGTCCTCCTGCTCAACGTGGACGTGATCGGCTGGCTGGAGCGGCCCATCCTGCCGTACCTCGGCGGCCACCACCTCGTCTACACGCATCCGGGCGATCCGTTCCAGATCATCCTTCAGGCCTCCGCGGCGCTCGGCCTCCTGCTGGCGCTCCCCGTCGTGCTCTATCAGCTCTGGGCGTTCATCGCGCCCGCCCTCTACCGGCACGAGCGCAGCGTGGCGCTGGGCGTGACCGCGGCGGCCGTGTTCCTCTTCGTGAGCGGCGCGGCCCTGGGTTACTTCGTGGTCCTGCCTCTGGCGATCCCGTGGCTCATGGGCTTCGGCGGCTCGGCGCTCGAGCCGATGATCACGGCGGGCGACTACTTCGGCTTCGTGTTCAGCCTGGTGCTCGCATTCGGGGTGGCGTTCGAGCTGCCGGTGGTGATCCTGGGGCTCGCGGCGCTCGGCATCGTCACCCCCGAGTTCCTGAACCGTTATCGCCGCCACGCCATCGTCGCCGCGGTGATCATCGGCGCGTTCCTCACGCCCGGCGACCTGGTGTGGACGACGATCGCGATGGCGGTGCCGCTCTACCTGCTGTACGAGATCAGCATCGTCCTCTCCTACGGCGTCCGCCGCCGCCGGCTGCGGCGGGAGGCTGCCGCGGCGGCGCTGGAAGCGTCGTCCGACCGGGGCGCCTGAGCCGCCCTTCATCTCCGAGGCTTCTCATGATCCATCGGCATCCGCGCGTCCTCGCGCCGATGACTCTCGCCCTCGCTCTTGCCGCGTCGGGGCTCGTCCGTCCCGGCGCCGTCCCCGCCCAGGCGCCGCCGGCGGCCGCCGGGCCGATCGCCGCCCGCTACCGGGACGCGGCCGACCGGCTGATCGCCGCCGCGCTGGCCGACAGCACGGCCTATTGGCGGCTGGGCCGGATGGCCGACGCGTTCGGCGGCCGGCTGAGCGGCTCTCCCGGCCTCGAGCGGGCCATCGACTGGATCCTGGCGGAGATGCGGAAAGACGGCCTGGACGACGTGCACGCCGAGCCGGCCATGGTGCCGCACTGGGTGCGCGGTCCGGAGTCGGCGGAGCTGATCCGCCCCCGGCCGCACGCGCTCCACATGCTCGGCCTGGGCGGGAGCGTGGGGACGCCCCGCGGGGGGATAACGGCGCCGGTGCTGGTGGTGGGAAGCTTCGACGAGCTGACCCGCCGCGCCGCGGAGGCGAAGGGCAAGATCGTCCTGTTCGACTTCCCGTTCAATCGCACGCTGCCGCCGTTCAAGGCGTACGGCGAAGCCGTGCAGTACCGGGTGAACGGGCCGTCGGCCGCGGCCCGCGTGGGCGCAAGAGCCTGCCTCATCCGCTCCGTCGCCTCGTTCTCGATCCAGAGCCCGCACACCGGCGTGATGCACTACGACTCCACCGTCGCCCGGATTCCCGCGGCCGCGCTGAGCGTCGAGGATGCGGAGCTGCTCCACCGGCTCCAGGACCGCGGGGAGCCGGTCGTCGTGCGGCTCCGGATGGGCGCCCGCATGTTGCCCGACGCCCCGTCTCGTAACGTCGTGGCGGAGTTCCGGGGGTCGGAGCTGCCCGACGAAGTCGTCGTGGTGGGCGGTCACATCGACGCCTGGGACGTGGGCGAGGGCGCCATGGACGACGGCGGCGGGGCGCTCTCCGCGTGGCAGGCGGTGCGCCTGATGCAGCGGCTCGGTCTGCGCCCCCGGCGCACCGTGCGGGTGGTGCTCTGGACCAACGAGGAGAACGGGAGCCGCGGCGCCCGCGCCTACCGCGACGACCACGCGGCGGACCTGGGCAAGCACGTCCTCGCGATCGAGTCGGACAACGGAGTGTTCGCGCCGACCGGGTTCGGCGTGGTCGGGTCGGACTCGGCGCTCGCGCTGGCGAAGCAGATCGGCCCGCTGCTCGAGCGGATCGGCGCCGGAACGATCGAGCCGGCGCCGGATGGACCGGAGGCGGACGTGGAGCCGCTGGTCGGCCGGGGCGTGCCCGGCATGGGGCTCGAGGTGGACGCATCCCGGTACTTCTGGTACCACCACTCGGCCGCGGACACCTTCGACAAGATCGACGCGGGCGAGATGGCGCGGTGCGTCGCGGCCCTCGCGGTGATGGCCTACGTCGTGGCCGACCTGCCGGAGCCGTTGCCGCGATGAGTCACTGGCGGAACTTGGGCAGCTCGTCCCGGTGCCGCGCCAGAAACGCCTCGTACAGGTGGGAGTCGGCGTAGTCGCGCATCTCGGCGATCCGGTCCCCCGCGAACCGGATGACCACGCAGGTCCGCTGGTCCATGACGTCGTCCGGGTGGCTCCGGAGCCAGCTCCGCTCCCGGATCTCGACGATCACCCGCTCGTCGGCCTCGTACCAGACGCGCCACAGGTCCTCGTAACCCCAGTCCGCGGCGCCGAGCCCGAACTCCCGCCGCTCGAAGGCCCGGAGCACCGCCTCCCGGCCCATCCATTCGCCGCCCAGCGGCGGCGCCCCCGCCACCCAGTAGGTGATGTCGTCGGTGAACAGGCGGCCGACCTCGTCCATCCGCCCGGCGAAGAGCGCGGCCTCGTAGGTCTTGGCAATGGCGAGGCGGGCGCTCACGGGGCCGCCTCCGCGGCCGCGGGCCGGGCCGGCGCCCCGCCGGCGACCATCGGATTGGCCTTGCGGCCGGCGCGCTCCATCGGCCGGGCCAGTTCGGCGCGGTGCGCGTCCAGCACCCGCCAGAAGTCGAGGGCGCGGTCCAGCAGCTCGTGCGACGCGGTCCTCAGGGCCTCGCTCGCCTTCACTTGGCGCACGTTGTTCTCCATGTCCTCCGCATCCCATCCGCGCGAATGGGCAATGAAGGGGAACGCCGGGAAGACGAAGCCGAGCTCGCTCCAGAAGGTGAGCAGTCCGCCCGCCACCGCCTGGATGTTGTCCTGGCCGCCGGTGATGACGAATCCGGCGACTTTGCTGCAGATGAGCACGCGGTTGGCGATCGTGATCTGGTTCTGAATGCAATTGAGCCGCTCCGCCATCTTGTGATAGAGGGACGAGGCGGTCCCCCAGCGGATGGAGGTGGAGATCAGTACCACGTCGGCCCAGTGCACCAGCCCCTCGTACACCGGCGTGAGCTGGTCCGCCGGGTCGCGCTCGGTGATGGCGCAGGGCCAGGTGCACGCCCGCGCGGCCTTGGAGTAATTGCCCTCGCAGGGGCGGAACGCGAGATCGCGGAGCCGGATGAGCTGGGTCTCGGCCCCGCGGACGTCCCGCGCGTGGGCGAGCGCGTGGTCGAGCAGCGCGTCCGACGTGGAGAACCGCGGGTTCACGTCGTCCATGGCCGTGGTGGAGATGCCGAGAACCCGGGGCGGGGCGCCCGGCGGTCTCGGGTGCGCCTCGAGCAGGTGGGACGGTTTGTGCTTGAGGAGGTGGCGCGGCATCGCCGGCGGCAGCTTGAGGTACACGCCGTCGGCGCGCTCCTCGACGGCGTACACCGGTACCTGCTCCTCGTCGTAGCCCGCCGGCCCCTTGCCCGTGATCACGCTGTACTCCCAGGCGTGCCAGGGACACATCACGAACTCGCCGTGGAGCCGGCCCTCGGAAAGCGGGCCGCCGCGATGGTTGCAGATGTCGGAGATGGCGCGGAAGCGGCCTTCGTGGTGGAACACCGCGACCCGGTGGCGCTCGATCTTCACCGCGAACGGGGCGCGGGCGAGCAGCTCGTCCCGGGTGCCGAGGAGGTGCCAGGTGTCCATGTGAGCTCCTATTGGCTAACGGCTTCCACCACCCTCTCCAGTGCCTCCGCTCCCACCGTTCCCTGCGCCAGCCTTGGCGTACCGCCGCCCCGGCCCCCGGCCGGCGCCAGTGCGCTCCGGAGCATCGCGCCCGCGTCCCGCCCCGAGTCCTCCGACGCGGCCACCAGGAGCCCGGGCGGGCTCGCCGCGACGCCCACGAACAGCGTCCGGGGGAGCGCCGCGATGGCCTGGGCCAGGCCCCGGAGCCGGTCTATGCCGCGCTCCTCCCGCACGACGATCCGCCGGAGCCCGGCGGCGTCGGGCGCCGTCCCGGTGTAGAGCTCCGCGGCGCGATACCGGTCCAGCCGCACCTCCGCTTCCCGGCGCCCCGCAACCGCTTCCTTGACCTCGGCCCGCTGAGCTTCCACCAGCGCCGGCAGCTCGTCCGGCGCGGCCGAGTACTGGGCGGCGAGCCGCGCCAGCAGCTCGTGGTCGGCCCGCGCCCGCCGTACTGCGCGGGTGCCGCACAGGAACTCGAGCCGCACCGCCTTCCGCACCCGCTCCACCTTCCCGATCAGGATCGCGCCGATCTCTCCGGTCGCGCGCACGTGGGTACCGCCGCATGCGCTCCGGTCGAGGTCCTGGATGGCCACGATCCGGAGCGGACCCGTGCGGTCGGAGGCCTTGCGGAGCCCGGCCGCCGCGGCGGCGTCCTCGAAGCCGATCGACACCGGCCGGTTCTCGGTCGCCACGAGATTGGCGCGGGTCTCCGCGGCCGCGACCTGCTCGGGCGTGATCGCCGGCGTGTCGAGATCGAGGGTGGAGGCGTCCTGCCCGAAATGCACGCTCACGGTGTGGCAGCCGTAGAGGTCCTCGAGCACGGCGGAGAGGAGATGCTGCCCGGTGTGCTGCTGCATATGATCGAACCGACGGGCCCAGTCCACCTCGCCGCGGACGGGGCCGGCGGGAACGGGCGCAGCCAAGAGGTGTGCGATCCGCTCGCCCTCGTCCACTACGTCCACTACTTCCACGCCGCCCAGGCGCCCGGTGTCGTGCGGCTGGCCGCCGGACGTGGGATAGAACGCCGTGCGGTCGAGGTAGAGGCGGCGGCCGTCGTCGGCGCGCTCGAGCACCGTCGCCTGGAAGGCCGCGAGGTAGGCGTCGAGGTAATAGAGTCGCTCGGTCACCGCCGAATGTCTATAATGCCCGGCCTATGCGCGGAAGAGCCGGGGTACTCCTGCTGGTGGTGGTGGGCCTGGTCCTGGCGGCGGTCTACGCCTACCAAGCGCGGAACCCCGACGCCGTAGCCGTGCCGTCCGCGGCTGCGCCGGTACCGGTTCCAGGAGCGCCCGCTGGTGGAGCGCCGTTGCACCCCCCGTCCGCTGCTCCCGCCCCCGGGGGCGCGGCGGTGCTCGAGGCGTTCAACGCGCGGCGATCGGGCGTGGAGGTGGAGGCGACCGGCGTCGTGGCGCGGCGCCTGGCCGACGACCGGAAGGGCCTCCCGCACGAGCGGTTCATCCTGCGGGTGGGCGATCTGACCGTGCTCGTCGCCCACAACACCCAGCTGGCACCACCGGTGCCGGTGACCGTGGGTGATACGGTGGAGGTGCGCGGCGAGTACGAGTGGAACCAGCTGGGCGGCGTGATCCACTGGACCCACCGGGACCCCGACGGCCGCCACGCGCCCGGCTGGATCCGGCTGCGCGGCCGGCTCTACCAGTAGCCCTCCGCCGGGCTAGGCGGCCACCTCGGCCCTGGGCCGGCGGCGCGGCAGGGGGAGCGCCTCGGGGCGAAGCACGAGGACCAGTCCGACGAGTATGATCGGCGCCGCGACCAGCGTCCTGGCGCCCAGCGGCTCGCCGGCCAGCCACCAGCCGAGGAACAGCGCGACCACCGGGTTCACGTAGGCATACGTCGCGACCCGGGTCGGATCGACCACGCTCACGAGCCAAGTGAAGCAGGTGAAGCCCAGCATCGAGCCGAAGACGACGAGATAGGCCCAGGCCGCGAGGGAGACCATGGAGACGCGGGCCGGCTCGAACGCCGCCAGCTCGCCCGCGGCCGCGCCGACCCCGAGCGTCACGACCCCGCCCGCGAGCATGCTCATGGCCGAGGCGAGCGTCTTGTCGCCGGGCAGCGGAACCCGGCGGCTGAGGACCGACCCCAGCGCCCAGGACATCGACGCTCCCACGAGCGCGAGCATCGGGATGGCGGCCGGAGCGGCGCGCTTCCCGAGGCACGCCGCCAGCCCTCCGGGGCACGCGCCCGCCGCACCGCCGCCGCTCAGGAGCACCACCAGCCCGGCGAATCCCAGCAGCAGCCCCGCCATCCGCGCGGCTCCGAGCGGCTTCGTGTCCGGCCCGACCCGCTGGAACAGCGCCACCCAGAGCGGCATGCCCGCCACGATCAGCGCGGCCAGTCCCGACGGTACCTGCTGCTCCGCCCAGCCGACGACCGCGTTCGCGCCCGCCACCAGGAGGATCCCGATGGCGAGCGAGGCGAGCCACTCGCGCCGGCCGGGGGCGGGCGCGCCCCGGACCCGGGCCCAGGCGTAGAGCAGCAGTCCGGCCGCTACGAAGCGGGTGCCGGCCAGGAGGAACGGCGGAAGCGTCGCCACCGCGATGCGGATGCCGAGGTAGGTCGAGCCCCAGACCAGGTAGACGACCGCGAAGGCCGCGAGGATGCGGCCCTTCACCGGAGCGGCAGCTCCATCCGGATGTTCGCCCGCTTGTAGGCCACGGGCCCGAGGGGAACCTCCCGGAACCCGAGCGAGCGGTAGAGCGCCAGGGCCGGGGCGAGGCTCCGGTGGGAGACCAGCTCTACCCGGTGCGCGCCCCGTGCCCGCGCGAGCTCCACCAGCGCGGCGCAGAGCCGCCGGCCGACACCGCGCCCCTGGGCCCGGCGCGTCACCGCCATCTTGGCCAGCTCGTACTCGTGCGGGCCGGTGGGGATGAGGGCGCCGGTGCCGACGGGGTCGTCGCCGTCGAGCGCCATGAGGATGGCGCCGCCGGGCGCGAGCACGTGCGTCTCCGGGTCGCCCAACACGCGGCGGTCCTCCGGCTCGACCTCGAAGAACGCCGCGATCCACTCGAGGTTGAGGTCGCGGAACGCCGTCCGGTGCTCTGGCGCGTAGGCGACGATGCGGACGTCGGTCAGGGTGCTGCCGGGCTCGGGCATGACGGGGTCTCCCGGTCGGCCGGCGTCTTGCCGGGCCGTGGGTTGGAAGTTATGCTGCCTCCTGTAACCATAACAGTTTCAGCATATGACTACTGTTGCCAGTACAGTTTTGCGGCGCGGCCGCGCCCGCCGCCGGGATCGGGTCCTGTACCAGCGCCTGGCCGACGAGCTGGTCGGCCTGATCGAGACCCGGGCCCTCCGGTCGGGCGACCGGCTCCCCTCGGTGCGGGGCTACAGCCGCCAGAAGCGGGTGAGCCTGGCCACGGTGCTCCGCGCCTATCAGCTGCTCGAGGACCGGGGCTACCTCGAGGTCCGGCCCCAGTCGGGCCACTACGTGAGCGCCGGGCGCACCGGGCAGGCCCCGTCGCCCTCGGTGCCGCGCCCTTCGTTCGCGAAGGAGCAGGTCAAGGTCGCCGACCTGGCGTGGGAGCTGCTCGCGCGGGTGAACGACAAGGGCCTCGCCCCGTTCGGCATCGCGACGGCCGCTCCGGAGCATTACCCCGCGGGCCGGCTGAGCCGGATCCTGGCGCGAGTGGCCCGCGAGGCGGGCGTGGCCGGGGTGGCCTACGCCTCCCCCGTCGGCCACGAGGCGCTGCTCCACCAGATCTCTCGC
>DASWAI010000008.1:0-20070 GCA_036391215.1 Gemmatimonadales bacterium
CCGGGGGCCGGGCCCCGCGGCCGTTTCCGGATTCGCCCCGAGTCCGCAGTTCCTTCTGCGCCAACGCTTTCTATATTGCGAAACGATTCGACAGCGGGGTGCGGGCGAGCCGGCACGGTCCAACCATCCAGGAGGAGTGCATGCGGGCATGAGCGAACGGGTGCTGGTCACGGGCGGCGCCGGGTTCATCGGATCGCATATCGCCGAGGCATTCCTCGCCCAGGGGTGGGAGGTCACCGTGCTGGACGATCTCTCCCGCGGCCACGAGCGGAACGTCCCGAAGGGAGCCTGTTTCGTCCGGGCCGACATCCGTTCGCCCGAGGCCAAGAAGACACTGGCCGAGGGTCGCTTCGACGTGCTCAACCACCACGCGGCCCAGATCGACGTCCGCGTGTCGGTGGACCAGCCGGCGCATGACGCGGCCATCAACCTCGTCGGTTTCGTGAACCTCCTCGAGGGGGCGGCCGACGGCGGTGTGAAGCGGGTGGTCTTCGCCTCGAGCGGCGGCGTCGTCTACGGCGAAACCACCGTGTTCCCGACGCCGGAGACCGACGGGAAGCGCCCGGTCTCGCCCTACGGGGTGAGCAAGCTCGCCGGGGAGCATTATCTCCGCGCCATCGGCCTCCTGCGGGGCTTCGACGGAGTCGCCCTGCGCTACGCCAACGTCTTCGGGCCGCGTCAGGATCCCAAGTCCGAAGCCGGCGTGGTGTCCATCTTCGTCTCGCGCGTGCTCGAGGGGCGGCCGCTCACCGTCTTCGGCGACGGTACCCAGACGCGGGACTACGTCTTCGTGCGCGACGTGGCCCGCGCCAATGTGCTCGCCGCCACGGCGGCGGTGTCCTGGGGCGAGGGAATCGACGACACGGCCTTCAACATCGCCACGGCGCGCGAGCGCACGGTGCTTGAGGTCGGCGAGGCGGTCATGGGGGTGATGGGACGGCGGGTCCCGGTCGAGTTCGCGCCGGAGCGTCCGGGGGAGCTGCGGCGCAGCGTGCTCGACACCCGGAAGGCCGCGCGGCGACTCGGCTGGCGCCCCGAGCATCGGTTCGAGGACGGGCTGGCCGAGCTGGTGTCCTGGTTTCGAGAGGAGGCACGCTGATGCTGCAGGGCGCATCCCCCATTCCCCGGTCGTCCCTCGATCTGGTGCTCATCGCCAGCCCCGAGACGAAGGTCGTCCTGGCCATCACGGTCGTCTTCTCGCTGATCTCCTGGTTCATCATCGTGGCGAAGTGGTGGCAGTTCCGCCGGCTCAACAAGCAGGCGGACCGCTTCTTCTCGGAGATGGAGCGGGCCACCCGGCTGCAGGAGGCGTATCACGCCGTGATGAAACAGCCCCCATCGCCGTATAACCGGCTGTTCCGCGAGGCGATCACGTTCTATTCGGAACTCAAGCCCGGGGCCCTCAGGGACGATCGTCCGAGCCAGGCGACCACGCTCACGCCCACCCAGCTCGAGGCCCTCAAGATGGTCCTCGGGAAGGAGGTGGCCGCCGAGCGCGACCTGTTGAGCCACTACGTGCCGTGGCTGGCCACGATCGGCTCGGTGAGCCCGCTCCTCGGCCTGCTTGGCACCGTCGTGGGCATCATGAACGCGTTCGTCGGGATCTCGGCCAAGGGCTCCGGCAGCCTCGCGGCGGTGGCGCCGGGCGTCGCCGAAGCGCTGGTCGCCACCTTCGGCGGTCTGGCCGCCGCCATCCCCGCGGTGATTACCTATAACCTCTTCGTCAACCGCATCCGGCTCTTCGCCGGCGAGCTCGAGGGCTTCGCCAACGAGCTGATCGGCACGATGGCCAGGGAGGGGCTGATCTAGATGATGAGCCTCGGTGGAGGGTTGGGGAGTCAGCGGGGCGAGTTGAACTTCAACGCCGACATCAACGTCACCTCGCTGATCGACGTTGTGCTGGTGCTGCTCATCGTCTTCATGATTACGGCCCCGATCATGCAGGGCGGCCTCGACGTCGAGCTCCCGAGGGCGGAGGCCCGCCCGCTCCAGCCCAAAGAAGGCATGGTCGTCTCGGTGAACCGGGACGGCAAGGTCTACGTGGACAACACGCCCGTTTCCTATCGCGACTTCCGGGCGACGTTCCGCGCGCTGGTGGCGCAGCGGAAGCCGGAGGGGGTGTACCTCCAGGCGGACGCTCGGGTGGCCTACGGCGAGGTCGTCAAGGTCCTGGCCGTCATCCGGACGGCCGGCATCTCCAACGTCGGTCTCGTGGCGGCCGATGAGGACCAGTAGGGATGAAGATGCGGGCGGAGGTCCGCGAGGGCCCGAGCATTCCCGCGGGGCTCATCGGGACGACGCTCCTGCACGCGGCAGCGATCGCCCTGATCGTCGCGACGCCCCACTCGGAGCCGAAGCTCGGGCCCCCGGCTTACGCGGTGGAGCTCCTCGCGGCGCCGGAACCCCAGCCGGCCCTCAAGAAGGCCGCCCCGGAGGCGATCCCGACGCCGCCCCAGGAAAAGCCGGCACCCCTCAAGCCGCAGCCCGCCAAGCTGCCGCCCAAGACGGCGCCCAAGCCCGAGCCCAAGCCTCCGCCGGACCAGGTGAAGAAGGAAGCACCCGCCAAGACGCGGGCCCCGGGGAAGCCGCTGCCGGGCGAGACGCCGAGCACGGGCACCGACATCGCGACGGTCAAGACGCCGGGCCTGGACTTCCCGTATCCGGAGTATCTCAGGAACATCGTGTCGGAGGTGTACCGGCGGTGGGATCGGCCATCGGGCGGGGGCAACCTGCAGGCAGAGGTGAGCTTCCTCATCCTGCGGGACGGCACGGTGCGGGAGATCAAATTCATCCGGTCGTCGGGCAACTTCGCCTTCGATCTCGATGCGCAGGGCGCCATCGAGGCGGCGGGGAACGCCAAGGCCTTCGGGCCGCTGCCCGACGGCTATCCGGCGGACGTGCTGCCGGTGTCGTTCTACTTTACGCCCAGATCTCGATGAGACGATTCGTTTCGGCCGGCGCGGCCGCGCTGGCCGCCCTGCTGCTGGCCCGCGGCGCCGCCGCCCAGGACACGACCAAGGCCTACGAAGGCGTCCGGGTCGGCATCAACTACACGCCCGGCGCCCGGCCGGGCCTGGTGGTGATCCCGGGCACGGGCCTCGACTCGGTGCGCGCCATCGTGCGCCGCGATCTGGACTACAGCGACCGGTTCGAGATGATCCAGATGGCCGACCCCGGGCGCGCCGGTGCCGACGCCACGCCGGGGCCCATCAACTACGGGCTCTTCAAGGCGCTGGGCGCCGACTTCGCCGTCGAGTTGCTCGACCAGAGCGGCAAGACGACGGTCCGCCTGCACGACGTGGGGCGGTCGCTCCTGGTGAACCAGCAGAGCGTGGCGCTTCCGCCCCCCACCGACGCGAACTTCCGGCTGGCCGTGCACGTGCTCTCGGACGAGATCGTCCGCTGGGCGACGGGAACGCCGGGCATCGCCGCGACGCGGGTCCTCTATGTGCAGAACGGCCGCATCTGGCAGATGGACAGCGACGGGGCGGCCGCCCGCCCGCTCACGCCCGACGGCCAGACGTCCCTCTCCCCGGCCTGGGCCCCGGACGGGCGGCGGATGGCGTTCACGAAGCTGGTGGAGGGGCGGGGCGGGGTTTTCATTCAAACGATCGCTACCGGCGAAGTGTCGCAGCTGCCCGGCACGAACGTCGGCCTCAACATCACCCCGATGTTCGCTCCCGACGGGCAGCACGTCGTCTACGCCCGCTCCGACGAGAAGGGCACCGATATCTTCGTCGCGCCGCTCGGCGGCGGGGCGCCGCAGCGCTTGACCGTGGGTCGCTTCGCCGACAACTTGTCACCGACCTATTCGCCCGATGGACGACGCATCGCGTTCATCTCCACCCGCGCAGGCCCGCCGCAGCTGTACGTGATGGGCGCTGACGGGACCGAGCAGGAGCTCCTCGCCCCGTTCGACTTCGGCGTCACCGGCCCCTCGTACGCCCCGGAGTGGTCCCCGGACGGCTCGTCGGTGGTGTTCCATCGCGAGGTTTCCGGCACTCCCCAGGTCTTCGTGCTCACCGTCGCAGGCCGGAAGCTTCGCCAGATCACGTCCACGGGCCGGAACGAGGACGCGACCTGGGCGCCGGACGGCCGCCATCTCTGCTTCGTTTCGGACCGGACCGGCGCGCGCCAGCTCTGGGTGATCGACGCCGAGACCGGCCGGAACCGCCAGCTGTCCACGCCGGGCTGGGCCCGGCTTCCCGCGTGGTCCCGGCGTCTGGCCGGGGCCGCAGTCGTTTCCAACCCTTGAGTCCAGGAGTCATGATGCGTCCATCGTCGATCCTGACGCTCCTCGCAGCCGCGTCGCTGATCGCGGCCTGCGGCAAGAAGCCTGCGCCCGAGCAGCCGGCGCCGGAGCCGGCCCCGCCGCCCCGGGAAGCGGCCCCGCCTCCGCCGCCTCCGGCCAAGAGCGACGACGCCGAGCGGATGGCGCGCGAAGCGGCGGCGCGGGCCGCCGCGCTCCGCACCGAGCTGGCCGACATGATCCATTTCGACTTCGACAAATCGGACGTGCGCCCGAGCGATCAGGGGATTCTCGACCGCAAGGCCGCGATCCTCGCGGCGAACACGACCGTGCGGCTGCGGATCGCCGGGCACTGCGACGAGCGCGGCAGCGACGAGTACAACCTCGCGCTGGGCAACCGGCGCGCGGCCTCCGCCAAGCGCTACCTCACCAGCAAGGGCATCGACGAAGGGCGGCTCGACGTCGTCTCGTACGGCAAGGAGCGGCCGCTCGACCCCGGGCACAGCGAAGACGCCTGGGCCAAGAACCGGCGCGACGAGTTCGACATCACCGCCGGGGGCGACAACCTGGTGGCGCCGAAGTGAGGTGGTCCCGCCGGATTCTTCTGGGAGCCGCCGGGCTCGCGGGGCTTGCGGCCTGCGCGACGTCCGGCGACGTCCGGCGTGTGGGGAACGAGGTGGCGCTCCTGCGGGCCGAGTCCGCTCGGCAGGACTCGGCCAGCGCGGCGCGGTTGGGCGAGATCATCCGCCTGCAGCAGCGCATCATGGATTCGCTGGGGCTGGCGGTGCGGTCGCTCCGGGGCGACACCCAGCAGGATCTCTACAACATCGAGCAGCAGCTGGTCCAGATGCAGGAACTCACCGGGCAGAGCCAGCAGCGGCTCACCGAGCTCCGAACCCAGCTCGAGGCCCGCGGCGCCGAGATCGCGGCGGCCAACGCGAGCCAGCCTCCGCCGGCGGCTCCCGGGGACACAACCCGGCCGGCCGCGCCGGCGGCCCCCGCCGCCAGCGCCGACGAGATATACGAGGCGTCGGTGGCGCAGCTCCGACGGGGCAGCACGGGTACGGCGCGCACCGGGTTCAGGCAGCTCCTCCAGGCCTACCCGAACAGCGAGCGGGTGCCCGACGCCGTCTACTTCCTCGGCCAGAGCTTCGCCGCGGAGAATCCGGACTCGGCGGGGTTCTACTACAAGCAGGTGGTCGACAAGTATCCGCAGTCCCAGCGCGCCTCGGCCGCCCTCTATAACCTCGGTCTCCTCGCGGAACGGCGGAAGGACGGGGCCGGTGCGCGAGCCGTGTACCAGCGTCTCGTCAAGGATTACCCGCGGTCCGGCGAGGCCGCGCTGGCGCGCGACCGTCTCAAGGCGCTCGGCCGGTAGGCCCGGGCGCCTCGCCCAGAGGCCATGGCCAGCCCCGCCGGGGAGGCCCCGTTCCGCGATGAGTTCGGGGGCGGGATGCTCCGGGCGCCGGCTTGGGCCTTGGTGCTCCTGCTGGCGCTGGCGCCCGCCGCGCGGGCCCAGGAGCCCGGGCAGGCGGGCGGGCTCGGGGGCCTCGTCCCGGGCTTGAGGCCGGGGGGCGGCGTGAATGTCGGGCAGATCGGCCCCGCCCAGCCGCTCGACACCGCGACCGCCCGGCTGCTTGGCCTGCCCACGGCGCCCACCCGCACGTTCCCCGAGGCCGACTCGGTTCTCACCCAGCTGCTCCAGCGGACCGGCTACAAGATCACGCGCTACAAGGCGGACTCCGCCACGTACTACGCCGACGACAGGCGCATGCGCCTGGCCGGCGAGGTGCTGACCGAGCAGGAAGGCGTGAAGCTCGAGGCGGACACGGTCGGCTATCAGGAGACGAGCTGCGTACTCGATGCGGAGGGCGCGCCGCGCCTGTTCGAGAAGAGTCAGGTGCTCGTGGGCGGGAGCATCGAGTACAACACCTGCACCAGCCGCGGCATCATCAAGAAGGCGTTCACCAGCTTCTCCACCGGGCAGGCCACCTGGTTCGTCCGGGGCAACGTCGCCGCCGACTCGAACGCCAACCGGCTCTACGCCGCGTCGAGCGACATCACCAGCTGCGACCTGCCGACGCCGCACTATCACTTCCAGGCGCGCCAGGTGAAGTGGGTCTCGAAGCAGTCGTTCGTCGCGCGGCCCATCGTGCTCTACGTGAGCGACGTCCCGATCCTCTGGCTCCCCTTCATCTACCAGGACATCCGGCCCGGACGCCACTCGGGCATTCTCGTCCCCCAATTCGGCTTCAGCGACATCATCCGGCCTTCGGGATCGTATCAGCGCCAGATCAGCAACGTCGGCTACTACTGGGCGACGAACGACTACATGGACCTCACGTTCCGGCTCGACTGGTTCTCTCACCGGTACGTGCAGCTCGGCGCGAGCATGCAATACAACGTGCTCAACCGGTTCATGGGCGGCTCCTTCGAGATCAGCCGCCAGTTCCAGAGCGGCGGGGGCAGCGGCACCAGTCTCCGGTGGGACCACCACCAGCAGTTCAACCTTGGCACCAACCTGACGTTCAACATCAACTACGTCAGCAACTCGGTCGTCGTGCTGCAGAACGCGCTCAACCCGCTGCAGAACACGCAGCAGGTGAACAGCGCCGTGAGTTTCCAGAAGCGCTTCCGCTGGGGCCTGGTCAACCTGGGCGGCAACCGCCGGCAGAGCCTTTCGGATGGCAGCTCGTCCACCGAGCTCCCGGCGCTCACGATCTCGCCCAAGCCGATCGACATCGGTCGGAACGTCACCTGGTCACCGAACCTGAGCCTGACCAACGATCTCACGGCCAACACGCCGCTCCCCAACCTGCTCATCACCCAGCCCAACGGCCTGGTCGACACCGTCCCGCAGCTGGGGAGTACCCGGAATAGCGCGTTCAATTTCTCGACCCCGATCCGCTTCGGCAGCTTCACCTGGCAGAACTCGGTCGCCCTCGTGGACCGGACCACGACCCAGCGGCAGGCGGTCTCCTTCCTCGCCCCCGGTCTGGTCACCCCGGTCGACTCGGTGACGGTGGCGCAGTTCTTTCTCGGCGATTTCGCCACGACGTTCGACTGGCAGACCGGCATCAATCTGCCGATCCTGTTCCAGCACAGCTGGCGCATTACGCCGTCGGTGGGGATCACCAACAAGACGGGCCAGACCTTCGCGGTTCGCAATCGGCAGACCGGGGGCGCCTGGGTGATCCAGGGCAAGAAGTTCAACTTCAGCCTGTCGTCCACCCCCACGCTCTTCGCGTTCTTCCCGGGCTTCGGCCCGCTGGCCCGGATCCGGCACAGCTTCGCCCCGCTCATCCAGTTCAATTATTCGCCGGCGGCCTCGATCTCCCAGGACTTCGCGAACGCGATCACGCCGCCGGGCCAGACGCCGCTGCTCCGCATTCCGCCGACCCAGACGCTCAGCATCGCCCTCAACAACACGTTCGAGGGGAAGACCAAGCCGCAGCCGGGAGACACGGCGGGGACGACGGCCAGGAAGATCAAGCTGCTCAGCATCAGCACCACCGCCCTGAGCTACGACTTCGAGCAGGCCAAGCAGCCGGGGCGCACGGGATGGACGAGCCAGACGATCTCCAACAGCTTCCTGACGGACCTGCTGCCGGGCTTCAATCTCCGCATCACGCACGATCTCTGGCGGGGGGCCGTCGGGAGCGACACGGCGAAGTTCGAGCCGTTCCTCACCAGCCTGCAGACCAACTTCATCCTGACCGGGGGGACGTTCCGCGCGATCGGCTCGCTCTTCGGGCTGGGAAAGGGGGGCGGGCCGAGACCGCCGGGGCAGGGGCCCGGCGGGAGGGACGCGCAGCAGCCGTACGACGCCCAGGGCGGGCGGCAGACGACCTTCTTCAGCGCGAACCAGGTCTCGTTGCCGAACCGGCCCTTCGCCATCAACCTGAGCTACACGCTGAGCCGCACCCGGCCGATCCCCGGGCGGGATACGCCCCCGTCCCAGAAGAGCCTCAATTTCACCACGGGCCTCTCGCCCACGCGTTTCTGGACGCTGCAGTGGAACGCGCAGTATAACCTGACGGCCAGCCGGTTCGAGTCGCAAACTGTGGCGCTCCAGCGCGACCTGCACGACTGGCGGGCCCAATTCAACTTCACTCGCAACGCCAACGGGAACTTCGCGGTGTACTTCTCCATCTTCCTGATCGACCTGCCGGACCTCAAGTTCGACTACAATCAGGCCACCTTCAACCAGTGAGTGTCCGCCGGGGCGGACAGGCCCCGGCGGGGGCGGGGCGGAGCGGACCCCGGAGGCGGCTGGCACAGCCCCTGCACATCGCGCCCCCTGTCTTCCCTTCCATCCCGAGGTTCCCATGCGCGCCTGGTGGCTCGTTGGCGCGGCGATCGCCGCCACCGCCTGCTCGTCGTCGTCGACCGGTCCCGGCCAGGGCACCCCTCCTCCGACGCCCCTCAATCTGGTGGGCACCACGCTGGATAAGGCCGTGGCCCTCACCTGGGACGACAACGCCTTCCTGGCCAATCCGAGCAACTTTCAGAACTACCGGATCTACAGCACCAGCTACTCCTGGTCGACGGACTACCTCGCCGGGCAGTGCGGGTCGAGCTGGCAGCTCGAGGGGACGACCGTCGCCCCCGAGTTCATCGTTGGCGCGCTCACCGACGGCATCTCGCGGTGCTTCGCCGTCTCTTCCGTGAGCGTGAACCAGGCGGAGAGCCAGCGGTCGGCGCCGCACAACGACACCCCGCGGCCGGACGTGCGGAACATCGTGGTGTGGACCCGCGCGGCGAACCCGACCTTGAGCGGCTTCCGGTTCTGGAAGGATGCAAACAGCGACGGGCAGATCCAGGACAACGAGCTCGGTCTCATCGTGCCGGGCGCGGGCCCCGATGCCGACTTCTCGATCGAGGTGAACACCGCGACCACGCCTGATTCCCTGTTCATCCAGCCCCGCCGCGCCGGCGTGCTCCTGGCCACGTACAACGGCTTCCAGCCGATTGCCGATCTCACCAGCATCGACCTGGCGCCCGATCCGGCCGACCCCAGCTCCGATTACTCGACGGCGACCGCCGATGCCCTTCCCAACGTGGGCTACGTCTTTCAGCTCCCGGGTCCCGGTGGGTCGGTGCTCTACGGGGCGGTGCGGCCCACGCACGTAGGCGACCGGTTCGTGATTCTCTCGTGGTCGCTCCAGACCCAGCCGAACAACCCGGAGCTCCGGACCGTCGCGAAGACCGCCGCCGCGAAGCCGTAGGCGCCGCCGCGCCGCCGGGCGGGCCCGCGCTTGTGAAAGTCCGGGCCTCCGTCGAGATTCGGGCCGATGCCTGACCCGACCCTGGTGCTCGACGGCCGCTCGCTCCGCATTGCCGACGTGGTCCGGGTCGCGCGGAACCCGGCGGCACGCGTGGCGCTCGATCCGGCCGCCGGCGAGCGGCTGGGCCAGAGCCGGCGGGCCATCGAAGCCGCGATCGCCGAAGGCCGGACGATGTACGGCGTCAACACCGGCTTCGGCAAGCTCGCCAACGTCCGTATCCCCCCCGACAATCTCGAGCGGCTCCAGGCCAACCTGATCCGAAGCCACGCCGCCGGAGTGGGCGACCCGCTCCCGGCGGACGTCGTCCGCGGCCTGATGCTGCTCCGGGCCAACGTGCTCCTGCGCCCGACGAGCGGCGTGCGCCCGGCCCTCGTGGATGCGCTCGTCGCGATGCTCAACGCCCGCCTGCTGCCGCTGGTGCCCGAACAGGGCAGCGTGGGCGCGAGCGGCGACCTGGCGCCGCTGAGCCACGTGGCGCTGGCGCTGATGGGGGAAGGGGAGCTGATCGAGACGGGAGCGACCGGCGGGCGGCGCGTACCGGCCGGCCCCGGGCTGGCCGCCGCGGGCCTGGCTCCGTTCCGGTTCGCCCCGAAGGAGGGGCTCGCGTTCATCAACGGCACCCAGGCGCAGACCGCGCTGCTGGCGCTCCTCGTCCACGACGCGGAGGTGCTCTGGCGCACCGCGGCGGGCGCGGCCGCGATGAGCCTGGAGGCGCTGCGCGGCACCCCCGCCCCGCTGGACCCGCGCATCCACGACGCCCGCCCGCACGAGGGGCAACGGCGGGCCGCGGCGTTCATGCGGAGCCTGCTCGCGGACAGCGAGATTCGCGAGTCGCACCGAGAGAACGACCCCCGGGTGCAGGATGCCTACAGCCTCCGCTGCGCGCCGCAGGTGCTGGGCGCCGTGGCCGACGCGCTCCGGTTCGCGGAGACCACCGCCCTGGTGGAGCTGAACGCCTCGACCGACAACCCGCTCGTTTTCGAGGACGGGGAGGTCATTTCCGGCGGAAACTTTCACGGCCAGCCGGTGGCGCAGGCGCTCGATTTCCTCGCGATCGCCCTGACGACGCTCCAGGCGATCTCCGAGCGCCGGATCGAGCGTCTCGTGAATCCGGACCTGTCGCAGGGGCTCCCGGCGTTCCTCACCGCCGACCCCGGCCTCCGGTCGGGCTACATGATGGTGCAGATCACTGCGGCGTCGCTGGTGGCGGAGTCACGGGCGCTGGCGATGCCGGCCAGCATCGGGTCGATCCCGACTGATGCGAACCAGGAGGACTTCGTCCCGATGGGGATGGCGGCCGCTACCAAGGCACGCCGGATCCTCCTCAACGCCCAGCGCGTGGTGGGGGCCGAGCTGCTCTGCGCGGCCCAGGGCCTGGAATTCCTCAAGCCGCTTCGTCCGGGCCGCGGGGTGGCCGCCCTCTACCATGGGCTCCGCGGCCTCGAGCCGGCCGTGCTCCCGCTCGACGACGACCGGCCCCCGGGCCCGGACCTGGAGCGGCTCGCCCGGGCGGTGGCGCAGGGGGAGCTGGATCCGACGGCCTTGCTTGCCCCGCCCCGGGGCACTCCCTAACTTTCCAAGTTCAAGCCCCATCGCCTGTTTCCTCTTTCTCTGCCCGCACCCGCATGAGCCTCGAGAAGCTTAAGGACACCGCGCGGAAGTTCGAGCAGAAGGAGGATTGGAGGAAGGCCATTGAGGCCTACCTCAAGGCCATCCAGCAGATCGAGTCCGGCAAGGACGCCACCCCGGACCTCTCCCTCTACAACCGGGTCGGCGATCTGTACCTCAAGGTCGGCGATACCGCCTCGGCCGTGCGCCACTACGAGCGGGCGGTCGAGCTGTACGGCGACCAGGGGTTCTTCAACAACGCCATCGCCCTGTGCGGGAAGATCCTACGAGTCAATCCGGGGCGCACCGCGACCTACCTCCACCTTGCCCGGCTCCACGCCCGGAAGAACGTCGTCATCGAGGCCAAGCGGAACCTGCTCGAGTATCTCGAGCGCATGAACGCGCAGGGACAGCTCGACGAGGCGTTCGGCGCGGTGAAGGCGTTTGCCGACCAGTTCTCCGGCAGCCAGGACATCCGGGTGATGCTGGTCGAGCTGCTCCGGGCGGCGTCCCGGGGCGAAGAGGCGGAGGCGGAGCTCGACAAGCTGTGCACCGACCTCGAGGCGCGCGGCGACGCGCCCGCGGCCCGTGTGATGCGCGAGCGCCTGGAGCCGGTGGAGCACGAGGAGCAGGGCCCGCCGGCGCGCCAGCGCGCCAGCGATCTGGTATTCATCGACACCGGCTTCGGGGTGCCCGCCGGACACCAGGCGGTGTCGGACCAACCGGTCGCTGCGGCACCGGTCGAGCCGGTGGCGCCCCTGGTGGAGGAGCCGGCGACGCCGGCCGAGGCGGAACCCGAAGCGCCGCCCGAGCCGGTGGGAGGCTTCGAGACGACGATCCTGCACGGCGCCGAGGATATCAGCGCGGGCGTGTCGGAGCCGCTGGCCGGGTTGGACGGGCTGATGCTGGAGGGGGTCCAGACCGTGGCCGACGAGGGGCCGCCCGCCGATGCCCAGGGCCTGGAGCCGGAGGGGGTGCGGACGGTCGAATTCGAGGAGGTTCAGACCGTCGATTTCGAGGGCGTGCAGCTCTCCGGCTTCGACGACGGGCTCGGCCTCGAGCCGGCCGCCGGCGTGTCGCTGGAGCCGGTCGGGTTCGACGACGAGCCGGCACCGGACCTCTCGGACGTGCTGGCCGAGAGCCTCGCGGACGCGGCGTCGGTGGATGCGGACGCGCCCGTGGATGCGGTGCCGGTCGCGCTCGACTTCGTCGAGCCGGCGCCGGAGGCGGGCGTCGCCGAGACGGCCGAGCTCTCCGCGCCGGTGGCCGAGCCCGAGGGGGCGCCGATCGCCGTTCCGGAGCCGGCGTCCGACACGACGGCGTCGCCGGGCGGCGTCGCCGGGCTCGAGCAGGCGGTCGCCGATCGCCCCGACGATCCCGCCGCGCACCGCGCGCTCGGCGAGGCGCTTTACGCGGCGGGCGACCGGCGCCGCGCCGCAGACGAGTTCCTGTTCGCGGCGGAAGCCTACGAAGCGCGGGAGGCCTGGCAGGAGGCGGCCGACGTCATCGCGCGCGTGGTGGAGCTGGAAGCGGACGACATCCGGCATTACCAGAAGGCGGTCGAGCTGGCGTACCGCACCGGCAGCCGGAGCCGCATGCTCGACGCCTATCTGGCGCTCGCCCACGCGCTCCGGCGCATGGGGGAGGTGGAGAAGGCGATCGCCGTGTACCAGCGGGTGGCGGATCACGACCCGGGGAACCAGGCAGCTCGGGCAGCGCTCACGGAGCTGGGAGTCGCGCCCCCGGGGGAAGCGCCGCCGCCCGCGCGGGCTCCCATGCCGAAGGTTCCGCCGGCCGGCGCGCGTCCTCCCGCCGCCACACCGCCGCCCCGGCCGGCCGACTTCGTGGATCTCGGATCGCTCGTGCTCGAGGAGGCGGCGCCCCGGGACACCCGGATGCGGATCGAGGGCGCCAAGCCCACCGACGACGAGCAGAAGAACTTCGAGGAGATGCTGGCGGAGTTCAAACGGGGCATCGAGCAGAACCTCGAGGCGGACGACTACCAGTCGCACTACGATCTCGGCGTCGCGTTCAAGGAGATGGGCCTGCTGGATGAAGCCATCGCCGAGTTCCAGAAGGCGCTCCGGGCGCCCGAAGGCCGGCTGCGCACGTCCGAGGCGCTGGGGACCGCGTTCTTCGACAAGGGGCAGTTCGGGATCGCGGAGACGGTGTTGCGGCGGGCGGTGGACACCGAGGCGGGCGGCGACGAGGCCAAGATCGGGCTCCTCTACTGGCTGGGCCGCGCCGTGGAAGCCCAGGGCAAAGCGCCCGACGCCCTGCGCTGCTACGAGCGGGCGCTCGCCGTGGACA
Organism: Gemmatimonadales bacterium; assembly: GCA_036391215.1. GTDB lineage: Bacteria > Gemmatimonadota > Gemmatimonadetes > Gemmatimonadales > GWC2-71-9 > DASQPE01. Next base: position 13,456 of record DASWAI010000008.1, read on the forward strand.
TCCGCTTCATGGATCTCGGCGAGCGGGTTCCCCGGCTCGCGGCCGAGCGCCACGCGTGAGCTCCCCGGTCGCCCCGGTGACGCTGGCGGGACTCCAGGCCCCCGTGCGGGGCGAGCTCGAGCGCGTCCAGAAGGAGCTGCGCCGGATCATCGAGGCGGACTTCCAGCTCATTCGCGACGTCAATGCGCACCTGCTCCAGATGCAGGGCAAGCTGTTCCGTCCCACGATCACGCTCCTCGCGGACCACGCGACCGGCGGCCCGACGCCACGCTCCGTGACCGTCGCCGCCGTGATCGAGCTCATCCATCTGGCCACGCTCGTGCACGATGATTCGGTGGATCATTCGGTGCTCCGGCGTGGGATGCCGACGATCAACGCGCTCTTCAGCCATCAGATCTCGGTCATCATGGGAGATTACCTCTACTCCCGCGCCGTGATCGAGCTGGTGCGGCTGGACGAGTTCGAGACCCTCCGGGTGCTGAGCCGGGTGACCAACGAGATGACGGTCGGCGAGATGCGCCAACTCCTCGCGCACGATCCGCTCGCGTTCAGCGAGGAGCAGTACGACCTGCTGATCCGTGCCAAGACCGCGTCGCTGCTCTCGGGAGCGGCCGAGGTCGGCGCGCTGGCCGCGCGGCCCGCCGAGCGGGCCGCCCTGCGCCGGTTCGGCGAGGCCCTCGGCATGGCCTTCCAGATCGTGGACGACCTGCTCGACTATACGGCGGACGCGGCCGCGCTCGGCAAGCCTTCCGGGTCCGACCTCCGGGAGCACAAAGTGACGCTCCCGCTGATCTACGCGTTGCCCCGGATGGAAGAGTCCGAGCGGAAGGCGGTGGCCGTGCTGCTGCGCAGCGCCGAGCCCGCCGACGGGCAGATCGCCGAGGTGATTGGAGCGGTCGCCCGGGCGGGCGGGCTCGACTACGCCCGGGAGCGGGCCCAGCGGCTCGGCCAGCAGGCCGACACCGAGTTGGACCTGCTCCCTCCTTCGCCCGCCCGGGACGCGCTCCGGGCGAGCATCACCTACGTGCTCGATCGGCGCAACTGATGGCGAGCGGACCCCACCGACCCGGCTTCTATATCGGCGTGCTGGTCACCGGCTTCATCGCCGGCGGCTTCCTCACGGCGTTTCTTCGCCAGTGGCTTCCCGATAGCGCGGCGAAGACGTTCTTCACGACCACCGCGTCGCCCACGTTCGGGCCTGTCTCGATCGATCTCCTGGTGGTAAACTTCACCCTGGGACCGATGGGGCTGCATGTGTCGCTCCTGAGCCTGGTCGGGGTCCTGGTGGCATATCTGATCGCGCGGTCGCTCTTCTAGGAGGGCTTGTGGGAAACCTCGGGTTCGGGGAGATCATGCTCATCCTGGTGGTCGTGCTGCTCCTGTTCGGAGCCAAGCGGCTGCCGGAGGTGGGCTCCTCCATTGGCAAGGGTATTCGGGAGTTCAAGCGGAGCCTGTCCGACACCCAGGATGCGATTCTCAGCGACCCCAACGAGCGTCCGGCCGCCCAGCGCCAGGTGGACGCCCCGCCGTCGCAGAACGCACCCCCCTCGGGCGATCCGAAGCGGCTCTCGCAGTAAGAGGCGTTCGATCTGGCAGAGCCGCCCTCCGGCGTCCGGGACGTCGGAGGGCGGCGCGCTTCACTGCAGCTGACGCTGGTAGCTCGCGCTCAACTCCCCGCCGGTTGCTGCTGCAGCATCTTGCTCCGGTTATCCACGATCTTGGCCGTGCTGCGGAGGCCGGCCAGATAGGTCTGAACCCGCTCCTGGCGGGCTTCCTGCAGCGCCCGCCCCCGCTCCTGGTCCAGCCCCTTCGCAAAGGCCGCAGAGTCCGCCGGCGCGTGGTCCAGCACCTGGAGGACGTAGAGCCCGTCCTTGGTGCCGATGACGCCGCTGTGCTTGCCCGGGGCGAGCCCGAACGCCACCCCAGTCACGAGCGGATCCCGGAGCGGCGAGGTCACGCGGGTGAAGGGCCCGTACACCTCGTGGGGAAGCTTCATCGCGTCGGCGGCCTGGGCCAGCGTGCTCCCGCTGTCGAGACGCTTCACCAGCTCCTCGGCGAGCTTGCGCGCGTCGCCCGTCTTCTTGGCGTCGCGCACGATGCGGGTGACCGTGTCCCGGGCATCGGCGAGCGCCGGAACGCCGGGCGGATGGATGCTGTCGACCCGGAACACGTACATCGCGAACGGTGTCTCGATGATCGGGCTGATCTGGCCGGCCTTAGCGTCCGCGGCCCACGTGCCCGCGTCCGGCAGCGTCAGGAGCCCGACCTGCATCTTGCCGCCGGCGGCGAGCGGCTTGGCGTGGCCGATCTGGAGCCCGAGCGCCCGGGCGGCGGTGTCGAGGGCCGCAGGGTCGGCATGCTCCGCCGCCAGCTTGTCGAGCGAGTCGGCCTCCGCGTCGAGGCGGTCGCGATGCTTGCCGGTCACCTCGATCGGGATCAGGATGTGCCGGCCCTTGGCCTTGTTGCCGGTGCGGCTGGTCATCTCGATCAGGTGGAAGCCGAACTGGGTGAGGACCGGCTCGGAAAGCTCGTTCAACTTGAGGGAGAACGCCGCCGAGTCGAACCTGGGATCGAACGTGCCCCTGGTCCACTCGCCCAGGTCGCCCCCCTTGTTGCCCGACACGGTATCCGCCGACTCCCGTTTCGCCACCTCGGCGAACGGCGCGCCGCCCGCGATCTCCTTGCGGACCCCGTCGGCGCGGGCGAGCGCCGCCGCGGTGTCCGAGGCGTCCGGGATGCGGGAGATGCCGATGAAGCTGGTGAAGACGGTCTTGGGGCGGTCGAGCTCGGTCTTGTGCGCGTCATACCATGCCTGGATCTCGGCGGGCGTAACCTGCACTACCGAGTCGGGCACCGCCGCCGTCGGGACGATGGCGGCCAGGTCCACCCGAACCGTCTCGTGCTCGTCCCGATACCGCTCCCAGAGCGCGGGGTCGGAGAGGTACACGTCCGCAGTCACCGCGCGGAACAGCTTGGCGCGCTCGAGCTGGTCCCGGTACTGGTCTTCCATGGCGGGAAGGAACTGCTGCGCCACGCTCGAGCCCAGCCACTTCTGGTACTTGCCGAGGTCGAACTTGCCGTCGGTCTGGAATTCGGGCAGCCGGAAGAACTCCGGCAGCGGCTCGTTCCGGATCGCTTCGACGATCTCCTGCTCGGTGACGTGGATTGCCCGGCGCTTGTACTCGGACTGGAGCAGCTCGTTGGTGACGAACTGGTCCCAGACGTCGTCGCGAATGGCCTGGTAGTCGTCCAGGCCCAGGCTCTGCTGGCTCTGGCGCTGACGCGCCTCGGTGGCCTGCTGGACCTGTTGCTGGTAGACCCGGGCGTCGATCGCTTGCCCGTTCACCTTGCCGACGCTGGTGCCGGTGGCGAGCTTGCCCCAGTCAACGCTGGTGAGCATGAAGATCAGCATCAGCAGCGCGAACACGAACGCTGCGACCTTGACCGCGAAACCGCTTCGGAACCATTTGATCATACACGGCGGCGAAAAAGAGGCATAAGCTTAAGCCCGACAACGCCAAACCTCAAGGACGGGCGGGGGTCCGGCCAGTTGACACTACCGCCGAGCCTTGCTACTCTCAGCGTAAGCCCCCCAACGACTTAGGCGCATCCACCCCCAACACCTCCTTACAACCCGGGACCGGGATGTCCACCAGCGAGATTGCGAAGCTCGAGAGCCGTTGGCGAGAGAACCCGAATGGCCTGACCTTCGCGCCGCTTGCGGAGGCGTACAGAAAGCAGAAAGACCCCCAGCGAGCCCTGGAGATCCTGCTTCCCGGTCTCGGGAAACACCCCGATTACATCCCCGCAAACATCGTCCTGGGCCGCTGCCACTGGGACCTCAACGATTTGCCGGCCGCCGAGCGGGCGTTCACGCACGTGCTCGGCCTGGACGGGGAGAACGTCATCGCGCTCAAGGCGCTCGCCGACATCACCGAGCGCCTGGCCCGATACGACGAGACCGAGCGCTGGCTGGATGCCCTGCTCGCGGTCGATCGCAGCAATGACGAGGCGCGGGCGCAGCTGACCCGGATCCGGGAGCTCGAGCGGCAGCAGGCGGAAGGGAGCGCCGCGGTGCCGGAGGCCGCGCGCGCCGCCGATGCCCCCGCGGAGACGGCGGAGGCGCCGCCGCCTCCCGTGATCGAGTCCCCCGCCGCGGAGGAGCCCGCGCTCGTCGAGCTGATGCCGGCGCCGGAGGCGTTCGAGCCGGCCCCCGAGCCGCCTGCGATGGAGGAGGTCACTTCCGTCGAATACATCGGCTGGGTCGCGCGGCCGGACGAGATCGCCGGCACGATCGCTCCGCTGCCCCTCGAGGATCTGGAGCCCACGCAGGCGCCCGAGCCTGCGCCCGCGCCGGAGGCGCCAGAGGTGCTCGCCGGCGCCTTCGAGCCGCCTGAGCCGCCCGCGTATTCGGCGCCGCCGCCCGACGTCGATGCGTTCGGCTTCGAGCAGTCCGAGGACATCGTCCTCAACGTCTCCGGTCAGACCGAGTACCAGACGCCGAGCGCGGTGGACGACCTGATGGCCCACGTGGCGGGCACGCCGCAGGGCATCGACGATCTCCGCCGGGACCTCGCCCCCGAGGAGCCCATTACTTCCGCGCTGCCCGGCTTTGTGCCGCGGGCCGAGGAATCGACCGCCGAGCCGGAGCCCGAGGCGGTGCCGGACCTCTCCGGCCACGGCGACTTCGAGCCGCCGGCGATCGCGTCCCTCTTCGGGCGCACGGCTGAGTTCTACGCCTTGGACGAGCCCCCGGCTCGGCCGGAGCCCGCCGCCGGGGAAGTCCCGGACGAGGGCAGCAGCGAGCCCGAGCCTGCCGTGCCGGCGAGCCGCGAGTCGGCCGCCGAGCCGGAGGACGCGCCGGCCGTGGCGGAGCCGGAGCTGGTCGTTACGGAAACCATGGCCGAGGTGTTCCTGCGCCAAGGCCACATCGCCGAGGCCATCACCGTATATCGCGAGCTGGTGCGGCGCGGGCCCGGTACCGAGCACCTGCATGGCCGGCTGGCCGACCTCGAGAGCCGTGCGGCGGCGGCCGCCCCGGCGCCGCCGCGCCCGGCGTACGCCGCCCGCGACACCGGAGGCCAGTCGGTCGCCGCTTTCTTCCAAACGCTGCTCCAGGCGCGACCGGAAGATCCGGCGCCCCGCTGGCCGGCGCGGCCGGAGGCGTCGGCTGCGGCGCCGGAGCCGCCCCCCGAGGAAGCGCCGGCCACCCGGCCTGCGGGCGAGCCGCTCTCGCTCGGATCGGTCTTCGGCGACGAGCCGCCGCCCGTAGCGCCGGCCGTCGGGCGCCCTTCGGGGGAGACGCCGGCGCCGGGCGGCACGGGCGGCGGATCGTTCGATGATTTCTTCGGCGCGCCGCCCCGGAGGCCCTCGGCGGCGCAGCCGCCCTCGCCTGCGACTCCGCAGGGACGGAGTGGCGACGACCTGGACCAGTTTCACGCCTGGCTCCAGAGCCTGAAGCGCTGAATGCGCATCGCCGTGCTGAACGGCCCCAACCTGAACCTGTTGGGGACGCGGGAGCCGGAGCTCTACGGGCGCGCCTCGCTGGCGGAGATCGAGCAGCTGGTCCGGGCCGAGGCGGCGAAGCTGGGCGCGGACATCGAGTGGATGCAGTCGAACCACGAGGGCGCGCTGGTGGACGCCGTCCAGGGCCTCAAGGGGCGAGCCGACGGGGCGCTGGTCAACGCCGCGGCGCTCAGCCATTCGAGCCTCCCCCTCCGCGATGCGTTTCTCTCGGTCCGCGTCCCCTTCGTCGAGCTGCACCTGTCGAACATCTTCGCGCGGGAGCCGGAGCGCCGTCAGTCGGTGCTGGCCGATCTCGCGGTGGGCCTGGTGAGCGGATTCGGCGCGCAGAGCTACGTGCTGGCGTTGCACGGGCTCGTCGGCCGGCTCCGTGCCTGACTGGCGGGCGGAGCGCCAGCGCGCCCTGCGCGCAGCCCTCGCCGCCGAGGGGCTGGATGGCCTGCTGGTCACCCATCTCCCCAACATCCGCTATCTGACCGGCTTCACCGGCTCGGCCGGGCTGCTGCTCGTCCGGGCGGACGAGGCGCTCCTGGTCACCGACTTCCGGTACGCGACGCAGGCCCCGCAGGAGGTCGGCGAGACGGCGACGGTCGAGATCGACCCGGCGAGCGTCTGGCAGCGGCTCCTCAAGCGCGTGGGCGAGCTGCCGCCCGCCGCGCTGGGCATCGAGGCGCACGCGCTCACGGTCAAGGATGCGGAGCGGCTGGGAGGTGCGGGCCGCGGACGAACGGTGCCGACGACGGAGCTGGTCGAGCGGCTCCGAGCGGTGAAGGACCCCGACGAAGTGGCGGCGATCCGCCGCGCCGCGGAGCTGGCCCAGGCCGCCCTCGCCGAGGTGCTGCCCGAGGTGCGGGTCGGGCGCAGCGAGCGGGACATCGCCGCCGACCTGGAACGGGCGCTGCGGCGCCGGGGGAGCGAGTGGCATCCGTTCCCGACGATCGTCGCGTCGGGACCGCGGTCGGCCCTGCCCCATGCTCGCACCAGCGGGCGCACTGTCGAGGCCGGCGACTGGCTCCTGCTCGATTTCGGCGCCCAGGTGGACGGCTACTGCGCCGACCTCACCCGGACCGTCGTGGTGGGCCGCCGGGCGGA
>DASWAI010000009.1:0-7277 GCA_036391215.1 Gemmatimonadales bacterium
CTTCTCGAGCTGGCGGCGCAGCTTGTCCTCCGCCCGGTCGAGCGCGGTCCGATGGTCCGCGCCTTCGCCCTTGGCGATGAAGGTCTCGCCGCGCGCCACGTGCAGCCGGATCTCGACGACCTGCTGGAGGCCGTCGGCATCGAAGACGACGGCCGCCTCGAGCGACCGGGGCGCGAACTGCGCCAGCCGCTCGCTCACCGCGAGGGCGCGCTCGCGCAGCGCCTCCGGGACCTCGCAATGGCGGACCGTGATCGTCGTCTGCATTACTCTCTCCCCTTTCCCGCCCGGCTCAGGCCGAGCCCTCGATGATGTCCTGAAGGTGGCGCTCGGTCGCCTCGGCGCACCGCTCCCAGGTGTGGGCCTCGGCGAACGCGCGGGCCGCCGCGCCCAGCCTCTCCACCAGGGCCGGGGCGGCCGCCAACTCCAACATCCGCCCCGCCAGCGCCTCGGCGTCGCCGTGGGGTACCAGGAACCCGGTCTCACCGTTCCGCACCGAGTCGCGCAGGCCCGGACTATCGGATGCCAACGAGGGCGTGCCGCACGCCCCGGCTTCCAGCACGGTTATCCCCCAGCCTTCCTTGGGCGATGGAAAGACGTTGGCCCAAGCCGCCCGAAAGAGCCGCATCTTCTCCGCCTCAGGCACGAACCCGTGGAACACGGCCGCGGAGCCGAGGTCGAGCCGGCGGGCGAGCACCTCCAGCGCGGCCCGATGATCGCCGTTGCCCGCGATGTCCAAGCGGAGGTCGGGCCGGGTCCGGCGCGCGATGGCGAGCGCCTGGAGCGCGGTATCTACCCCCTTATACCGCTTCAATCTACCAACATACACGAACCCCGGAGACGCTGCCCGCGCCCGCGGATCCGGGCTCAGGCCCACGCTGTCCACACCCGGGTGAATCACCCGGATACGATCGGGCGGCACCCCGCGCGCGACCAAGTCGTCCCGGGTGCTCTCGCTGATCGCATGGAAGCCGGCCCTGCGGTACGCCCGCGCCAGCGGCTGCTCGGCCAGCCACACGACGGTTGCCGCCGGCCACGAGGCCTCCTGGAAGGCCGTCTCGCCGAACAGGTGCGGCACCATGGCGCAGAACGGAAGGTCGGTGAGACCGGCCAGAAAGAGCGGAAGCTTGTTGATGTCCTCGACCACGATATCGGGGCGCTCCGCCGCCAGCGCCCTCCGCACCGCCCCCCGCCCCGCGAGGGCGAAGCCGTTCCGGGAACCGACACGGTGCACCCCGATCCCGTCGATCGTCGTGTCGCGCGCCGCGCCCGGCCAGGCGGAGCAGACCAGCCGGACGCGGTGCCCCCGCGCGGCCAGCCGCTTGAAGATCTCGAACAGATGAAGCTCGGCCCCGCCGGCGTGCGGATTCTGGGGGTCCTGCCAATTGACGAGGAGGACGTTCACAGCCGGCCGAAGGAACGGGCAATGTGGTCCAGGACGCCGTTCACGAACGCCGCGGCGCGCGGCCCGGCGAACCAATGCGCGAGGCGTACCGCTTCGTCGATCGCCACCCTTGGCGGCACCGTGCCCTGCTCGAGCTCGTGGATGCCGAGCCGGAGGATGTTGCGCTCCACCGTGGCGATGCGGCTCGGCCGCCAGTTCTCGGCCGCCGCCGCGGCATGGCGGTCGAGCGTGCCGATCCGCGCCACGACCGCGGCGGCGAGCGCCTCCGCTCGCTCGACCAAGCCGCTGTTCCGGGGACCGGTGAGCCGCGCCAACCCGGTGGCAACGCCCGGCATCGGCGGGCCGCCCTGCAGCTCCCAGGCATAGAGCAGCTGGAGCGCGCGCGCGCGGGCCTTCGTCTCAACCCGCAGCATGCGCCGTGCGGAGCTGGGCGATGACGTCCGCCGCCTCGATGGCCGCTGCCGCGGCCTCATGGCCCTTGTTTCCCGCGCCGCCGCCGGCCCGCTCCATGGCCTGCTCCAGCGTATCCACGGTGAGCAGCCCGAAGCCGACGGGCAGACCCGCCTCCACGGCCACGGTTCCAAGCCCGCGGGCGGCCTCGCCGGCCACGTACTCGAAATGGGGCGTTTCGCCCCGGATCACCGCCCCGAGCGCCACGAGACAGGCGTAGCGCCCCGTGCGAGCGGCGGCGGACGCCGCCACGGGAAGCTCGAACGCGCCGGCCACCCACACGACGTCCACCCGGTCCCGGGAGATACCGGCGGCGTCACAGCAGGCGAGGGCGCCTTCCAGGAGGCGGGCGGTCACGACCTCGTTGTACCGGCTGACGAGGATGGCCACGCTGCCGACGGATCGGAGGCGGCCGGAGAGCTCGGACATGGGGGGAGAATCTAGTGCGCCAGCAGGTGGCCGAGCTTGTCGCGCTTGGTGCGGAGGTAGTCCCGGTTGTCCCGGGTGGGGTCGGCCACCAGCGGGACCCGCTCCACGATCTCCAGGCCGTAGCCCTCCAGGCCGACGAGCTTGCGCGGGTTGTTGGTCATGACCCGGATGGACGAGAGGCCGAGGTCCCTCAGGATCTGCGCGCCGATGCCGTAATTCCGGAGGTCGGGCGCGAAGCCGAGCCGCTGGTTGGCCTGCACGGTGTCGGCTCCGGAGTCCTGCAGCGCGTATGCCCGGATCTTGTTCAGGAGGCCGATCCCCCGGCCCTCCTGGTCCAGGTAGACGATCACCCCGCGCCCCTCCTGCGCGACCAGCTCCATCGCCGCGTGGAGCTGCGGGCCGCAATCGCAGCGCCGGGACCCGAAGACGTCGCCCGTGAGGCACTTGGAGTGCATCCGGACCAGGACGTTGGGCTGGCCCGTCACCTCGCCTTTCACCAGCGCCACGTGCTCGGCCCTGTCCACGTCGTTCCGGTACGCGATAACCGTGAACTCGCCGAACTCGGTGGGAAGCCGGGCCTCCGCCACGCGGTGCACCAGCCGCTCCGTCTGGAGCCGGTAGGCGACCAGCTGGGCAACGGTGACGAAGGTGAGCCCGTGCTCCTTCGCGAATACCTCCAGCTCGGGACGGCGGGCCATGGAGCCGTCGGCGCTGAGGATCTCGCAGATGACGCCCGCCGGCACCAATCCGGCGAGCCGGGCGAGGTCAACGCTGGCCTCGGTCTGCCCGACGCGCTGGAGCACGCCGCCGGGGTGGGCGCGGAGGGGGAAGATGTGGCCGGGCCGCCGGAGATCGGTGGGCACGGTGGCCGGGTTGATGGCGACGTGGATCGTGGTAGCGCGATCGCTGGCCGAGATGCCGGTGGTCACGCCGAACCGGCGCTCGGCATCGATGCTCACGGTGAACGCGGTGGACTGGTCCTCCGTGTTGCGCTCGGTCATCTGGGGCAGGCCGAGCTGGTCGCAGCGATCGCCGGTCAGCGCGAGGCAGATGAGGCCGCGACCGTGCAGCGTCATGAAGTTGATGGTCTCGGGCGTGACCAGCTCCGCGGCGCACACGAGATCGCCCTCGTTCTCGCGGTCTTCGTCGTCCGCGACGATGACGATCTTGCCGTTCTTCAGGTCTTCGATGGCCTGCTCGATGGTGCCGAACGTCATGCCCGGTCCTGTAGAAGCGCCCGCACGTACTTCCCGATCGTGTCTCCCTCGAGGTGCACCTCGTCGCCCGGCACGCGCTCCCCGAGGGTCGTCTGCTGTAAGGTAAACGGAATCAGCGAGACCTGGATCAGGTTCGGCCCCGGCACGGCGTTCACCGTGAGGCTCACGCCGTCCACGGTGATCGAGCCCAGGGGGATCGACACCCCCGCGACCTCCGGGGGCACGCGGATGTCGAGCAGCCGGGCATCCGCGCGGTCGGCGACACGCTCCACGACACCAGTGCCGTCCACGTGCCCCTGGACCAGGTGCCCGCCGAGGCGGTCGCCCACCCTGAGCGCGCGCTCGAGGTTCACCCGGCGCCCCGCCGCGTACCGGCCGATGCGCGTGCGGTCGAGGGAGGTCCCGACCACGTGCACGCCGAACCAGCCCGGCCCCGTCTCCTTGACCGTGAGGCAGGCCCCGTCCACCGCCAGGCTCTCGCCCGGCTCGAGGTCCCGGTACGGCGCCTCGATCGCCAGCTCGAGCCCCCCCCCGTCCGGCCGGGCCTCGCGCACCGTGCCGACCGCGGTCACTATGCCGGTGAACATCAGGTCCGCTCCAGCACCAAGAGCGTATCGTCGCCGAGCGCCCGCCGCTCGATCACATGCCAGCGCGCCGCGTCGACGATCGGGGGCGAGGCCAGCCCGCGGACGGCCGGCACGCCCCGGTCGCCCAGCCAGAGCGGCGCCTGGATCCAGTGGAAGCGGTCCACCAGCCCGGCGTCCAGCAGGCCGCCGGCAAGCCCGCCCCCGCCTTCCACCAGAAGCGCGGTCACCCCTCCCTCACGCAGAGCCGCGAGCGCCTCCGCCGGCGCCGCCGCGCGCACCACCGTCACTCCCAGCGCTTCGAGCGCCCGCGCCCGCCCCTCGGGAGCGCCGGGCTCAGCGACCACGATCGTGCGCGCTTCGCCGGCCGTGCGCACGAGGCCCAGCTCGTGGGGCAGCTCGAGGCGGCGGTCGAACACCACCCGCGCGGGCGGCACCCGCACATCCACGGCGCCGCGCACGCTCAGGCGCGGGTCGTCCGCCCGGGCCGTTCCCACTCCGATGCCGATGCCATCGAACCCCGCGCGGAGCCAATGCACGTACTCGCGCGCCTCCGGGCCGGAGATCCAGCGCGAGCGGCCGGCGGCGTCGGCGATCCGGAAATCGAGACTGGTCGCCAGCTTGAGGACCACCCACGGGCGAGCCGGGTCCCGGGCCAGATGGAGGAAGGCGCCGTTCTGCCGCTCCGCCTCCTCCTGCAGCACCCCGGTCTCCACGACGACGCCGGCCGCCCTGAGCCGGCCGATCCCCCCCGAAGCGGTCGGGTTCGGGTCTGGCATGGCGAGCACGACCCGCCGGATGCCGGCCGCGAGAATCGCGTCGGTGCAGGGGGGCTGCTTCCCCTGGTGATTGCATGGCTCCAGGGTCGTCACGAGGGTGGCGCCGCGGGCGCGGGGCCCCGCCGCCGCCAGCGCGAGCGGCTCCGCGTGGGGGCCGCCGAATTCGGCGTGAAAGGCCTGGCCGGCGACGTCGCCGTCGGCCAGCACGACCGCGCCGACGAGCGGGTTGGGATGGACCCGGCCCCAGCCTCGCCAGGCGAGGTCGAGGGCCAGCCGCATGGCGACCCGCTCGTCCACGCCGCTAGAGCCCCAAGGTGATCCCCGCCGCCGCGAAGAACCGACCCGATGCAGGATCGAAATCGGTGAACGTGGTGACGAGGTGCGGGTCCCGGCCGAGCTGGTAGCCCGCCTCCGTCGTGAGCTTGAAATGCTGGAAATCGAGCCCGAGGTCGGCAAAGCCCATCGTGCGCGAATGGCTGACCGCGACGGCGAGGGCCGCCTCCGGGATGCCCGTAGTGGGGTCCCGAAACTGGGCCGTCGCGTCACCGGTGTAGTGGTCCCAGCCAAGGCCGGCCCCGAGATTCAGCACCGAGAACCGCTTCCCGGCCGTGAGCCGGACGTTGGTGGCGTTGAGGTCCGTCGCGAACGACAGGTTCCCTCCGGTGCCAAGGTCACCGTAGCGCAGCTGGGGAATGTTACGATGCATCACGCTCACGGCTACACCCGGCGTGAGGGCCGTCTCCCGCAGGATCCCGACCCGCGCACCGAACCCCAGGCCGAGCGCGATGCTGCCGATGTGCCGCGCACCGGGCGCCACGCTGAAGTTGGCGACTTGGGTCGTGGGCAGGAGCTGGGCGGAGCCGAGCAGGTCGAGGGAGAGCAGTCCCCCGCGCAACCCTCCGTACACGCCCATCGCGGCCTCGAGCACCGGCGAGGGGAAGAAGAGCTTGTCGCCCGCCCCGACCGTCGTCGTGCTGCCGTCGTAGTTGAGATCCGGAAGAACCACGTGGGTCGCGTTCACCCGGGCGGAGACGTAGAAGTGGCCGAACCCGCCGAGCCCGCTCATGGTGCCAAGGACGGGCGAGCCGCCGCTCGTGAGCAGCCCGAGCACCGGATGAAACGCCTGGGCGCCGTCGACGACGGCATTGCAGGTGTTGAAGGCGCGGGCTTGTCCCGCGTAGGGCTGGCACTGGGGGTTCTGGGCCGCCAGCGGGCCGGCGGCCCCCAGCAGCAGGAGTACGAGGGCCGGGCTGGCGACGCGCATGCGGAGCTCCGTGGCTACTGGGCGAAGCGCACCGCACGCTGACCCCGGCGGACGTCGCCCATGATCCAGGTGGCGACCCCATCCGCGCCGGCCGCGGCCCGCGCCGCCGCCACCGCATCCGGGGGCAGCACGGCGATGAGGCCGACGCCGAGGTTGAAGACATCCCGCATCTCGTCGACGCTGACCCCGCCCGCCTGCTGCAGGACACGAAAAAGCGGCGGCAGGACCCAGGAAGAGGAATCCACCGTCGCCTCGCAGCCAGGGGGCAATATCCGGACCAGATTTCCACTGATGCCCCCGCCCGTAATGTGCGCCAGGCCATGCACTTGAGAGAGGACCGGCGCCACGCTCCGCAGGTAGCTCCGGTGAATCGCAAGAAGTGCCTCGGCGACCGTCTGCCCGGTATCGGCCAGGCGGTCCCCCGGCCCGAGCCCCATCCGGTCGAACACGATGCGGCGGGCGAGCGAATAGCCGTTGGTGTGGAGTCCGGTCGAGGCATAGCCGAGGAGGACGTCGCCCGGGACGATCCGGTCGCCGTGCAGCGCTTCGTCCTTCTCGACGATGCCGATGATGGTGCCGGCCAGATCGAACGTGCCCTCCCGGTAGAGCCCCGGCATCTGGGCCGTCTCGCCTCCGGCGAGCGCCATCCCGTGTGCCCGGCAGGCGCGGGCGATCCCCTCGACGATCGCCGCGATCTGCTCGACGCCGAGCCCGGCCCCGGCGACGTAGTCCATGAAGGCGATGGGGCGTGCGGCATGGACGAGGATGTCGTTCACGCTGTGATTCACGAGGTCCTCGCCCACCGTGTCGAGCCGCCCGGCCGCCAGCGCGACCAGCACCTTGGTACCGACCCCGTCGGTGCTCAACACCAGCACCGGGTCGCGCATGCCGGGCGGCACGCGCACCATCCCGCCGAAAGCGCCGATCTCCCCTACCGACAGCGCGGTCCGGGTCCCGGCAACGAGGCGGCCGATGCGCTCCTTGGCGCTCTCGGCGCCGGCGAGATCCACCCCCGCCGCCGCGTACTGTCCGCCGCCGCTGTGCTCGCTCACGGCACCAGCTCGGCTAGCGGCACGTGGGTGAGATCGCGGAAGGTGCGCACCCGCCGCTGCACGTCGATCAGCGTCACCCCCTCGAATCCGCGGATGCCGA
>DASWAI010000010.1:0-8118 GCA_036391215.1 Gemmatimonadales bacterium
TCCCTACCGGGCGAGCCGGATGCTGGACTCCATCGTCCGCGACTCGGCCCGTCGCACCCCCGAGATCACGCTGCTCGCCGCCCGGGCGGCGAGCCGCTGGGGTGGATGGCTCGAGGTGAGCCGGCTGCTCGCCGGCACCGCGTGGCCGGACGAGCGCCTTCGCGGGTCCGCTCTCCTGCTGGCGGCCCGGGCCGCGGTCGAGCTCGGCGCCGACACGACGGCGGTCGCGCGCGCGCGGGAAGCTCTCGGCGATCTCGGGGACCCGAACGGCCGCGCCGAGGCGCTCGTCATTCTCGGCCGCGCACTGGACCGGCTGGGCGAGCCGGACAGTGCGGCGGCCGCCTACCTCCACGCCGCGGAGCTGGTGCCCGCCGTGGGCGACTGGCTCCGGTTGCGGGCTGCGGCGCTCACGGCTGACAGCCTGGGGCGGGCGACGCTCTACGCCAGCCTGACGCTCGGCGCCGCGAAGGGCCGGGTGCCGGCAACCGAAGCAGCCGCGCGGGAGCGGTTCGGCGACTTGATCGGCGCGGCAAGCTTCTAACTGAGGCTCGGTAGCCCGGCCACCGCGCTCCGCCTCCGGCTCGCGGCATCGCTCGACACGCTGGCGCGGGCGGAGCTCCGCCGCGAGTTGGTGGAGTTCATCGGCACACCGGCGCCGGCGCTCGAGCGGCGTGCGGCCATCGCGGTGCTCGACAGCGCATACGGCGAGCTCACACCCGAGGAAGAGCTGGCCGTGGCCCGCGCGGCCGGACCGGCAGGGGTCCCGGCCCGCGCCGCCGACGGCTTTTCCCGCGCCTTCGCGGCCGGACTCGGCGAGGTGCAGGACCATTTCGACTATGCCGGAGCGCTCTTCCGGCTCGGCCGGTATCCCGAGGCCGCCGCCGCTTATGCCCTCGTGCCCGCGAAGGACAAGCTCGGCGGCGCCGCCGCCTATCAGCGGGGCCGGGCGTTCCTCCGGGGCGGGCAGCTCGATCAGGCGACGCAGGTCTTCCGGCTGGTGGCGAAGCGGTTCCCCCGGGACACCGCGGCAGCGACGCCGTCCCTCTTTCTCCTCGCCGATATCGCCACCGACGATCGGAAGGACGGCGATGCGCGCAAGCTTTTCCTCCAGCTTGCGCGTCGGTTTCCGGCAACCCGGTTCGCGCCGGGAGCCCGGCTGCAGGCGGCGCTCATCGCGCTCGTAGGCGGACACGCGAAGGACGCGGCGCACGAACTCGAATCGCTGGCGGCGGCCGGTCCGCGCGCGGGCGACGAACAGACCGCGGCACTGTACTGGGCCGGCCGGGCCTGGGCCGAGGCGGGTGACTCCGCCCGGGCCCGGGAGCGCTGGGCGGCAGTCATGGCGCGCGACCCGGTATCGTACTACGCGGGCCTGAGCGAGCGCCGGCTGTCGGCCGGCACGTGGAGCCCCCCGGCGGCCCCCGACTCGTTCGCCCCGGCGCCCGGGCAGGACGGCGCCATGGCCCGGGCCGCGCAGTTGCGCCGGCTGGGGCTGGCCGACGCGGCCCGGGTCGAGTACGACGAGGTCGCGCGCGATGCGGATAGCTCGGTGGAGGGGCTGCTCTCCGCCGCGAACGCGTTTCGCGCTGCCGGGCTCGCGTCCCGGGGCATCCGCCTCGCGCGAAGCGCGCTGGGCCGGGGGGCGCCGGCGGACGCCCGGATCTACCGGCTTCTCTATCCGGTGGTGCACGCCGAGGCGCTGGTCGCGGAAGCCGCCGCGCACGGCCTGGAGCCGGGCTTCGTGGCGGCCCTGATCCGCCAGGAATCGCTCTTCGACCCGGGCGCCACGTCCGGCGCCGGCGCGAGGGGCCTGATGCAGGTGATGCCGGACCTCGGGGCGACGGTCGCCCGGAGCCGGGGCTTCCCCCAATGGGATCCGGTGCTGCTCTGGCAGCCGGACGTGAGCCTCGTCATCGGCACGCTTCACCTCGCCGAGCTCGGCGCGCGGTATGGCGACCCCGTGCGCATCCTCGCGGCGTACAATGCGGGCATATCCCGGGTCGACCGGTGGGCCGGGAAGAACGGCATGGACGATCCCGAAGTGTTCGCCGAGCGCATCCCCTTCGTGGAGACGCGCGACTACGTCCGGATCGTGCAGCGGAACCGCGACCTCTACCGGGTGCTGTACGGATGGTGAAGCGCTTCGTTATCTTGCCGCTCGTCCCCCTGCTCAAACCTTGCGCCGAGGCACGATGGAATCTTCCGCCGCGGAGCGGATAGAAGCGGTCCCCGGTTCTCATCCGCAGCGGATCGGCCGGGCTTCTCTCCCCAGTCAGCGCACGCTGCTCACATGGCTGTTCGTCGGCCGGCTCGTCCTTGCCCTGGCGGCGCTGCTGGGCGCCTCGCTGATCTGGACGCGCCGCCCCGACGTCTCCTTCATCAGCAGCATCGCCGTCGTCTTCGCGCTGACCTTGACGGCGTACGGGGCCTGGATGGTGTTCGTCCGCCGGGCCATCCCGAGCCGGGCCTTCCTCCAGATTCAGGCGCTGGTGGATCTGGGGCTGGTGACCGCGCTGGTCCAGCTCTCGGGCGAGCCCAAGTCCGCGTTTCCGGCGCTCTACGTGCTCGTGGTCGCGGCGTACACGATGCTGCTGCCGCTGGGCGCGGGCGTCTTCACCGCCCTGGCGGCGTCGCTGATGTTCCTGGCGGATGTGGTCTGGGGCCAGGCCACACCCCCGGACACGGCGTTCTGGATCCAGTTCGCAGTGTTCAATGTGGTGTTCCTGCTGGTCGCCCTGCTGAGCCACCGGCTTCGGGAGGCGGGGGCGGAGCAGGCGTCGCTGGAGACCGAGCTCACCCGCGTGCGGCTCGAGGCGGATGACATCCTGCACAACATCCGCTCCGGCGTGCTCACGGTGGACGGCCTCGGCCGCCTCGCCTTCATTAATCCGACGGCGGAGCGGCTCCTGCGCCTCGATTCGAGCGTGTTCATGGGCCAGCCGGTACTGGACCAGCTCAAGACCCGGTCGGCCGAGCTGTGGTCGGCGATCGCCACCGGCATCCGGAACGGCCGCAAGATCAGCCGGGGCGAGGGGCTCGTCGCGTCGGCCCAGGGCCGCCAGTTTCCCATCGGGCTCAGCACCACGGTCTTCCAGCAGAAGGCACAGGAGACGCCGTCGGTGACGGCGATCTTCACCGACATCTCCGACCTGAAGCAGCTCCAGGAGCTGCATCTGCGGGCCGAGCGGCTGGAGGCGGTGGCGGCACTGAGCGCGTCGCTCGCGCACGAGATCCGCAACCCGCTGGCGTCGATCCGGAGCTCGGTGGAGCAGCTCTCCCGCTCCCGCTACGCCACGGACGACGAGCGCTTCCTGGCCGAGCTGATCGTACGCGAGAGCGACCGCCTGAGCCGACTGCTGAACGAGTTCCTCGACTTCTCCCGGGTGCGCGCCACCGAGTTCGTACCGGTGGACCTGCGCGAAGTGGCGATCGCGGTGACCCGGCTGGTCAAGGCGCACCCGGACTGCTCGGAGGAGGCCGTCCTCGAGGTCGAAGGCCCGCGGACCGTCATGGAGGGCGACGCCGACCTGCTGCACCGGGTGATCGCGAATTTGGTGCTCAACGCGGTGCAGTCGGCCCGGGGGCGGGTGCACGTGACGGTCACTGTCGGCGAGGCCGACGCTTCCCAGCTCCCGCACGGGCCACTGGACCATGCCGTGAAGCTCGAGGTAAAGGACGACGGGCCGGGCATACCAGCCGAGATTCGGGAACGGCTCTTCCAGCCGTTCGTCTCGGGACGCCCCGGCGGCAGTGGGCTGGGGCTCGCCATCGCGCAGCGCGCAGTAGAGACCCACCGCGGGCTGGTGCTGGTGGACTCGAAGCCGGGCGCCGGCACCACGTTTACGATTCTATTGCCAGCTCGATGGACGCCTGAGGAGGTTGCATGAGCCAGAAGCCGTCGGTGCTCGTCGTGGACGACGAGTCCGGCATTCTCGATACCCTCCGCATCCTGCTCCGGAACGAGGGGTTCGAGGTGACTACCGCTCAGGGCGGGAAGGCCGGGCTGGAGCAGATCCGAAGCGGAAGCCACGACATCATCCTCTCGGACGTCCGGATGCCGCAGGTCTCTGGGCTCGAGATTCTGCAGGCGGCGCACGAGCAGGACCCGATGACCCCCGTCATCCTGATGACCGCGCAGGCCTCGCTCCAGACCGCGATTGCCGCCGTGAACTCGGGGGCGTACCAGTATCTGCAGAAGCCCTTCTCCAACGACGACCTCGTCACCATCCTCCGCCGGGCCTGCGAGTTCCGCGCGGTCCGCGTCGAGAACAAGCAGCTCAAGCAGGAAATCAGGCGGCGTGAGCGTGCCGGTGCCACGGTCACCCGGCCGATCGGCAAGGCCAAGCGCTTTCTCGAGGTGCTGCGGCTGGCCGAGCACGTGGCTCCGACCGATTCGACGGTGCTCATCCAGGGCGAGAGTGGCACCGGCAAGGAGGTCGTCGCCCGCTACATCCACAACCTGTCCACCCGGAGCGACGGCCCCTTCCTGTCGATCAACTGCGGCGCGCTGCCGGAGAACCTGCTCGAGAGCGAGCTCTTCGGGCACGTGAAGGGCTCGTTCACGGGCGCCGTGCGCGACAAACAGGGCCTCTTCGCGGCCGCGCGGGGCGGCAGCTTCTTTCTCGACGAAGTGGGCGAGATGCCGCCCTCGCTGCAGGTGAAGCTGCTCCGGGTGATCCAGGAACGGGAGGTCATCCCCGTCGGCGCCACCGAGGCGATCCCCGTGGACGTCCGCATCCTCGCGGCCACCAACCGCGACCTGGAGGAAGAGGTCCGGCGGGCCAACTTCCGGTCCGACCTGTTCTACCGGCTCAACGTCATCGCGGTCAACCTGCCTCCGCTCAGGGAGCGGCGTGACGATCTGATCCCGCTCATGGAGCAGTTCCTGGAGAACATGAGCCAGGAGTCCGGGGGCGAGATCAAGGCGCTGTCGTCGGACGCGCTGGACGCGGTGACGGTGTACGAGTGGCCCGGCAACGTGCGCGAGCTCGAGAACGCGCTGGAGCACGCCGTCGTGCTCAGCAAGGGCAACCTCATCGAGGCCTCGGCGCTGCCCGAGCGGATCACCAAGCGGAAGAAGGAGCCGCTGGTGGCGGAGCGCTCCTACAAGAACCCGACGCTCGAGGTGATCGAGCGCGCCTACATCATGTACGTGCTCCAGGCGGAGGGCGGCAACAAGACCCGCGCGGCCGAGGTGCTCGGCATCGACCCCTCCACGCTCTACCGCAAGCTGTCGCGCTACGAAGGTGAAGCGGTCTAGCCGCCTCGCACCTCTCGTTCTCCTCGTCGTCGTTGCCTGCGCCGTCTACGCCCAGACGGTGGGGTACGACTTCACGTTCGACGATATCCTCGTCATCGTTCGCCGCCCGCTGTTCCACCACATCGAGGCGTGGCGGGAGATCATCGGCGCGAGCTGGTGGTCGAACAAGACCCTGTACCGCCCGCTGACTGCGCTCACGTTCGCCGGGAACTGGGCGCTGGGCCATGGCAGCCCCCACCCGTTCCACGCCGTCAACGTCTTCCTCCACGCGGTCACCTGCGTGGCGGTCTACGCCCTGGCCCGGCGGTACCTCGCCCCGTCGGCGGCATTGGTCGCCGGCCTGCTCTTCGCGGTGCACCCGGTGCACACGGAGGCCGTGGCGAACGTCGTCGGCCGGGCCGAAGTGATGTCCGCCCTCTTCGCGGTGCTCGCGGTGCTCTGCTACCAGTGGGACGGGGACCTGGCCGACGCCGGCGATCACGGCTCGATCCGCCGCGTCGCGGCCACGCTGGCTACGCTCGCCTGCTTCGGCCTCGCGCTGGCCGCCAAGGAGTCGGCGTTTGCGGTGCCGGCGCTCTTCCTCCTGAGCGACCTGCTGGACGCGGGCCGGGCGGGGCGGCCGTTCGAGGAGAAGGCCCGGCGGCACATCCTCCTCTGGATCGCCGTGATCGTGGTAGGCCTCGCCTGGCTCGGCCTCCGGGCCAGGATCGTCGGCGACCTGACCGGGCGGGAAGTGGCGCCGGGCCTCGAGGGCATGGGCCTGATCGACCGCACCAGGGTCATGGCCGCGATCGCGCCGCAGTACTACCGGCTGCTCCTTTTCCCCCTCAGGCTGTCGGTGGACTATTCACCTGACTTCATGCCGATCGTGACGGCGTGGACCGGGCGGGCCCTGTTCGGAGCGGCCCTGGTGCTCGCGACCCTGGGGGCGGCCCTCTGGGCCCGCCGCCGTCTTCCGGTGGTGACCTTCTCCATCGGCTGGATGGCGGCGACCATCGCCATCGTCGCCAATGTGCTGGTTCCCACCGGCCTGCTGGTGGGCGAGCGCACGCTGTACCTGCCATCCGTCGGCACGGTGCTGCTCCTGGGCTGGCTGTGGGGTATCCTGTACCAGCGGCAGCGGGCGGCGGCCGTCGTCACCGCGGCTGTGCTCGTGCTCGCGGGCACGGTGCGGACCGTGACCCGCAATCCGGTCTGGCGGAGCAACGACACCGTGCTCCCCAGCCTGGTGCGGGACGCCCCCGGCTCGTACCACGCGGTATGGGTACAGGGGATGCTCGCGGCGGAGCGGAACCAGGCGGATTCGGCGGAGTGGTACCTTCGCCAGGCGCTGGTGATTCGCCCGATCGCGCCGCCCGTCTGGCGGGACCTCGCGTCGTTGCTGGAGCTGGAGGGTCGGTACGGAGAGTCCGCGACGGCGTTCTGGACCTCGTGGCGCCTCGATCACGAGCGCCTGATCGAGCTTCAGCGCGCGATCCTGAACGGGGTGAAGGCGGGCCAGGTCGACACGGCGGCCGCGCGGCTCGAGGAGGCCCTCACGGTCGTGCCGAAAGACCGGGCCGAGATTCGGCTCGGGGAGGCCGCGATTGCGCTGGCCCGGGGCCAGCCCCGCAAGGCGATGACTCTGCGGCGGCTCGTCGCATTCCAGTTCCCGACGTTCACCCGTAGCTGGGAGTTGACGGCGGAGGCGGCGCTGGCCGCGCACGATTGCATCGAGCTGGCGCGGTCCACGAGCCGCATCCGCGCCATCGACTCGACGGCGGAGAGTCTGTCGAAGTTCGAGGCCGGGCTCAAGGACCTGGGCTGTCCGGCGCCGGGGCCGTGACCCCAGGCGGTCAGCGGGGGCGGGCCGCCGAGGCCGGGCGGCCCGCGACCCCTTGCCGGGCGCGCGCCATCACCAGCTGGAAGAACCACTCTCCCTGTCTCGCCCCCTCAGCCGCCTGCGCCATCGCCCCAGCGCTGTCGCCCATTTCCAGCAGACAGACGTAGAGCCTGCCCCGCGCCTCGTAGAGCGTTGAATCGATGGCCAGGCTCCGCCGGAAGAGCGGCACGGCGCGGGGGCATCCGTGCTCGAAGCGCACCAGCTGGCCGAGGTCCTGATAGACTCGGCCGTCCTGGTGGAACAGACTCGCCGACCGCAGGAGGGCCTCCCGCGCCTCGCCGTTCCTCCCCTGGGTTCTGAGGTAGGCCCCGTACATGAGCCACCCGCGGTAGTTGAGGGGGGCGTCTTCGACCAGCTGCTTGACCACGCTGGGCGTGTCCCGCCAGGCCCGCTGCCTGGCTTCGGACCGGATCGCGCCCGCGACGAGCAGCAGGCCGACCCCGCCCGCCGCGGCCCACCGAAGCCCGTGGTTTACGGCTCTGAGCCTGCGCCACGCCGCCTCCGCTGCCGCTCCCGCTGCCAGCGTCACGCCCACGCTGGGCAGAAGCAGGGTGCGCTCGGCCAGCAGGATCCCGGTGGTCACCAGGATGTTGCTCACCGGTGCCAGCGAGAGGACCACCCAGGCGAGACCAAAGGCCAGCACGGGGCGGCGGCGCCACGTGGCGAGTGCGGTGGCGGCGGTCACGAGCACCAATGCGAGCCCGATCGCCTGCGGGCCGCCGAACTGCTCGGCGGCGACGAACTCGGCCGGCCCGTAATCGGCCCGGAGGTGGGCCGGCCAGAGGAAGAGCCGCGCCCACTCGGGCACGATGGCGAGCATCGTGAGGCAGCGATCGCGGAGGCCCAGGTTGCCGAGAACGAGCGTCGGATACTCTCCCACGGTCGTTCCCAGCGCCGCGCGGCGGGCGACCACGAGGAGCAGCGTCCCCAGAAGGAGCAGCAGGTACATGGGGACGAGCGTCCTGGCGCGCGTCCC
>DASWAI010000011.1:0-2768 GCA_036391215.1 Gemmatimonadales bacterium
GATGATGTCCTGGAGCGCCTTGTAGCGCTGCAGGGTCTTCTGCACCCCGATCGCCACGTTGTAGTGGCGGTCGCCCACGAACTGCGGCGCCAGGATCCGGCTCGAGCTGTCGAGCGGATCCACCGCCGGATAGATGCCCAGCTCCGCGATGGAGCGGGAGAGCACCACCGTGGCGTCCAGATGGGCGAACGCCGTAGCCGGCGCCGGGTCGGTCAGGTCGTCCGCGGGCACGTAGATCGCCTGCACCGACGTGATCGAGCCCTTGGTCGTGGAGGTGATCCGCTCCTGGAGGTCGCCCATCTCGGTCGCGAGCGTCGGCTGGTAGCCTACCGCGCTCGGCATCCGGCCGAGCAGGGCCGAGACCTCGGAGCCGGCCTGGGTGAAGCGGAAGATGTTGTCGATGAAGAGGAGCACGTCCTGGCCCTCGACGTCGCGGAAGTACTCCGCGACGGTAAGACCGGACAGCCCCACGCGCAGGCGCGCGCCCGGCGGCTCGTTCATCTGCCCGTAGATGAGGGCGCAGGAGCCGAGCACGCCGCTCTCCTTCATCTCGAGATAGAGGTCGTTCCCCTCACGGGTGCGCTCGCCCACGCCGGAAAAAACCGACTTGCCGCCGTGGCCCTTGGCGACGTTGTTGATGAGCTCCATGATCACGACCGTCTTGCCGACGCCCGCGCCGCCGAACAGCCCGATCTTGCCGCCCTTCACGAACGGGGCGATCAGGTCGATCACCTTGATGCCGGTCTCGAAGATCTCGGTCTTGGGCTCGAGGTCGGTGAACTTCGGGGTCTCGCGGTGGATCGGCCAGCGCTCGACGTCGGGCGGGAGGGGCGGACCGCCGTCCACCGGCTCACCCAGCACGTTGAGGATGCGGCCGAGCGCCGCAGTGCCCACCGGCACGCTGATGGGGCCGCCGGTGTCGACCACGGCCATGCCGCGGACCATGCCGTCCGTGCTGCTCATGGCCACGGCGCGCACCTGGTTCTGCCCGATGTGCTGCTGCACCTCGGCGATCACGCGGATCCCCCGCTCGGCGTCCTCCACGAGCAGGGCGTTGTAGATCTCGGGCAGGTGCTCGGGCTCGAACTCGACGTCGAGCACGGGGCCGATGATCTGCACGATGCGCCCGATGTTCCGGGCCTTCTGGGCGCCCGTCGCGGGGCGGGCCTGGGTTGCTGCGGTGGTCGCCATGTCGGTGTCCGGGTGTCCTCTCGGGTGGTCTCTCAGCCCTGCAACGCCGCGGCGCCGCCCACGATCTCCGCGATCTCCTGCGTGATCTGGGCCTGGCGCTGGCGGTTGAAGGTGCGGGTGAGCTTGTCGATCAGCTCCCCCGCGTTGTCGGTCGCGTTCTTCATGGCCGTCCGCCGCGCGCCGTGCTCCGCCGCCGCGGTCTCCACCAGCCCCCGATAGACGGCGTTGCGCACGTAGAGCGGCAGGAGCTGCTCCAGGATCGCCTCGGCGCTGGGGGCCAGGATGTAGTCCGGCACCGGCCCCTTCCGCTCGGCCCGGC
Source organism: Gemmatimonadales bacterium (assembly GCA_036391215.1). Lineage (GTDB taxonomy): Bacteria > Gemmatimonadota > Gemmatimonadetes > Gemmatimonadales > GWC2-71-9 > DASQPE01. Next base: position 1,511 of record DASWAI010000011.1, read on the forward strand.
CGCCGGCCCCGCTTCCCGCGTGCGCGGGAAGGATGCGGATGGTGGCCGGCGGCGTGGAGAGCGCGCTCAGGAACCGGGCCTGTACCAGGTCCACGCTGGCCAGCTCGCCCGCCTCGTAGGACGCGATGAGCGGGGCCACGACATCGGCCGCGTGGTCGGTGGTCGGCTTGTCGCCGATGTCCTGGCGGTCCGCCGCGAGCGGGCGGCCCAGGTACTTGAAGAACGACGCGCCCTTCTTCCCGATCGCGTGGAGGTCCACCGTGTAGCCCTCCGCCTCCAGCGCCTCCATGCGGCGACGCGCTTCCTTGATCAGGTTGGCGTTGAACGCGCCGCAGAGCCCCCGGTTGGATGTCAGCAGCACGACCGCGGCCCGGCGAGGGCCCCCCTGCGCGATCGGCCGCTGGGTGCGGAGCAGCGGGAACGTCTCGGCCAGCTCCGGCGTCACCAGGTCGGCGATGGTATCGCGGAGCGCCTCGGCGTAGGGCCGCGCCGCAAAGACACGGTCCTGCGCCCGCTTGAGCTTGGACGTGGACACCAGCTCCATCGTCCGGGTGATCTTCCGCGTGTTCCGGACGGAGCGGATCCGCCCCCGCAGCTCCCGGCCCTTGGCCATCAGTCGGCGGGGGTGAAGAGGGCCTTGAACGCGGTGATCGCCGCCTTGAGACCCTGCGTGGCGTCGTCGTCCAGCGCCTTCTTGGTCCGAATGGCGTCGAGCACCTTGGGGGACTTCGCCTCGAGGTAGGTCAGGAACTCCCGCTCCCACTGGCGGATGTGCGGCGCCTGGACGTCGTCGAGGTGACCATTGGTCACCGCATAGATGATCGCCACCTGCTTCTCCACCGGCATCGGTGCGTACTGCGGCTGCTTGAGCACCTCCACCAGGCGCGCCCCGCGGGCGAGCTGCTTCTGGGTGGCGGCGTCGAGATCGGACCCGAACTGGGCGAACGCCTCCAGCTCGCGGTACTGCGCCAGCGAGAGCCGGAGGGGCCCGGCCACCTGCTTCATCGCCTTGATCTGCGCGTTGCCGCCCACGCGGCTCACGCTGATGCCCGCGTCCACCGCCGGACGGACGTTGGAGAAGAAGAGATCGGTCGTGAGGAAGATCTGCCCGTCCGTGATCGAGATGACGTTGGTCGGGATGTAGGCGGAGACGTCGCCCGCCTGGGTCTCGATGATGGGCAGCGCCGTGAGCGACCCGCCCGGCTTATGGATGCGCGGGTCGAGCCGGACGACGTCGGGGTCCTCGGAGATCTTGGCC
>DASWAI010000012.1:0-23461 GCA_036391215.1 Gemmatimonadales bacterium
CGCCAGCTCGAAGTCCACCGTCGCGGAGGGCTTGGCGTCGAGCCGGAGCCCGGTGTTGGTGAAGTTCTCGACGTAGATGAACAGGTTCCCTTCGGAGAGGTTCGGGTTCACGACGTCCTCGATCACCTCGAGGCCCATCAGCGTCGCGATCTTGCCGGCCTTGAACTGAACGTACTTCCCGTCGCCGGCCGGAATGTTGACTGTCGCGAACGCCTGGGTCATGTCGCCGTTGGTTCCCAGGTTGAGCCCGGCGGATTGGATCACCGCGGGGTTTTGCCCGAAGAGCAGATCGACCCGTGCGCCGGCGTCGAGCTTGTCCGTGGCCACCGGCTTCTCCAGCACCAGCTTCGCCGCATTGAGCTCGATCTGATCGTGGAACCGGTCGTAGAGCCGGCCTACGATGGGACTCCCAGCGCCACCCGTATGGCGCGTCGAGTAGGTGTACGAGGCGGTTACGAACCCGCTGATGTTCACCTTGGGGCCGGCCGGGGCGGCGGGGGCAGCCGGCGCCGCCGGCGCGGCGGAGTCCGTCTTCACCGTGTCCGCCACAGCCGGGGTCGCCGGGTCGGCCGGGGCCTGTGCCGCCAAGGGACCGACGCCGGCCGTGACCGCCGCGATTGCCGCCAACGTGAACCCGCCGAACCGATTCATGGACCTGTCCTCCAGCTGGAAGTGGGTGCCGCCCGGGTCTCCGGGCGGCCGGAACGAAAGCGCCCTCGCGACGGCCGGGTGCGCGAGGGCGGTGAGCACGGGGTCGGGCCGAGGCCCGGGTGATCGGGTGGACCGATCACGGCGACTCCGCGCGGCTCAGCCGCGAGCAATCCGGGTTTCGGGCGCCCCGGGCATCGTGGCCGGGCCGTCGGGGGCGGGTCATCTGGGGCTCGCCGTGTGAATGGACGTCCGCAGCATAGGGCAGGCGATTCGGCTTGTCAAGGCATTCGTGCTGAATGAGCATATTTCCGCAACCACATTCACGTTCTTGGCGACTGATGTGAACAATTGCCAGCCAGAATATGCGTTTTATGCGCAGATGCCTTGACACGCGTCTGCCAATAACGTATCCTTTCCCCCGCGGCCGGTTCGGCGCGCAGTCGGTGTCTTCCCGGATCGAGGATCACGTGCTCTTCTGCCCGGACAGTCGCCCCAGTCCCCGAAACGCGCGGGCGCGCGCCCAGCTGGGCGCGCGCCTAGGGCCGATGTGCGGGAGCTCGAGCTAGGCCGTCGCGACCCTCAGCGGCAGCCCCCGCGCCCGGCCCGGGATCGCGGGGGCTTCGGTTTTCCACCACTCACCAGACAGGACATGCCATGAGACGCTCCGCCGCATTGACCGTGCTCCTGACGCTGGCCCTGCCGCTCGCTCTGGCGGCACAGGCAGCGCCCACGGCGCCCCCAGCGGATTCGCTCGCGAAGGCCGCCGCCGACGCCGCCACCGCGAATACGGTCGCGATCAACTTCGTGTGGACGCTCGTGGCGGGCTTCCTCGTCATGTTCATGCAGGCCGGCTTCGCCATGGTCGAGACCGGCTTCACCCGGGCCAAGAACGCCGGCCACACGATCACGATGAACTTCATGGTGTACGGGATCGCCATGCTGGCGTACTGGGCGGTGGGCTTCGCCCTCCAGGCCGGCGGCGTGGGCGCCCTCGGAACCCTGGGCGGCTACGACAAGCTCGCCAACGAATTCGTGGTCACCATCGGCGGAAAACCCTGGGGCCTCTTCGGCACGACGGGCTTCTTCCTCACCGGAGTGGCCTACACCGCGCCCGTCTTCGCCTACTTCCTGTTCCAGATGGTGTTCATGGACACGGCGGCGACGATCCCCACGGGAGCGCTCGCCGAGCGGTGGAAGTTCTCGGCCTTCGCGGTGTTCAGCGTCTTCGTCGGGGCGTTCATCTATCCCATATACGCCAACTGGGTCTGGGGGGGCGGCTGGCTGGCCAACCTCGGCGCCAACTACGGCCTGGGGCACGGGCACGTCGACTTCGCCGGGTCGTCCGTCGTGCACATGACCGGCGGCGTCATGGCCCTGGTCACCGCCAAGCTGCTGGGGCCGCGCCGCGGCAAGTACAACCCGGACGGCACGGTGAACGCGATCCCCGGCCACAACATCCCGATGGCCATGGTAGGCACGTTCATCCTCGCCTTCGGCTGGTTCGGCTTCAACGCCGGCTCGACGCTCGCGGGCAGCGACCTGCGGATCGGCGTCATCGCGACCAACACGATGCTGGCCGGGGCCGCCGGCAGCGTGACCGCCATGCTCTACATGTGGGGCCGGTATGGGAAGCCGGATCCGTCGATGATCGCCAATGGCGCGCTCGCCGGACTGGTGGCCATCACGGCGCCCTGCGCCTTCGTGACGGCGCCCTCGGCCGTGCTCATCGGCGGCGTCGCCGGCGTGCTGGTGTGTGCGGCGGTGTTCTTCTTCGAGCGCACCCTCAAGATCGACGACCCCGTCGGCGCCATCTCGGTCCACGGCGTCAACGGCCTCTGGGGCGTCCTGGCGCTCGGGCTCTTCGCCGACGGCACGTACGGCGACGGGTTCAACGGGGTCAAGGGCGCGGTCACCGGACTCTTCTACGGCGATGCCGGTCAGTTCGTCGCCGAAGCGATCGGCGGGCTCACGAACCTGGTAGCCGTCGGCGCGATGGCGGCGCTGGCGTACTACCTCACTGGCCTGATCACGAAGGGCCACCGCGTCTCGGCCGAGGCGGAGGAGCTGGGACTCGACCTGCCCGAGATGGGCGCCCTGGCCTATCCCGACACGGCCGATCTGACGGCGGCGACCGTGCTCACCGGGCACACGCCCGGCGTGACGAAAGCGGCAGCGTGACGAGCCGAGCGACTCGCCACGACCCGGGGCCCGGGCGCCAGACGGCGCCCGGGGCTCCTCTAACGACCTGTTTCCCGAGGACGCAATGGCGACCACAGTGAAGGCGGGTGCAGCGCGGCGTTCGGCCCCGGCCGAAGTCAAGAAGGTGCTGGACCTCATCAAGCAGAGGAACATCCAAGTCGTGGACGTCAAGTTCGTGGACCTGCCGGGAACCTGGCAGCACTTCTCCATCCCGGCGGCGACGCTCGACGAGGACATGATCAAGGAGGGGCTCGGCTTCGACGGCTCGTCAATCCGCGGCTTCCAGGCGATCAACGAGAGCGACATGCTCCTGATGCCGGACGTGTCCACCGCGTTCGTCGATCCGGTGCTCGCGGTGCCGACGCTCTCGCTCACCTGCGACGTGTACGACCCGATCACGCTCGAGCCCTACTCGCGCGACCCGCGCTTCATCGCGTTCAAGGCCGAGGAGTACCTCAAGACCACCGGGATCGCGACCGCCTCGTTCTGGGGGCCGGAAGCCGAGTTCTTCATCTTCAACTCGGTCCGGTTCGACCAGAACGCCCACGAGGGGTACTACCACGTGGATTCGGAGGAGGGGATCTGGAACGCCGGGCGGAACGGAGCGCCGAACCTCGGGCACCGGCCCCGCCACAAGGAGGGCTACTTCCCGGTGCCGCCGCTCGACCGGCTCCAGGACGTCCGGTCCAAGATCATGCTCGCGCTCATCGACGCCGGCATTCCGGTCGAGGTGCAGCACCATGAGGTGGCGACCGCGGGCCAGGCGGAGATCGACATCAAGTTCGGCCCGCTGGTGCAGACCGCCGACCGGCTGATGACGTACAAGTACATCATCAAGAACGTCTGCCATAACCTCGGCTACACGGCGACGTTCATGCCGAAGCCGCTCTTCGGCGACAACGGCTCGGGCATGCACTGCCACCAGTCGCTCTGGAAGGGAGACACGCCCCTCTTCTTCGACGCGAACGGCTACGCCCTGCTGTCCGAGACCGCGAAGTACTACATCGGCGGGCTCATCAAGCACGCCGCGGCGCTGCTTGCCATCTGCGCGCCGACCACGAACAGCTACCGCCGGCTCGTGCCGGGCTTCGAGGCGCCGGTGAACCTGATGTACTCGGCGCGGAACCGCTCGGCGATCTGCCGCATCCCCATGTACTCGACCAGCCCGAAGGCCAAGCGGGTCGAGTTCCGCGCGCCCGATCCGACGGCCAACCCCTATCTGGCGTTCGCCGCCATGCTCATGGCGGGGCTCGACGGGATCAGGCAGAGGATCGAGCCGCCGGCGCCGATCGACGAGGACCTCTACGAGATCCACGACGACCGGAAGAAGCTCATCAAGCAGGTCCCCGGCAGCCTGGCGGAATCGCTGGACGCGCTCGAGGCGGACCAGGACTTCCTGCTCGCCGGCGACGTGTTCACCCAGGACGTACTGGACGCCTGGCTCGGGCTCAAGCGGAAGGACGTCGCGGCGATCACCCTGCGGCCCCATCCGTACGAGTTCTTCATGTACTACGACGCCTGACCCTGGAGGTCCCGGCGCCGGACGGCTTGCGGCCCCGGGACATTCCGCTTAGCTCATTGTAGAGGGCCGCCCGGCCGAGAGCATCGCTACCTACACGGAGTCTGACGCATGAAACTGATCACCTGCATCATCCGGCCCGAACGCCTGGCCGAGGTCAAGGCCGCGCTGTTCCGGGCCGGCGTCACCGGCATCTCGATCAGCCGGGTGAGCGGGCACGGCGGCGAGCGGGACATCGTCGAGCACTATCGGGCGTCCTCGATCGTGCTCGAGTTCCGCGAGAAGGTGAAGATCGAGATGGCGGTCTCGGAGCCCTTCGTGGATCCGACCATCAAGGCGATTCTCTCGTCCGCCCGGACCGGCGACGTGGGCGACGGAAAGATCTTCGTGCAGCCGCTGGACCGGGTCATCCGCATCCGCACGGGCGAGGCGGACAACGCCGCGCTCACCCCGGTCACGGCCGACGAGGTCCAGCGCAGCGCGCTGCAGGCCGCAGCCAAGTAGCTCCCCCCGGGCCCGGTCGCCACGCGGCCGGGCCCCGTCGTATCTTCCCCTCCTTATGACCAGACTCAAGAGCGCCGTCATCACCGACGGGGTGCAGCGCGCCCCCAATCGCGCCATGCTCCGCGCCGTCGGCTTCGGCGACGCGGACTTCGGCAAGCCCATCATCGGGATCGCCAACGGCTACAGCACGATCACGCCCTGCAACGCCGGCCTCGACGTCCTCGCCCGCCGGGCCGAGGTCGCCGTGCACGGGGCGGGCGGCATGCCCCAGCTCTTCGGCACGATCACCGTGAGCGACGGGATCTCCATGGGGACGGAGGGCATGAAGTACTCCCTGGTCTCGCGCGAGGTCATCGCCGACGCGATCGAGACCGCCTGCCAGGCACAGAGCATGGACGGCGTGCTGGCGGTCGGCGGCTGCGACAAGAACATGCCGGGCGCCCTGATGGCAATGGCCCGGATGGACATCCCCGCCGTCTTCGTCTATGGGGGCACCATCAAGCCCGGCCACCTGGCCGGCCGGGACCTCACGGTGGTGAGCGCCTTCGAGGCGGTGGGAGAGTTCAGCGCGGGCCGCATCAGCCGGGAGGAGCTGCTGGCCGTGGAGCGGCACGCCTGTCCCGGCCGGGGCTCCTGCGGCGGCATGTTCACGGCCAACACCATGTCGTCCGCGATCGAGGCGATGGGCATGAGCCTGGCCGGCTCGTCCACCATGGCGGCCGAGGACGCCGAGAAAGAGGAAAGCGCGGCCCGGTCGGCCGAGGTGCTCATGGAGGCCGTCAGGGCGGACCGCCGGCCCAGCCGGATCCTCACGCGCGAGGCGTTCGAGAACGCGATCGCCGTGGTCATGGCCCTGGGCGGATCCACCAACGCCGTGCTCCACCTGCTCGCGATCGCTCGCGCCGCGCGGGTGCCGCTCGCGCTCGACGACTTCGAGACGATCCGGGCTCGGGTGCCGGTCCTCGCCGAGCTGAAGCCCTCCGGCCGCTTTGTCGCGACCGACCTGCACCAGGCGGGGGGCGTGCCCCAGGTGATGAAGATGCTGCTCGTGCACGGCCGACTGCACGGCGGCGCCCTCACGATCACGGGCGAGACCGTGGCCGAGGCCCTCCGCGACGTGCCCGACGAGCCCCGGGCCGACCAGGAAGTCATCCGGCCGTGGGGCCGGCCGGTCTATCCGGAGGGGCACCTGGCCATCCTGCGCGGCAACCTCGCCGCCGAGGGGGCCGTCGCCAAGATCACCGGGATCAAGACCCATCGGATGAGCGGCCCGGCCCGGGTCTTCGAGTCCGAGGAAGCGTGCCTCGACGCCATCCTGGCCGGGGCGATCCGTCCCGGGGACGTGCTCGTCATCCGGTACGAGGGGCCCAGGGGCGGCCCCGGCATGCGGGAGATGCTGGCCCCGACCTCGGCCATCATCGGCGCCGGGCTGGGCGACTCGGTAGGGCTCATCACGGACGGCCGCTTCTCCGGCGGGACCTACGGCATGGTGGTGGGGCACGTGGCCCCCGAGGCCGCCGTCGGCGGCGCGATTGCCCTGGTCGAGGAGGGTGACACGATCACGATCGATGCCGACCGACGGCTCCTCCAGCTCGACGTGCCCGACGACGTCCTGGCCCGGCGCCGCTCGGCGTGGCGTCCCCGACCCCCGCGGTACACGGCCGGGGTGCTGCACAAGTACGCCAAGCTCGTCTCCAGCGCGAGCCTGGGCGCGGTTACCGATCTCTGAGACGCGCACGCAGAGGGGGCACCATGCCGGCCGCACGGATCGTGGCGCTGGCCGCAGCCTGCACCATCGCCCTGGGAATCGCGCCGGTCGCCGCCCAGACCCGGGCCGACCCGCCGTTCTGGACCGGCCGGCCCGACTCCGCCGGGTTCGCCGCCCGCACCGCCGGGCGCATCGCCGCGGCCCGGCGGAGCTGGGATCGCCTGCTCGCCGTGAAAGGCCGGCGAACGGTGGTGAACACGCTCGTCCCCTACGACGACATCGTGCGGCAGACCGACGCGGCAGGCCGGGAAGCCGGTCTCATCCGGGAGGTGCACCCGGACCTCCCGGTGCGCCAGGCCGCCGAGCAGGCGAGCCAGGAGGTGAGCGCGTTCACCACCGAGCTCTCGCTGAGCCGCCCCGTGTACGACGCGCTCCGCGCGATCGACCTCCGCGGCGCCGACCGGGAGACCCGATTCTATGCCGAGAAGACGCTCCGGGCGTTCCGCTTGGCGGGCGTGGATCGGGACGACTCCACGCGGGCGCGGGTGAGGACGCTGCGCGACCGGCTCGTGGCGCTGTCACAGACCTTCGAGCGCAACATCCGGGACGACGTGGACACGGTCGCGGCCGCCCCGGTCGAGCTGGCCGGACTTCCGGCGGACTTCATCGTGCGACACCCCGCTGGTCCGGACGGCTTGGTCCGGATCACGACCCAGTATCCGGACGTATTTCCGGTTCTCAACTACGCGGCCAGCGACTCCCTCCGCCACCGGCTCACCCTCGCCTTCGACAACCGCGCCTGGCCGCAGAACATGCCGGTGCTCGACAGCCTGCTCGAGACGCGCTACGAGCTGGCGAGGCTCCTCGGCTTCGCCGATTGGGCGGACTACGTCACCGCGGACAAGATGATCGGGTCCGGGCGCAACGCGTCCGAGTTCATCGACCGCGTGGTCGAAGCCTCGGGGCCCGCCGCCGCCCGCGAGTACGCCGTGCTGCTCCGGCGGAAGCAACAGGACGTCCCCGGGGCGACCGCGATCAATCGCTGGGAGCGCCGCTACTGGTCGGAAGTGGTGCGGCGGGAGCAGTACGGCTTCGACGCCCAGCAGGCGCGCCGCTATTTCCCGTACGACCGGGTCGAGCAGGGAATCCTCGACGTCGCCGCGCGCATCTTCGGCGTGCGCTTCCGGCAGGTCGAGGGCGTGCCCGTGTGGGACCCGTCGGTGCACGCATTCGAGATGCTGGAGAACGGGAAGGTGACCGGCCGGTTCTACTTCGACATGCACCCCCGCCCCGGCAAGTTCAGCCACGCGGCCACGTTCGCCGTGCGTACGGGCACGTTCCGCCAGCTCCCCGAAGCCGCGCTCGTCTGCAATCTGCCGGGTGGCATCCCGGGGGATCCCGGGTTGATGGATCCGGAGGACGTGCGGACGGTCTTCCACGAGTTCGGGCACCTGATCCACCACCTGGTCGCCTCGCGGCACCGGTGGGTGGGCGTCGCCGGCATCAGGACCGAGTGGGATTTCGTCGAGGCCCCGTCGCAGATGCTCGAGGAGTGGATGCGCGACCCCGCGACGCTGGCGTCGTTCGCGAAGGACTACCAGACCGGCGAGCCGATTCCCGCCGCGCTGGTCGCGAGCATGAACCGGGCGACCGATTTCGGGAAGGCGCTCGGCGTCCGGACCCAGATGGCGTACGCCCGCATCTCGCTGGGCCTGCACGACCGGCCGCCCGGCACCTGGACTCCGGACTCCCTCGTGCTCGCGACCCAGGCGGCGTACGAGCCGTTCCCGGCGATGCCGGACACCCATTTCGAAGCGGCGTTCGGCCACCTGACCGGGTATTCGGCGATCTACTACACCTACATGTGGTCGCTGGTGATCGCGAAGGACCTCTTCAGCACCTTCGACCGCTCCCGGCTGCTCGCGCCGGGGGTCGGGAAGCGCTACCGGGACCTGGTCCTGGCGCCGGGCGGCTCCATGCCCGCCGCCGACATCGTCCGGCGCTACCTCGGGCGGCCGTTCAACTTCGACGCCTGGCGCCGCTGGCTCGACGAGGAACCGGCACCGCCCGCCGCGGCGCCCTGAGGGCTAGGACGCCGCGGCGGCCTGCCCCTTGGCCGTCGCACCGCCGGCGTCCGTATCGCCTCGCAGCGCCCGCACCACCCGCTCGCCGAATTCCCGCGTCCCGAGGCTCGGCTCGCCCGGGCGGGCGAGGTCTCGGGTCCGGCCGCCGGCGTCGAGTACGGAGCGCACGGCCTGGTCGAGCGCCTCGGCGGCATCCGCGAGCCCGAGCCCATGGCGGAGGAGCATTGCCGCCGACGCGATAGCCCCGACCGGGTTGGCGATGCCGCGCCCCGCGATGTCGGGCGCGGAGCCGTGCACCGGCTCGAACAGGCCCGGGCCCTCGCCCAGCGATGCCGACGGCAGCAGGCCGAGCGAGCCGGCCAGGACCGCCGCCTCGTCGCTCAGGATGTCGCCGAATAGGTTCTCGGTGACGAGCACGTCGATCGACGCGGGATTCGCCACCAGCCGCATCGCCGCATAGTCCACATACAGGTGCTCGAGCGTCACGTCCGGATACTCGGACGCCACCCGCGTCACGACGTCCCGCCAGAGCTGGGAGACCTCCAGCACGTTCGCCTTGTCCACCGACGTCACCCGCCGCCGCCGGCCCCGGGCCGCCTGAAAGGCGACCCTCGCCACCCGCTCCACCTCCGCCGCGGAGTACCGCAGCGTGTTCACGCCGCTGGTCTCGTCCCGCCCCCGGGGCTCGCCGTAGTAGAGCCCGCCGGTGAGCTCGCGCACGATCAGCAGATCCACGCCGGCGAGCCGCTCCGGCCGGAGGGGCGAGGCGTGTGCCAGCGCCGGATGCACCGCCACCGGCCGCAGGTTGGCATACACGCCCAGCAGCTTCCGCAGCGCAAGGAGGCCCGCCTCCGGGCGCTGATGCCGCGGCGCGCGGTCGAGTGCCGGATCGCCGACGGCGCCGAGGAGGACCGCCTCCGCCTGGGTGACGGCCTCCCGCGTGGCGGCCGGGAACGGCTCGCCGAAGCGGGCGACGGCGGTCGCGCCGATGGCATGCTCCGCGACGTCGAACCGGTAGCCGAACAAGTCGCCGACCACGGCCAGCGCGCGGAGTGCCTCCGCCGTCACCTCCGGGCCGATCCCATCGCCCGGGAGCACCACGAGGCGGAACCGCTTCACGCCGGCCTCCGCACCGCTTCGCGTCCCCGCTCGAACGCGGTGATCATCGGCTCCTCCAGGAGCGTGCGGCCGATCTCGTCCAGGCCGCGAAGCAGCATCTCCCGCCGGTACGGATCGATGGCGAACGTGGCCTCGAAGCCCGCCCCATCGGTCACGCGCTGGCGCTCGAGGTCCACGGTCAGCTCGTAACCCTCGGGCGCCGCGTCCGCCCGCCGGAACAGCTCGGCGATCTCCGCCTCGGCCAGCCGGACCGGAAGCAGTCCGTTCTGGCAGCAGTTGCTGTAGAAGATGTCGGCGAAGGACGGCGCGACGATGGCACGGAACCCGTACTCCGCGAGCGCCCAGGGGGCGTGCTCACGCGAGGAGCCACAACCGAAATTGGAGCCGGCCAGAAGCACCGAGGCGCCGCGGGCGGCCGGGCGGTTCAACTCGAAGCCGGGATCGGGAGAGCCGTCGGGCCGGTAGCGCCAGTCGAAGAACAGGAACTCGCCGAAGCCGGTACGCTCCACCCGCTTCAGGAACTGCTTCGGGATGATCTGATCGGTGTCCACGTTCACCCGCGGCAGCGCGGCCACCCGACCGGTGTGGACAGTGAAGGCCCGCATTCGTCTCCCCAGTAGAGGGCGGTGGGAGGTAAGAGGTGAGACGTGAGAAGTAAGAGGTCCGCAGGGAGTCCGGGGAGGAGGTTCCGTCCTCGACTGCGTCCCTCTTACCTCTCACCTCTCACTTCTTACCTCTCACTTCTCACTTCTTGCTTCTCACTCCCCAGGAACTCCCGCACGTCGACCAGCCGCCCGGCGATGGCGGCGGCCGCCGCCATGGTCGGACTCATCAGATGCGTCCGTCCGCCCTTTCCCTGCCGGCCCTCGAAGTTCCGGTTCGAGGTGGAGGCGCACCGCTCGCCGCTGGCCAGGATATCGTCGTTCATCCCGAGGCACATGGAGCAGCCGGCGTTCCGCCACTCGAACCCCGCCTCGCGAAACACGCGGTCCAGACCCTCGGCCTCCGCGGCCGCTTTCACCCGCATCGAGCCCGGCACGACCATGGCCCGTACGCTGCTCGAGACGCGGCGCCCGCGCACGACCGAGGCCGCGGCCCGCAGGTCCTCGATCCGGGCGTTGGTGCAGGAGCCCAGAAAGACGCGGTCCACCGGCACGCCCTCGAGCGGGGTTCCCGGCGCCAGGCCCATGTACTCGAGCGCCCGCTCCGCGGCGCGCTGGTCGCTGTCCCGCTCGTAGTCGCGGGGGTCCGGCACCCGGCCGGTGATGTCGGTGACCATCCCGGGGTTGGTGCCCCACGTGACTTGGGGAGCGAGCGCGGCGGTGTCCACCAGGATTTCGCGGTCGTAGCCGGCGCCCGGGTCGCTGGCGAGGCCGCGCCACGCAGCCACCGCCTCATCCCATGCGCGGTCGGACGGCACGCGCGGGCGCCCCTTGAGGTAGGCGAACGTGGTGTCGTCCGGCGCGATCATCCCGGCCCGCGCACCGGCCTCGATCGACATGTTGCAGATCGTCATTCGGCCTTCCATCGAGAGCGCGCGCACCGCGTCGCCGGTGTACTCGATCACGTGCCCCGACGCGCCGTCGGTGCCGATCCGGCCGATGAGGGCGAGAATGAAGTCCTTGGGCGTCACGCCCGAGGCCGGGCGGCCGGTGAAACGGACCTCCATCGTCCGCGGCTTGAGCTGGACCAGGCACTGGGTGGCCAGCACGTGCTCCACCTCGCTGGTGCCGATGCCGAACGCGAGCGCCCCGAAGGCCCCGTGGGTCGAGGTGTGCGAATCGCCGCAGACGATGGTCATGCCCGGCTGGGTCGCCCCCAGCTCGGGCCCGATCACGTGCACGATACCCTGCTCCGGCGAGTCCAGCCCGAACAGCTCGATCCCGAAGTCCCGGGCGTTCCGCCCGAGCACGCCGACCTGCCTGGCCGCGATCGGATCCGCGATAGGAAGCCGCCGGTCGCCGGTCGGCACGTTGTGATCCACCGTGGCGAGCGTGCGCGCCGGCCGCCGCACCGGGCGGCCGGCCAGCCGCAGCCCGTCGAAGGCCTGGGGCGACGTCACCTCGTGGACCAGATGCAGGTCCACGTAGAGCAGCGCCGGCCCGCCGTCGGGCTGGTGGACGACGTGACTCGCCCAGACCTTCTCGAACAGCGTGCGAGCCATGCCTACCGTGCCACGGGGGCGCCCGCCGGCGCCGCCGCCCGGGACTCCGGGGTCTCGCGCCGGCCGCCGGTCCCCCGCTCCCGCGCCGCCGCGGCTTCCTCGGACCACGGCATCATCGCGCGGAGCTTGCGACCCACCTGCTCGATCGGGTGGTCGCGATCCGCCTGCCGCATCCGCTCGAAATTCGGCCGGCCGGCCCCGTTCTCCGCCAGCCACTCGCGGGCGAAGCGGCCGTCCTGGATCTCGGCCAGAATGCGCTGCATCTCCGCCCGGGTCTCCGCCGTGATCAGCCGGGGGCCGCGGGTGTAGTCGCCATACTCCGCGGTGTCGCTGATCGAATAGCGCATGAAGCCGAGCCCCCCGCGGTACATGAGGTCGACGATCAGCTTGAGCTCGTGCAGGCACTCGAAGTAGGCCATCTCCGGGGAGTACCCCGCGCCGACGAGCGTCTCGAAGCCCGCCTTGACCAGCGCGGTGGCGCCCCCGCACAGCACCGCCTGCTCGCCGAACAGATCGGTCTCGGTCTCCTCGCGGAACGTGGTCTGGAGCACGCCGGCGCGGGTGCAGCCGATGCCCGCGGCGTAGGCCAGGGCGTTCCCGAGCGCCTCGCCGCCGGCATCCTGGTGCACCGCGACCAGCGCCGGCACGCCCCGGCCGGCCTCGAACTCGCTCCGGACCAGATGCCCCGGCGACTTGGGCGCCACCATCGAGACGTCCACGCCCTTCGCCGGCGCGATCTCGCCGTAGTGCACGTTGAAGCCGTGGGCGAACATGAGGGTCTTGCCGGGCGCGAGGCCGGCGGCCACGCCGGACTCGTAGACGGCGCGGCCGTCCTGATCCGGCACCAGCATCATGATCACGTCGGCGGCCTTTGCCGCCTCGGCGACCGGCCGGACGTCGAGACCGGCCGCAGCCGCCTTGGCCCATGACCCGCCGCCTTGCCTGAGCCCGACCATGACCGTCGCTCCGCTGTCCCGGAGGTTGAGCGCATGGGCATGGCCCTGGCTGCCGAAGCCGATGATGGCGAACGTCCGCCCGAGGAGGCGAGCCCGGTCGGCGTCGGAGTCGTAGAAGATGCGGGGCGTCGCCATCAGAGGGTCTCCGGCGTAAGCGTGAACTGGGGCGCGTTCTGGGCGCGCTCGAGGGCCACGGCGCCGCTCCGCGCCACTTCCACGACCTCGAAGCGCTCGAGCGCCCGCAGAAAGGACAGGACGAAGGCCTCGGAGCCGCTCACCTCGAGGATGAGGGCATCGGGCGCCTCGTCCACGATGGCGGCCTTGTAGAGGAGCGCCACGTCGAGCAGCTCGGCATACCGCGCCTCGCCCGGGCGGACTTTCACCAGGGCGAGTTCGCGGGCTACGGCCTCGTGGGCCGGGAACGCGGCGACCTCCCGCACGCCGACCACCTTGTCGAGTTGCTTCGCCGTCCGGTCCGCCGTCGCCTGGTCCGTCTGCATCATGATCGTCAGCCTCACGAGCCCCGGCGAGGCGCTCGGCCCCACCGCGATGCTCTTGATTGGAAGGTTGCGCCGCCGGAGCATTCCGAAGGCGCGGTTCAAGATCACCAGCTCCTGCTTGAGCAGCACCGAGATGGTCTGACAGCCCGTCATGCCGGCACCAGCGGCGCCGGCTCGCCCTCGATTGGCTCCGAGAGAGAGGCGCCGGGCGGGATCATCGGGAAGACGTTCGCCTCCTGCTCGATGACGAACTCGACCAGCGCCGGCCCCGGCACCGCGATTGCCGCCCGCACCGCGTCCGCCGCGCAGCCGGCCTCCGCCACCCGCCAGCCCGGCACGCCGTAGGCTTCCGCGAGCTTCACGTAATCCGGGCTCCAGATCGGCGTGGCCGAATACCGCCGCCCGTGGAAGAACTGCTGCCACTGGCGCACCATCCCGAGGTAGCCGTTGTTGAAGATGGCCATCTTCACGGGGATGCGCTCCTGCACCATGGTGGCGATCTCCTGCATGTTCATCTGGAAGCCGCCGTCGCCGGAGATCGCCCAGACCGGCTCCTCCGGCCGCGCCAGCCGCACCCCCATGGCCGCGGGCACGGCGAACCCCATGGTGCCGAGCCCGCCCGAGGTGATGTGCGTGTTCGGCCGCTCGTAGGGGAAGAGCTTCGCGACCCACATCTGGTGCTGGCCCACGTCCGACACGATGGTGCACTGTCCCTCCATCACGTCGTCCAGCGTGCGCAGGATCCCCTCGGGCGAGAGGTCGCCGCGGTAGTGGCCCGGCCGCAGCCGGGCGAAGCCCTCGATCTCCGCCCGCCACGCCGTGGATTCCCGCGGCCGAACCAGCGGCAGCAGCTGGCGCAGCACGTCGCGGCAGTCGCCCACCAGCGCCACCTCGGCGGGCACGTTCTTCCCGACTTCGGACGGGTCCAGCTCGATATGGATGATCTTGGCGCGGGGTGCGAAGGCCGCGGTGTTGCCCGTCACCCGGTCGTCGAAGCGGAGTCCCACGCCGACGATCAGGTCGGCGTGCTGGATGGCGCGGTTCACGTGCACCTCGCCGTGCATGCCCGGCATGCCGAGGTGCAGGGGGTGCGATTCGGGGAACCCGCTGATGCCGAGAAGCGTCGTGATGACAGGCATACCGGTCCGCTCGGCCAGGCAGCGCAGCTCATCGTAAGCGCCCGCGAGCAGGACCCCGTGCCCCGCCATGATGAGCGGCCGGCGGGCCTCGCCGATCAGCCGGGCGGCGCGGCTCAGCTCCGCCGACCAGTCGCCGGCGTCCGGCGCCGGGCGCCGGGCCGGGGACGCCGGGGCGCCCGGCGTGTACGTCGTCTTCTGGTTCTGCACATCCTTCGGCACGTCCACCAGCACGGGGCCGGGCCGGCCCTCCTGCGCGATGCCCAGCGCTTCCCGCAGCGTGTCCGCGAGGGCGGCCACGTCCTCCACCAGCACGTTGTGCTTCGTGATGGGCTGGGTGATCCCGATGATGTCCGTCTCCTGGAAGGCATCCCGGCCGATCATGTTCCGCGAGACCTGGCCAGTGATCGCGACCACCGGCGAGCTGTCCATGTGGGCGGTGGCGAGGCCGGTCACGAGGTTGGTGGCACCGGGGCCGGACGTCGCCACGCAGACGCCCGGCCGGCCGCTCGCCCGGGCGAACCCGTCCGCCGCGTGCGCCGCCGCCTGCTCGTGCCGCACCAGCACGTGCCGGAGCGCCGGATACTCCGGGAGCGCATGGTAGAACGGCATGATCGCGCCGCCGGGATACCCGAACATCAGCTCCACGCCCTGCTCCAGCAGGACGCGGCACATCAACTGGGCGCCGGTCAGGACTTCGGTCACGAGCCGTACCCCTTGCCCATCACACCCCCCACAGGTAGCTCGCGTTCAGCGCGCTCGACTCCAGCCGATCGGCATGGCGCGACTTGTTGAGCGCGTGGACGAGGGCCCGGGCGCTCGCCTCGACGATGTCGGTGGAGGCACCCTGCCCGCTCAGCGACTTTCCGTCCACCCGGGCCTGGAGGAACACCTGGCCCACGCTGTCCCGCCCCGGCGTCACCGAGCGGAGCTGGAGGCTGATCACCTCCACCTGCCGGCGCAGGATCTCGCTGATCGCGGTGAACGCCGCCGCGATCGGCCCGTCGCCGCTGGCCTTGGCGCTCCGCTCCCCCGCCCAGGGCCCGCTCAGGCGCACGGTGGCGGTGGCCGGCACGCCGCCGCAGACGACTTCGAGGTGGGTCAGCTGGTATTCCTCGGGCGCGTCGTGGAACGAGTCGTGGAGCAAGGCGAGCAGGTCCTCGTCGAGGATCGCGCGCTTCCGGTCCGCCAGCGCGGTGAACTGCCGGTAGATCTCGGTCAGCTTGTCCGCGTCCAGCTCATAGCCGAGCTCCCGGAAACGCTGCTCCAGCGCGTGCCGCCCGGAGTGCTTCCCGAGCACCAGAGTGGACTTGGGGATGCCGACGGTCTCGGGCCGGATGATCTCGTAGGTCTCGCCGTTGCGGAGCATCCCGTGCTGGTGGATGCCGGCCTCGTGCGCAAAGGCGTTGCGGCCCACGATCGCCTTGTTGGGCTGGGGAAAGGCGCCCGTGAGATACGACAGCAGCTGGCTGGTGCGGTAGATCTCCTGGGTCACGATGTTCGTCCGGAAGCCGAGCTGCGGCCGGACCACGGCGGCCATGACCAGCTCCTCGAGGGCCGCGTTGCCCGCCCGCTCGCCGATGCCGTTCACCGTGCACTCAACCTGTCGCGCACCCGCCTGCACCGCCGCGATCGAATTCGCGACCGCCAGACCCAGGTCGTCATGGCAATGGGCGCTGAAGGTCACGCGCTCGGCGCCCGGCACCCGCTCCCGGACCGAGCGGAACATCGCCGCGTACTCGGCCGGAAGGGCATACCCGACCGTGTCGGGGAGGTTGATCGTGGTGGCGCCCTCGGCGATCGCGACCTCGACCACCCGGCAGAGGAAGTCCGGATCGGTTCGGCTCGCGTCTTCGGCGGAGAACTCGACATCGTCCGTGTACGAGCGGGCCCGCCGCACCCCCTGGCGGGTCATCTCGAGCGCCTCGTCCCGGTCGATCCGCAGCTTCTCGCGCAGGTGGAGGTCGGACGTCGACAGGAACACGTGAATCCGGGATCGACCCGCTCCCCGGAGCGCGTCGCCGGCGAGATCGATGTCCCGCTCCACGCACCGGGCGAGGCCGGCCACGACCGGCCGGCGCACCTCCGCGGCGACGTCGCGGACGCTGCGGAAATCCCCATCCGACGCCGCGGGGAACCCCGCCTCGATCACGTCCACCCCGAGGGCGTCGAGCTGGCGGGCGAGCCGGACCTTCTCCTCGGCGCTCAGGCTGTTGCCGGGCGCCTGCTCGCCGTCCCGGAGGGTCGTGTCGAAAACGATGACGTCGCTTGCCATTGATGCCCCATCCCTAGATTGGTGCCTGAAACGCGAAGCGCCGCGAACCCTGGGGGTCCGCGGCGCTGGGTTGATTCGTCTGAGACTTAGGCCTTACGCTGTCTCGCCCGGCACGCCGCGGATCCCCCGCTCGATAAGCACGAGCAGAAGGCTGAGGACGAGGATAAGGACGAGCTGCTGGGACATGAGCGCCGGTGGTGTCGGTTGTTTATGCTGCCGAACGCTAAGGCTACCCACGGCTGGTTCAGGCGTCAAGGGGGAGCGGGCCTGGGACGCGGCTTGACGACGCTCGTTCGGCTGCATAAGATTTCAGCATGATGCGTGAAACGCTCGTCCCGGTCGCCGTCAACCTTATTCTCGCCTGCTCCGTGGGAGCGACCGGGTAGCGCCAGCGCGCATGTAACGGACCCGGCCCGCTCCCTGAACGAGCGGGCCTTTTTTGTTGCCCCTGCACCGGCCTCTCCGGCCGGCCGAGGGCCACCCCAGCGGAGGTACCATGGCCGAATCCGGGCAGCGGATCCGTCCGGCCAGTTCCCGTTCCTCGAGCCCCCACGCAGCGACCGGCGGAGCCGCCCTCGATCCCTATCGTGAGCACGACGCCTGCGGCACGGGTTTCGTCGCCCGCGCGTCGGGCGCGCGCTCGCACGAGGTCGTCACCATGGCGCTGGAGGCGGTGGCCCGGGTCGCCCACCGCGGCGCGGCGTCGACCGACAATTCCGGAGACGGAGCGGGGCTCCTCACCCAGATCCCCCACCGCCTCTTCTTCCGGGACGCCTATCGGCTCGGCTTGCGGCTCCAGCCCGGCCGGCCCTTCGGCGTGGGCGCCTTCTTCCTGCCGGCGGACGCCGACGGGCTCGCCCGGGCCACCGGAATCGTCGAGCAGGTCTTTGCCGAGGACGATGTCCCGTTCCTCGGCTGGCGGGACGTGCCGGTCAACCCGGCCGCGCTCGGCCCGACGGCGCGTGCGTCCTCGCCGGTCATCCGGCAGGCGTTCGTGGGCATGCCTGCCGGCGCGGGCGATGAAGAGAGCTGGGAGCGCGCGCTCTACCTCGCGCGGCGGGAGATGGAGCGCCGCGCGGCGGAGGCCGGCCTCGCCGGGTTCTACGTCTGCTCGCTCTCCTGCCGCACCATCGTTTACAAGGCCCTCCTCGCCGGGACCCAGTTGCCGGTGTTCTACACCGACTTCCGGTATCCCGAGTACGAGACGGCCATCGCGGTCTTCCACCAGCGCTACTCGACCAACACGCTGCCCAGCTGGCCGCTGGCCCAGCCGTTCCGGCTGCTCGCCCACAACGGCGAGATCAACACCTTGTGGGGCAACCGCAATGCCATGGCCATGCGGCAGCCCATGCTCGACTCCCCGCTCTGGGGCACGCGGGTCGGGCGCATTCGGGACGTGATCTGGCCGGAGGGGAGCGACTCGGCGAGCCTGGACAACGCGATGGAGCTGTTCGTGCGGTCGGGCCGCGACCCGGTCCACACGCTCATGATGATGATTCCGCAGGCCTGGGAGAAGTATCCCGACCTGCATCCCTCGATCAAGGCCTTCTACGAGTACCACCAGTGCGTGCACGAGCCATGGGATGGCCCCGCGGCCGTGGCGTTCTCCGATGGCGTCCTCGCCGGCGCGATCGTGGACCGGAACGGGCTCCGGCCCTGCCGCTACAAGGTGCGGAGCGACGGCTTGGTGACGGCGGGCTCCGAGGTCGGGCTGGTGGACTTCGACCCCCACGAGGTGACCGAGAGCGGCAAGGTCGGGCCGGGCGAAGTGCTGCTCGTCGATACCCGCCGGGGCGAAGTCATCCGGAACCTCGATGCCAAGCTCGAGGTCGCCGGCCGCCGGCCGTACGCCCGGTGGGTCGCGCGGTACATGGCCCGGCTCGAGCCCGACCCGTCCCGGGTCCCGCCCGGCCCGGAGCCTGAGGACCTCGAGCGCACGCAGCGCGCATTCGGCTACGGGTTCGAGGACCTCCGGTACGGGCTGGAGCCGATGGGCGCGAGTGGGGCGGACGCGGTCTGGAGCATGGGCGACGACACGCCGATCCCGCCGCTCGCCAAGACGGCGCCCAGCGTATACGCCTACTTCCGCCAGCGCTTCGCGCAGGTCACCAACCCGCCCATCGATTCGCTCCGCGAGTCCATGGTGATGTCGCTGCGCGTGCACCTCGGCCGGCGCGAGTCACCCCTGCTCGAGCGGCCGAGCTACGCGCGCATGCTCCGGATCGAGCACCCCATCATGCTCCCGGAGGAGATGGCCGCGCTCCACAACGTGGCCGGCTTCTCGGCGGTCACGATCGACGCCCTCTGGGATCCGGCCGCAGGCCCGGAAGGGCTGCTCCCCGCGCTCGTGAGCCTCCGCCGGGCGGCCGAACGCGCGGTCCGCCGGGGGGCGCGCATCCTGGTGATCAGCGACCGGGCCGCCAACGAGCAGCGGGCCCCGATCCCCATGCTCCTCGCCGTCGGCGCCGTCCGACAGCACCTCGTGGAGCGGGGGCTCCGGGCCCGGGTCGGGCTCGTGGCCGAAGCCGGCGACGCGCTCGACATCCACCATTTCGCCACCCTGTTCGGATACGGGGCGGAGGCGGTCCATCCGTGGCTGGCCCTGGCCAGCGTCGATGCCCTGTTCTCAGCCGACGGGCACGAGGGCCGCCGCGAGGCCGCCGACCCCGGCCGGCCGACCCCGGCCGAGGCGCGCCTGCGGTTCCGGGCGGCCGCCGAGAAAGGGCTGCTCAAGATCCTCTCGAAGATGGGCATCTCCACCCTGTCGTCCTATTGCGGCGCGCAGATCTTCGAGGCCCTGGGGCTCGGCGCCGAGATCATCGACACGTGCTTCGCGGGCACGGCCTCGCCGATTGGGGGGATCGGATTCGAGGAGGTCGCCGACGACGTGCTGCTCCGCCATCGCGCAGCGTACGCGCGGACGGCGGAGAGCAGCGGCGCCCTGCCCGACTACGGCCGGGTTCGCTTCCGCAAGGAAGGCGAAGATCACGGGTGGGCCCCGCCGATCGTCGTGGCGCTGCAGCAGGCCGTGAAGGCCGGCACGCCGGAAGCCTACGCCGCCTATCTGACCAAGAACGGGTACCGCCGCCCCGCCGGTCCGCGGGACCTGCTCGCCATCAGGGCGGGGACGCCGGTCCCCATCGACGAGGTCGAGCCGGCCGAAGGCATCCGGCGCCGATTCATCTCGTCGGCGATGTCGCTCGGGGCGCTCTCGCCCGAGGCGCATTCGGTGCTCTCGGTGGGCATGAACCGGATGGGGGCCAAGTCCAACTCGGGGGAAGGCGGAGAAGACCCCGCCAACTACCGCACGCTCCCCAACGGGGACCGGCTGGACAACCGCATCAAGCAGGTGGCGTCGGCCCGCTTCGGGGTCACGGCCGAATACCTGGTCCGGGCGGAGGAGCTCGAGATCAAGATCGTGCAGGGTGCCAAGCCCGGCGAAGGCGGCCAGCTGCCCGGCCACAAGGTGACCGAGCTGATCGCCCGGCTCCGGCACGCGGTGCCCGGCATCCAGCTCATTTCGCCGCCACCGCACCACGACATCTATTCGATCGAGGATCTCGCCCAGCTGATCCACGATCTCAAGACGGTCAACCCGGCCGCCCGAGTGGGCGTCAAGCTGGTGGCCGAGGCTGGCGTGGGCACCGTCGCGGCCGGCGTGGCGAAGGCGTATGCCGACTACGTGCTCATCGCCGGCCACAACGGGGGCACCGGCGCCTCGCCCCTGTCATCCATCAAGCACGCGGGCTCGCCTTGGGAGCTCGGTCTGGCGGAGGCGCAGGCCACGCTGGTGCGAAACGGGCTCCGGCACCGGATCGAGGTGCGGACCGACGGCGGCCTCAAGACCGGACGTGACGTCGTTATCGCCGCGCTGCTCGGGGCGGAGGCGTACGGGTTCGGCACCGCGGCCCTGGTGGCCATCGGGTGCGCCATGGCACGCCAGTGCCACCTCAACACCTGCCCGACCGGGATCGCCACCCAGCGGCCCGACCTCCGCGCCAAGTTCAAGGGCACGGCCGAGCAGGTCATCACGTATTTCACGCTGCTCGCGGAGGAAGTGCGCGAGATCCTGGCCTCGATGGGGTTCCGCTCGCTGGACGAGATCGTCGGGCGCAACGACCTGCTGGAGCGGGTCGAGCACCCGGAGGTACCCCGGGCCCAGATGCTGGACCTGTCCATGCTGCTCTCCGCGCCGCACAGCCCGGAGCACCCGGTGGCGCTGCGGCGGGCGCAGGAGCGCAACGACCGTCCCGGCATGACCTGCCTCGACGACGAGATCCTGCAGGAGCTGCAGCCGTATCTGGAGAGCGGCCTGCCGTTCACCGGTAACTACGAGGTCCGGAACCACCACCTCGCCGTCGGCGCCCGGGTCGCCGGCGTCATCGCGACCCGCTTCGGCGACGCGGGCCTGCCCGAGGGCCGGATCCGACTCCGCTTCCACGGCCCGGCGGGCCAGAGCTTCGGCGCGTTCCTGAGCCCGGGCATGCACCTCGACCTCGAAGGCGAGGCCAATGACTACGTGGGGAAGGGCCTGAGCGGCGGGGAGATCACGATCCGGCCGTACCGGCGCGCCGCCTACGCCGATGCGACCCACCAGCATCTCATTCTCGGCAATACGGTCCTCTATGGCGCGACCGGCGGCAAGCTCTTCGCGGCCGGCCAGGCCGGCGACCGCTTCGGGGTGCGCAACTCCGGCGCGATCGCGGTCATCGAGGGAGCGGGCAACCACTGCTGCGAGTACATGACCGGCGGCATCGTGGTCGTGCTCGGGCGCGCGGGCCGGAACCTCGGGGCCGGCATGTCGAACGGGGTCGCCTACGTGCTGGACGAAAGCCGGACGCTGCAGGAGCGGGTCAACTTCGACATGGTGGACCTCGAGGAGCTCGACGGCGAGGACGAGGAGGTGTTGCGGCGCCTGGTGCGGGAGCACGAAGAGAAGACCACGAGTCCCCGCGCGCGTACGCTCCTGGTCGAGTGGGCGCACTATCTGCCGCTGTTCCGCAAGGTGGCGCCGAAGGGTGCGGAGGCGTTCGTCGCGGCGGCACGCAGCGCATATCTGCAGGGGGCATCCACCGAGGCCGAGCCCGTGCTCGCCCGGCGGAGCGCCTAGCAGTTAGCTTCCGGGCGCCATGTCCCGGCGCCCTTGTACTCACCTCCTGATCGGAGTGCTGCTGGGCGCGCTCCCACGGGGAATCCGCGCTCCGGAGCCGGGCACCCATCTCGGCTTCGAGCTCGGCTATTCCCGCGCCCGGTTCCAGCCCGCAGGCGCCCAAAACGACTCCCGGGACGGCAGCCTGATCGCCGGCTTCGTGTCGCGGCGGGTCGCCGGT
This sequence comes from Gemmatimonadales bacterium, assembly GCA_036391215.1. Taxonomy (GTDB): domain Bacteria; phylum Gemmatimonadota; class Gemmatimonadetes; order Gemmatimonadales; family GWC2-71-9; genus DASQPE01. Next base: position 22,146 of record DASWAI010000012.1, read on the forward strand.
CCGCTGAGCGGCCAAATCGAGCTGATGCTCTCCCGAAAAGGCGGCGGCCTTACGACCCAGACCGCCACGGGGACGACCGTGGGGACGGTGCAGCTGATCTACGTCGAGGTTCCCCTGCTGGCGCGGCTCAGCCTGCCGGTCGGCCGCCTGCGGCCCGTGCTGCTCGGCGGTGGCTCCTTCGCGGTGTCCGTGGGCTGCGAGCTCCAGGCGGAGGGCGTGGACAACATCGAGCAACAGCGCTGCGACGGGGCCGGAACGGACCCCTCGTTGGCCGGGACCGATTTCAGCGCGATCGTCGGCGGCGGGTTGGAGTATCCCTGGCGCGGCTCCTACCTCAGACTGGAAGTGCGCCGAACGATCGGCCTCAACAACCTCCTGGCAAACGACCCGCTGAAGAACCGGGTCTGGGCCGTCCTGGCGGGCATCACCTTCTGAGGCCGGCCACGGCCATCAGCCCGAAGCCCACGAGCAACAGCCCCGCGGCCCAGTTCACTGCCCGGAGCGCTCTGGCCCCGATCGCCCCCCTCAGCAAGCCCACGCCTCCACTCAATAGGGCCCACCAGCACAGGGACCCGAGAAACACCGCAGCCACGAGCGGGAGCCCGGCCCCGGGTTCGGTCACGCCGTCGGCCAGCCCGAGCCCGGCGAAGGCCGCGGCGAAGGACAGGATGGTCATGGGGTTGGTGACGGTGAGGAGCAGCGTGGAGGCATAGGCGGTCCAGAGTCCCCCCGTGGAGCCGCTCGCCTCTCCCGGCGAAGCCGGTGGGGCCAGCAGCGTGCGGATCCCGAACCAGCAGAGGAAGAGTCCGCCGCCCCCGCGCAGCCAGTGGGCGTTGGCCACCAGGAGGTGGGTCGCGGCAGTCAGTCCCAGCACCGCAACGCATCCATACCCCGCGTCGGCGGTGGCGGCGCCGAGCCCCGAGACGAACCCGGTCCGCGGCCCGAGGGCCAGCGTTCGGCGGATTACGAGGACGCCGATCGGACCTACGGGTGCGGCGACGGCAAAGCCGAGCAGGAAGCCCCGAACGACCAGCCCGCCATCCATGGGACCTACTCCCGCGCCTCGAGCGGAGGGAACCCGACCGATTCCTTCTCCGACCGAAGCACGACCAGCGTGCGGGTCCGCACGACGCCGGGGCCGCCCTTGAGCTGCGACGTGAGCAGGCGATCGAGGTCGGCCGGCCCGCGGCAGCGCACCTTGAGGAGGTAGTCGTCGTCGCCGGTAACGTGGTGACACTCCTGCACCTCGGCGAGCGACGCGACCCGAGCGAGAAACGCCCGGCGATGGTGCGGCGTCTCGAGGGTCACCGAGACGA
>DASWAI010000013.1:0-7507 GCA_036391215.1 Gemmatimonadales bacterium
CACCCACACCGAGACCCGCGGCTTCGAGAGCGCCGCCGCCGCCCGGACCGCGATCGACCGGGCGATGGCCGCGTACGCCCGGAAGTTCCCGGCTGCCTAGCATGCGTCGGCCGACGCTCCTCCGCCGCGCTGTCCTCGCGCTCGTGCTCGCCGCATTCCCCGCGATGAGCACGACGATGGCGCTGGGCGGCCCGATCCCCGCCGGCTCCGCCGCGGAGACCCAGGCGGCCCATCCCGGCGACTGCCACGGCTCGCACCACGACCCCGCGCGCCACCACCACTGCTGCGACCTCTGCGGCGCCGCCTGCGGCTGCTCCATCCACTTCGGCGCGCCCGGCATCCAGGCTGCGACGCCGGTCGTCGCAAGCTGCGCTCCACTGGCGACGCCTTGGGCGCCGCGCCCCGTCGCCCGGGTCCCCCACCTCCTCCCCCTCCCGCTCGGCCCGCCGTTCCGCCTCGCCTGACGATTCCCCGCCGGCCGCGCCTTTCAGCGCGCCGGCCCGGTCCAGTCTCTCGAGCGGAGCCCGTCATGAGACGTCTCTTGCTGTTGCTCGCGGCCTGCGGCGCGGCGAACACCGCCCGCGCCCAGGAGCCGGCGCGCACCGACAGCCTGCATCACCAGGCTGACACGCTCACCCGCACCCCGGTCGCGCTCCAGGAAGTGACCGTCACGGCCGCTCCGGCGCAGCACCAGGATCCCGGGTTCACCACCACCCTCCAGCAGGCGGCGCTTGAGCGGGTTCCCGCCACCGATGCGTGGGACCTGCTCCGCCAAGCCGGCGGCATCGAGGTGCACGAGCAGGGCCAGGGCCCCGGGTTCGCGTCCGACGCCTCGCTCCGGGGCTTCAGCTCCGACCACTCCACCGACATTGCGCTCTGGATCGACGGCGTGCCGATCAACGAGCCGGTCAACGGCCACGCCGAGGGCTACAACGACTGGAGCGTGCTCTTTCCCCAGGCCGTGCGCGACGTCGAGGTCATCCGCGGTCCGACCAGCCCGCTCTTCGGCAACTTCGCCCTCGCCGGGGTCGTGAACGTGCGCACGTTCGAGCGCTTCGACGGCTCGGATCTGTGGGTGAACGGCGGCTCGTACGGCCGCCTGGAAGGCGGGTTCATCACCGGGCGCGATGACGAGAGGACGGGCGCCACCCTCGCCATCCGGGGCGTGCGGGACGGGGGCTGGCGGCCGCACGCGGACTGGGACCTGGGTCAGCTCCACGCCCGCGTGGTGCGGACCGTCTCGTCCAACGCCACGCTCGACGCCGGGCTCGAGCTGTACGCCAGCGGCTGGAATTCGCCCGGCTTTCTCTCGGTGGACCAGTTCGACGCCCGCAACTACGACGTCGTCTCCGATCCGACCGACGGCGGCTTCAAGCGGCGGGCACAGGAGCGGGTCAGCGTGCGGGTCGTGGCCGGCTCCAATCTGCTCTTCCGTTCGACCGTGTACGCGACCCAGGGACGGTGGCAGCTCTTCCTCACCATTCCTCCGGAGCCCGGCGCCGGAGAGGGCACCGGCGGCCAGACGGAAGAGGAGGACAAGCGCTACGGCTTCGGGGCCACCTCGGCGCTCTCCTGGGCGCTCGACCGCGCGCAGGTGACCTTCGGCGCGGAGGGACGGTTCGACCACGCCGATTTCCAGAACTGGCTCACGACGGCGCGGGTGCGGACCGACCCCCAGATCCTCGTGTCGGCGCGGCAGCTGTCCTGGGGATTCTTCCTCCAGTCGTCCCTCGACGTTACCCAGCACTTTCGGCTCAACCTCGGCGGGCGGGTGGACGCCTTCGGCACCCGCTCCAGTCCAGCGGGCAACGTCGCGTCGTCCGACACCAAGACCGTCGCCACGCCGAAGCTGGGCGCGCTGTACCACTTCCCCCGGCTCGGAGCGGTCTACGCCAACGTCTCGCGCGGATTCCGCCAGGCCGATGGCGTGATCAGCGACCCCGCGATTCCGTTCATCACCAGCTGGGCGTACGAGGCGGGGCTCAAGCTCGACCTCGCGCGGGTCTCGGGTACTGTCGCACTCTTCCAGACCGACGTCAGCAACGAGCAGACGTTCGACCCCATCACCCTCCAGACGACCAACGGGGGCCAAAGCCGCCGGCGGGGCGTGGAGGTGGAGCTGGCCGTGCAGCCGGCGCCGGCCGTGCGCCTGTCGGCCGACTGGACCTTCACCGACGCCAAGTACCGCGACTTCATCACCCCGGACGGCGATAACCTCTCGGGGACGCCCGTCTTCAACACGGCCAAGTACGTCGGCATCACCTCGGTGGACATCGCGCCGCCGCGCGGCGTCTGGCACGTACGCGCGAGCAGCAACGTGGTCGGGCCCTACACGCCCTTCGACGAGCCCGGCGTGTCGGTCCCCGCGTACGTTCTGTTCCATCTCTCGGGCGACGTGCGCGCGGGCCCCGCCACGTTCGAGCTCGGCATCCGGAACCTGTTCGACAAGGCCTACCCGGAAATCCGCGCCGGCGGCTTCGTCTCGCCGGGCCAGCCGAGAACGGTGTATGCAGGAGTGAGGTATGCGGGAGTGAGAAGTGAGAAGTGAGACGTGAGACGTGAAAAGGGGCTCCGCGACACAAGGAGCCCCCTTCTCACTTCTTACTTCTCACTTCTCACTCTCGAAGTCCCGCCGGCGCCCCCAGAATCTCGTTCCACACGAAGGCCTCGCGCAGCTGGCCGGGCGTGAGCCGGCGCGCGGTAGTCCGGGTCCGGCCCGCCGCATCCTCTTCGCGAATGCGGGCCTCGAACGCCGCGTGATCGGCGTCGGTCAGCTCCTCGTTGCGCACGGCAACCGCCTCGAGCCGGCGCCGCTCGAGCGCTTCCGCTTCGGCCTCCCGGTCCACCGGCGCTTCGAGGCTCGCCGCCTCGACCGTCTCGGCAGGTTCGGGCGGCCTGGACCGAGCTGGTGTCGAGCGCCGGCGGACCGGTTCGGGCGCAGGGGCGGGCCGCTTGATCACGATCGTCGTCTTCCCTCGCGTCCCGGCCCCGGCCTGCTCCAGCCGGCCCTGCAGCCCGCGCAACAGCTCCTCCAGCCGCTCGCCCTCGCGCTGGCTCGCGTCCGGCCCGGGCGGCCGCGGCATCGGCGCCTGTGGCCCGCGGCGGACCGTGCCCTGTCCGCCCGTCCGGAGTACCTGGAGCACCCAGAACAGGAACGCGGCAAAGGCGATCCAGCCGAAGCCGATGTCGGCTCTCATGGCGCGGCCGGCGGCGGCGAGCCGTCGCCCTGCCCCGCGATCGCCTGCCGCATGGCGGTGTCGGCCTGGATGTTCTTGTAGCGCTGGAAATCGAGCACGCCCAGGTTGCCCTTGCGGAACGCATCGGCGATCGCGAGCGGGATCTCCGCCTCGGCCCCGATCACCTTGGCCCGCTGGTTCTGGGCCTCCGCCTTGTACTCCTGTTCCATGGCCACCGCGAGTGCGCGCCGCTCCTCCGCCTTGGCCTGCGCGATCCGCTTATCGGCCTCCGCCTGGTCGGTCTGCAGCTCCGCGCCGATATTCTTGCCCACGTCCACGTCGGCGATGTCGATCGAGAGGATCTCGAACGCGGTCCCCGCGTCGAGCCCCTTGGCCAGCACGGTCTTGGAGATGAGGTCAGGGTTCTCCAGCACCGCCTTGTGCGACTGGGCCGAGCCGATGGTGCTCACGATGCCTTCGCCCACGCGCGCGAGGATCGTCTCTTCGCCCGCCCCGCCGACCAGCCGGTTCACGTTGGCCCGCACCGTCACCCGGGCCATGGCCAGGAGCTGGATCCCGTCCTTCGCCATCGCCGCCACCTTTGGCGTCGTGATGACCTTCGGGTTCACGCTCACCTGCACCGCCTCGAACACGTCGCGCCCCGCCAGGTCGATGGCCGTCGCCTGCTTGAACGTGAGCGGGATCTGCGCCTTGTCTGCCGAGATCAGGGCGTTCACCACCCGCTGCACGTTGCCACCGGAGAGAAAGTGGATCTCCAGCTCGTTGATGGACACGTCGAGGCCGGCCTTGCGCGCGGTGATGAGCGGGTCGACGATGGCCGACGGGCTCACCTTCCGGAAGCGCATGCCGAAGAGCGTGATGAACGAGACGTGCACCCCGGAGGCCATCGCGCGGATCCAGAGCCCGATGGGGACGAAGCGAAGGAACACCGCGATCACCACGATCGCGAAGAAGACGAGCGCGAAGATCAGCCCCGCACCCACCGCCGAGTCGTTGGTCACGTCGCCGCTCCTTTGGGAAGATCACGGGCCGCCCGGACCACGTGCCGGTAGCCGTCGCTGCGGGTCACTTCGATCGTCGTGCCCTGGGAGACGTACTCGCCTTCGGTCACCACGTCGAGGCGCTCGTCGCCGAACGCCGCGGTGCCGGACGGGCGGAGGTCGGTGATCGCGAGGCCCTGGCGCCCCACCAGCTCGGGCCGGGCCGGAGCGGTGACGAAGCCCTCGGTACGGTGGCCGGCACCCTTGAGCAGAAGCCCGGAGAACCGGTTGCTGCTGGGCAGATGCCGCACCCAGGTGTAGACCACGGCGGCGCAGATCACGGCGCTCGCGGCCACCACGGCCAGGGCCTGGGCCAGATCGGTGGGCGTGGGCGACGTGCCGGTGAGCGCGAGGACCACGGCCACAGTGATGCACACGGCGCCGATCACGCCCGTCACCCCGAAGCCGGGGAGCACCAGGATCTCGATCGCGAGCGCGGCCAGGCCGATCACCAGGAGCAGGGCTTCCTGCCAGCCGGCGAGCCCCTGGAGGTAGCTCGCACCGAAAAAGAGCGCGAGCGCGACCAGGCTTACGAGCCCGCCCAGCCCGAAGGCGCCGGCCTTGAGCTCGAAGGCGACGCCCAAGACGGCGAGCGAAAGCAACAGGGGTGAGACGAGGGGATGCGTGAGGAAGCGGACCAGCTCTTCCAGCCACGGCGGCTCGGGCATTGCGCGACTCCGTTGGCCAGCGATGGCCGGAATCTAGCGCGGCGAGCCCGGGAATTCAGCGGTTACGGCCTGGCCGCGTCGAGCCGGCGCCGGCGCTCTTCCCGGAGTTGTTCCCGCAGTGGAATGCCGTTGCGGCGCGCCTGGCGAATCTCCTGGATCCGCCGCATGAAACGCTCCCGCATGGCCAGCAGCTGCGATCGCTGTACCGGCGTGAGATAGGTGGTCAGCTCGGCGTTCTCGTCCTGGAAGGTCTGCGCGTAGGACGACCGGAGACCGACCAGCGCGTCGGTCAGCTTCGAGACGCTGTCCTGGTCGGCCGCCACGCCGGGGCGCATCTGCTCGGCCAGCGCCGAGCGGAGCAGGCGCTCCCGCGCCTCGAGGTCGCGCCGGCGCCCGCCGTAGGTCGTGGACGTGGCCCGGAGCCTGGCGAGCTGCTCGTCGCTCAGGCCCAGCTGCTCCTTCACCCGCTCGGCGAAGCGATCCTCGATCCGCTGGCGGAGGAGCTGCGCCTGGGCGGGATCGTCGCCGGCGGGAGGCACGCCCTGGGCGCGCGCCGGAGCGGCGGCCACGAGACCGGCCAGGATCAGGTACCAGTGGCTGCGCCGCATCATCCCTCCATTCCGTCGAGGACGTGCTGGAGCTCGTGCGCGTCCAGGTCGTCCAGATCGCCCGTGTCGACTCCCTGAACCGTCGTGCCGAGGGAACCGTCGAGCGAGTCCAGGACCGCCTGCAGCTCCGGCGTCCCGAGGCTGTCGAGCTCGGGCAGCGGGAGCGCGGCCGCCGCGACCGGCACGGCATCGGGCGGGGGCACCTGCCGGCTCGGACGCCCGGGCCAGACGGCAATGGCGACCGCCGCGGCGGCCGCGAGCCCGCCGGCCGCCCAGCCGATCTGCCGGCCGCGGCGCCCGCGCTCCGCTTTGAGCCGGCCGAGCACCCGCTCCGTTACGTGATGCGCGTCCATTCCCTCAGCGACGTCGAGTCCCAGCCGGCTCGCGGCGGAGACCAGGTCCCACTCGGCGCGACAGTCGGCGCAGCCGGCGAGGTGCGCCTGCTCCTCCGCGCTCCACACCGCCTGGCCGTGCGCCACCGCCGGCATCCGATCGGACAGCTGCTCGCAGACCGTCATTTGACCAGCTCCTTCAACCGCTTCACCGCGTGATGGTAGTGCACCCGCGCCGCTCCCGGGGTGGTTCCCAGGGCCGCGGCGATGTCGTCGTATTCCCGGCCTTCCTGGGAGCGCAGCAGAAACACCTCCCGCTGGAGACGAGGGAGCCGGCTCAGCCCCTCGCGGACGCGCTCGGCCGCCTCGCTCGCCACCAGGTCCGCCTCCGGGTCCGCGCGGTCGGCAAGATCCCGGTCCTCGATCGACAGAATCTGACGCCCCTTCCGCTTCCGGTAGTCGTCGCGCAGCAGATTGCCGGCGATGGTGAACAACCAGCTCCGGAAGGCGGCATCCCCGCGCCAGCTGTCAACCTTGCGAAAGGCTCTGAAGAAGGTTTCCTGCACCAGATCCTCGACGTCGCTCCGGCCGGCTCCCGACGCGTAGAGGAAGCGCCCAACCGCGCCGAGGTGCCGCCGCACCAGCTCGGTAGCCGCCCGCTCGTCTCCAGCTCGATAGGCCGCGACCAGCGCGGCATCGGACGGCGCCTCGCCACCGGGGCTTGGGCTCATTCGCGGGACAAAGACGGCGGGGTGCGAGTCGCGTTAAGCCGGCCGGAAGCCACGGCGCGGTGCACGGTTTGGCGGCGACAGGTCATGTATTAGGTGAAGTGCTGTTTGCAAGTCAATATGCATAAATCTCTTACAGATACGGAGCAATCCAGCATCGTCGGTGTGGTCGTCGCTGTCGCCCGCCCCGGTCGCGGACTATCTTAGGCGCTCATGGCCCGTCCCAGCGTGATCGCCCACCGTGGCGCCTCCGGCTACGAATATGAGAACTCCCTGGCCGCGTTCCGGCGCGCGGTCACGCTCGATGCCGACGGCGTTGAGCTCGACGTCCACGCCAGCCGCGACGGCCGGCTCGTGGTCCATCATGATCCGGCCCTGCCGGGTGTGGGCCCGATCAGCGGACTCGACCTGGCCACCATCCGGGCGGCACGGCTACCGAACGGCGAGCCCGTTCCTCTGCTCTCCGACGTACTCGACCTGGTGGGCGACCGGGACGTGTGGATCGAGGTGAAGGCGCTGGCCCCCACCTGGGATCAGGCGCTGCTGGCGGCGCTGGACCAGGGCCCGGTACCGCACCGGTACGCCGTGCACAGCTTCGATCATCGTCTGGTGGCACGCCTCGGGCACAGGCGTCCCGGCCTCCGGCGCGGTGTGCTCCTGTCCGCCTATCTGGCGGATACGGTGAGCGCGATGCACGCGGTCGGCGCCACGACGCTCTGGCAGGAGTGGCACCTCATCGACCAGGATCTGGTTCGCACCGTTCACGCCGCCGGGCTTGCCGTCGTGGCCTGGACGGTGAACGAGCTGGCCGACCTCCGGCGGCTTGCCCAGCTCGGCGTGGATGGGCTCTGCGGCAACTATCCCGACCGCATCCGCGTGGCGATCGGTCTCTGCGCCGGAGCGGAACCGCCGGGAGTCTAGCGAGCGTCGGCCG
>DASWAI010000014.1:0-3426 GCA_036391215.1 Gemmatimonadales bacterium
CGTGGTGATGGTCGGCGTCGCGCTGCTCACGCTGATGGAGCGCAAGGTCTCCGCCTGGATGCAGAACCGCATCGGCCCGAACCGCGTGGGGCCGGGCGGGCTGCTCCAACCCGCCGCCGACGGCCTCAAGAACATCCTGAAAGAGGAGACGTTCCCCTCGGCCGCCAACCCGGTCCTGTTCATCGCGGCGCCGGCGCTGGCGTTCATCCCGGCCCTGCTGCTCTCCGGGGTGATCCCGTTCGCGGCGCCGCTGCCGGTCGACTTCGATTTCACGCTGCCCGTCCTCGGGCGGTTCGTGCACCACGGCCCGATGCCGATGGTCGTGGCCGACCTGCCCGTGGGCTTTCTCTTCGTGATCGCGATCAGCTCGCTCGGGGTGTACGGCATCGCGCTCGCCGGCTGGTCCTCCAACAGCAAGTACAGCCTGCTCGGCGGCCTGCGCGCGAGCGCCCAGCTCATTTCCTACGAAGTGGCGCTGGGGCTGAGCCTGATCCCGGTGCTGCTGCTCACCGGCGACGTGAGCTTCTCCAAGATCATCGCCGCGCAGCAGGAGGGCCTCTGGCTCGCGTTCCCGCTCACCGTCGCCTTCTTCGTGTTCCTCGTGTCCGGCTTCGCCGAGACCAACCGGCTGCCGTTCGACCTGCCGGAGGCGGAGTCGGAGCTGGTCGCGGGCTACCACAGCGAGTACAGCGCGATGAAGTTCTCGATGTTCTTCATTGCCGAGTACGCCAACATCGTCACCGTCTCGGCGATGGTGACCACGATCTTCTTCGGCGGCTGGGACATTCCGTTCGTGGCCATCGGCGCCGCCAAGCCGTGGGCGCTGATCACCCTGGCGCCCGGCCCGATCGCCACGCTCCTGAGCGGGATCGTCTTCTTCGCGAAGCTCATGTTCTGGATCTTCTTCGTGATGTGGATCCGCTGGACGCTGCCGCGGTTCCGCTACGACCAGCTGATGGCCCTCGGCTGGAAGTTCATGATGCCCGTGACGCTCGGCTACATCATGGTGGTGTGCGTGGCCCTGTACCTGGCCGAATTGGCCGGCGTGCGGCAGGCGCTGCCGCTCCACCTGGCGCTCACCGGCGTGAGCCTGGCGTGCGCGGTGGCGCTGTTCTTCGTCGTCGACCGGGGCCTGATCGTAAGCGGCTCCGTGGCGCGGCGGGCCCGGCGCGTCGCGCGGCGGCCCCCACCCCTCACCGCGAGCTCCTGATGGCGATCGGCGTCAAGGTCCTCCACCGTCCCGAGAGCCAGGTGAGCTATGTGCGCGCCGCGCTCAAGGGCATGGCGCTCACCTTCAAGCACATGTTCGAGAAGCGGGTGACCATGCAGTACCCGGAGGAGAAGAGCACCGACGGGGCGCACGGGATGGGGGCATGGAGCCTGACGCCCCGCTGGCGGGGCACCCATCGGATGCTCACGGACGAGCAGGGGCGCTCCAAGTGCGTCGCCTGCGGGCTCTGCCCCCAGATCTGCCCGGCCAACTGCATCAAGCTGGTGCCGGGCGAGGACGAGGAGGGCAACCGCTATCCGCTGATCTACGAGATCGACGAGTTCCGCTGCGTGTTCTGCGGGTACTGCCAGGAGGTCTGCCCCGAGGAGGCGATCCACGTGGGCGTGCACTACGAGAACGCGGAGTACGACCGCGCCCGGTTCGTGTACGATCTCGAGCGGCTGTCGGCCCAGACCCACCCGGTCTCGTCGCTCTGGGACCCCAGCGACCCGCGAGGCGAATAGATGACCCTGACCGAGGCCGTCTTCTATTTCTTCGCGCTGGCGGCGGTGGTGTCGGCCGCCCTGTGCGTGGTGTCGCGGAGCCCCGTGAGCGCGCTGATCTGGCTGGTGCAGGCGATGCTGGCGCTGGGCGCCATCTTCATCCTGCTCGAGGCCCAGTTCATCGGGGTCATCCAGATCCTGGTCTACGCCGGCGCCATCATGGTGCTGTTCCTCTTCATCATCATGCTGCTCAACCTGGGCCGGGTCGAGGCCACGGATATCCGGGGGCCGGCGGGCATGGCGGCCGCCCTGGTGGTCGGCGGGCTGATCGTCGCGGAGCTGGGCGGCCTGTGGTTCTACACCGCGCCGCGCATCGGCCGCGAAGTCCGGGCCTCGGCCGGCAACCTCCTGGCGATGCAGGCCTTCGAGGGGGGCCGCGCCGCGCAGCAGGACGCGGCGGCGCACGGCGTCGTCGGCGGCATCGCGGCGCCGCTGTTCCAGCTCTACCTGGTTCCGTTCGAGATCACCTCGCTCCTGCTCCTCGCCGCCATCGTCGGCGCCGTCGTCCTCGCGAAACGGAGGGCCTGATGCTCCTCGGCCCGGCCCTGGGTCTCTCGGCCGTCCTCTTCAGCCTCGGCGTCGCCGGCGTGGTGCTGCGGCGGAACGCCATCGTGCTGTTCATGTGCGTCGAGCTGATGCTCAACGCGGTCAACCTCGCCTTCGTCGCCCTGGCCCAGGTCTACGGCGTCGGCGGCTACCTGATGGTCTTCTTCGTCATGACCGTCGCCGCCGCGGAGGCGGCCGTCGGACTCGCGATCATCCTCGCCGTGTTCCGGCACCACCAGTCGATCGACCTCCAGAACATCAATCTCCTGCACGGCTGATGACCCTGTCTCCGCTCGCGGTCCAGGTCGTGAACGAGGCATCGGCCGGCGGGCCGGGCGGGGCCGTGCGCCTCGTCTGGCTCACGATCGCGCTGCCGCTGCTGGGCGTCGTGGTGAACGGCGCCCTCGCCTTTGTCCGCCCCCGCGCCCGGGCCCTGGTGTCGCTCGTGGGGCCGGGCGTGCTGCTCGGCGCCTTCGCGGTGTCGCTGGCGATCTTCCTCGAGCTCCGGGCCGCCCCGCCCGAGACGCCGCTGATCGTGACGCTCTGGCCGTGGCTCCACGCCGGCGACCTGCGCATCGACATCGCCTTCCAGGTGGACCAGCTCTCCGCCGTCATGCTCCTGGTGGTGACCGGGGTGGGCAGCCTGATCCACATCTACAGCGTGGGGTACATGGAAGACGACCCGGGCTACGCCCGGTACTTCGCCTACCTGAACCTGTTCGTCGCCTTCATGCTGATCCTGGTGCTGGGGGCGAACCTGCCGGTGCTGTTCATCGGGTGGGAGGGCGTCGGGCTCTGCTCCTACCTGCTGATCGGGTTCTGGTTCAACGACAAGGCCAACGCCGACGCGGGCAAGAAGGCCTTCCTGGCCAACCGGGTCGGCGACTTCGGGTTCCTCGTCGCGATGTTCATCCTCTGGCACACCCTGGGGGCGCTGGACTTCGTCACGGTGCTCTCCCGCGCGCCGGCCGTGCTGAGCGCGGCGGCCGCCACCTGGATCACGCTCTTCCTGCTGCTCGGCTGCACCGGGAAGTCGGCCCAGATCCCCCTCTACGTCTGGCTGCCGGACGCCATGGCGGGGCCGACGCCCGTATCCGCGCTGATCCA
>DASWAI010000015.1:0-2154 GCA_036391215.1 Gemmatimonadales bacterium
TCCCCGTCGTAATAGCTGTACCGGTCGTTGAACTCCTTGAAGTGATCCAGGTCCGCGTAGCAGACCGCGAAGTCATGATGGCTCTCCAGCCGGCGCCGGATCTCCCGCTCGATCTCGGTGGTGCCGGGGAGCCGCGTGGACGGGTGGACCGAAACGTCGCGCTCCGTCCGGACCAGCATCGCCTCGACTCGCGCCCGTTGCTCCGCGGGGGAGAACAGGCCGGTGATCACTTCGTCCGCACCCGCCTCGAACCACGCTTGCACGTGACCGGGGTGATGCGCCCCCGCCAGCACGGTGACCGGGACGATGGCGGTGAATGCGTCGCTCTTCAGGCGTTTCACGAGAGCGATCCCCCGCTCTCCCGCGCTGTCCGCGTGCACGAACAGGAGACAGGGGTGCCCGCGGAGCGCGATGGATTCGACTTCGTCAGAGCTCTGGAGCGTGACCAGCGGGAACGCCCTGGCGAGCGCCCATTGGCGCACCAGAGCCGGCACCGGGCAGCCGTCCGGCGAAAAGAAGAGAATCGTCGGGCGAGTCCGCACCCGTGGTCCCCGCTAAGAGGTGATTTGAAGCTAACTTGGGGCCAGCGCTTCGGCCATGTCGCAATCCCGTCAGATGAAGAAAGCCGCGACGCCGATCATGGCGTAAACTGCAAGCAATTGCACTCCCTCGAACCAGTGCGATTCCCCGTCCAGCATGAGGATCGCGACCACCAGGGTGGACAGCCCCAGCGCCATCACCTCGAAAGGGCGGAACACCAGGTCCATTCCCGGCCCCACCAGGAGCCCCGCGAAGACCAGCAGCGGGCCGACGAGCAAGGCAATTTGTGTGCTGGAGCCCAGTGCAATCTGCAGCGCCAGGTCCATCTGGCCCTTCCGCGCGACCATGACGGCGGATGCGTGCTCGGCCGCGTTCCCGATGAGCGGGACGATCACCAGGCCCAGGAAGACCTGTCCGAGGCCCAGGCTCGCCGTCACCGCCTCCGTCGCATGCACCAGGATCTCGGATTCGATCGCCACGCCGACCGTCGCCAGGGAGAGAACCAGCACGGCCTTGCCCGTGCTCCAGACGGGACCCGCGAGCGGGTGGGGAGCGCCGCCGAAGAGGCGGCGGTGGGTGCGGAGGGTGAAGAGCAGCGAGCAGGCGTACGTCGCGATCAGGATCGCGGCGACCCATTCGGACATGTGGAGCTCATCGAGCTGGGCCGAGCGCTCCGGATGCGCCGCGTGGAACAGCGCGGGAAAGACGAGGCCCACGACCGCCAGGGCGAGCATGGCCGCGCTCATGCCCGCCGTCGTCCGGTTGAACTTGAGCTCCGAGCGGCCAAGGCCGGCCGCGAGTAGCGACAGGCCGAGGATGAGGAGGAGGTTGCCGAGGATGCTGCCGGTGATCGAGGCCTTGACCAGGTCGACCAGTCCGGCGCGGAGGGCCGCGAGCGCGATGATCAACTCGGCGGCGTTGCCGAACGTGGCGTTGAGGAGCCCGCCGATCGTCGGGCCGGTCTTCTGGGCGAGATGCTCGGTCGCCTCGCCCATGTACCCGGCCAGCGGGAGCACGGCGATGCAAGCGCTCAGGAACACCAGCACCGGGGACTGATGGAGCCAGGCGAATGCCACGCTGGCCGGGATGGCGAGCAGCAGCAGGGCCCGCCAGGGAACGGCCCCGCGGGTCCGGGATCCCGGCTGGGCCGGCGGAGGCTCGGTCACGGTCGCGTGGCTGGCGCTAGAAGCGCTTGGCCTCGTCGATCAGCATGATGGGGATGTCGTCTTCGACGGCATAGATCAGCCGGCACGCGTGGCAGACCAGGCTCTCGGGCGAGGTCCGGTATTCCAGCTCGCCCTTGCACTTGGGGCAGACGAGGATCTCGAGCAGCTCGGGCGCGAGAGTCATCGGAGCTCCTTCTCGGAAGTAGGGAAACCGAAGCGCGCGAGCGCGGCGGGGGACCGGCGCCAGCGGGGGAGCGTCTTGACCCAGAGATCCAGGTAGACCGGCGCGCCGACCAGCTCTTCCAGCCGAGTCCGGGCATGCTGGCCGATGGCCTTGATGGTCTGCCCGCCTCGCCCGATGACCATGGCCTTCTGGGTCTCGCGCTCCACGAAGAGCGTGACTCGAATGTACATCGGCCGCTCGGCCTCGCGGAACTCCTCCACCTCG
>DASWAI010000016.1:0-17351 GCA_036391215.1 Gemmatimonadales bacterium
CCCGCCTCAGGCGAGCCCGCAGCGCCGCACCCTCCTCGAGCTCCTCCCCGCCGAGACCATCGTCATCCAGGAGGCCGCCGGGCCCGACGCCGACGAGGTCGGCCGCGCCTGGCGCGAGGCGGCGCACCACCTCGAGATCGCCCGCAAGCTGGGCGAAGAGGTCCCCAGCCGGGACGCCATCTTCGAGGACCCCGCCTGCTGGCGCGAGCGGCTCGAGGGGTTCGCGCGGCTCCTCCTCCGCGACGCGCCGGTGGAGCACCAGATCGGCTTCTTCCCGCCGGAGCGGGTGGACCGCGACCTGAACCGCCTGCGCGGCCTGCTGCACGGCTCGCCGTCCACGCTGATCCTCTGCGACAACGAAGGCCAGATGGAGCGGCTCGAGGAGCTGCTCGAGGACCGCGGGCGGCCGTCCTCGGCGGTGCTCGCGATCGGCGCGCTCGAGGGCGGGTTCGTCATGCCCTCGCTCCGGGTCCTCACCGACCACGAGATCTTCCGCCGCGCCCGCCGGCTCCGCCGCACCCGGCGCTACCGCCAGGCGGCGCCCTCCGCCGCGACCGGCACGCTCACCGTGGGCGACTACGTGGTGCACCTGGACCACGGGATCGGGATCTACCGCGGCATCGACACCGTCACCGTGGGCGAGTCCACGCTCGAGGTGGCGGTAGTCGAATACGAGGGCGGCGACCGGCTCAACGTCCCGCTCTACCGCCTGGACCAGCTGGAACGCTACCGCGCGGCCGGCGACGACGGCGACCGCCCGCCGCCCCGGCTCCACCGGCTCGGCGGCGCGAGCTGGCAGCGGGTCCGGGAGCGGACACGCCAGGCGATCAAGCAGATGGCGGCCGAGCTGCTCGACCTCTATGCCCGGCGCCAGGTCACCGGCGGCTTCGCGTTCCCGCCGGACACCCGCTGGCAGCGGGAGCTGGAGTCGAGCTTCCTCTACGAGGACACGCCGGACCAGCGCAAGGCCACCGAGGACATCAAGCGCGACATGGAGCAGCCCAAGCCGATGGACCGGCTGCTCGTGGGCGACGTGGGCTACGGCAAGACCGAGGTGGCGGTGCGCGCCGCCTTCAAGGCGGTGCAGGGCGGCAAGCAGGTGGCGGTCCTCGTGCCGACGACGATTCTCGCGGAGCAGCACGGCCGCACCTTCCTCGAGCGGCTGGCGGACTACCCGATCAAGATCGAGGTGCTGTCACGCTTCCGCACGGGCAAGGAGCAGAAGCAGGCGCTCGAGCGGCTGGCCACGGGCGAGACCGACATCGTGATCGGCACCCACCGCCTGCTCTCCCAGGACGTCGTGCTGAAGGACCTCGGTCTCCTCATCGTGGACGAGGAGCACCGCTTCGGGGTGAAGCACAAGGAGCGGCTCAAGGCCATCCGCCTGGCGGTGGACGTGCTCACGCTCACGGCCACGCCGATCCCGCGCACGCTCCATCTCTCGCTCTCCGGGCTGCGCGACCTCACCCTGATCGAGACCCCGCCGCGGGACCGGTCGCCCATCCTCACGTTCGTCGAGCCGTGGGACGACGGGCTGCTGGAGGAGGCGTTCGCGCGGGAGCTGGACCGGGGCGGGCAGGTGTTCGTGGTCCACAACCGGATCGAGACGATCGAGACGATCGCGGCGCGGGTGCGGGCGCTCGCCCCCCGGGCGCAGGTGGGCGTGGCCCACGGGCAGATGCCGGCGGAGGAGCTGGAGGAAGTCATGCGCCGGTTCGTGTCGGGCGAGGTGAACATCCTCGTCTCCACCATGATCGTGGAGTCCGGGCTCGACGTCCCCAACGCGAACACGATGGTGGTGCACGACGCGCACCGGTTCGGCCTCGCCCAGCTGTACCAGCTCCGCGGCCGCGTGGGCCGGAGCCACCGGCGCGCCTACTGCTATCTGCTCGTGCCCGACACGATCGACGCCGACGCCGAGGAGCGGCTCAAGGTCCTGGAGCACCACACCGACCTCGGCGCGGGCTACCGGATCGCGCTCAAGGACCTCGAGCTCCGCGGCGCCGGCAACCTGCTCGGGGCGGAGCAGTCGGGCCACGCCCAGGCGGTGGGCTTCGACCTGTACCTGCGGTGGCTGGAGGAGACCGTGCGCGCGCTCCGGGGCCAGGGCGGGGGCGAGCAGCCCCTCCCGCCGGACGTGGTGCTCGACCGGCCGGCGCACCTCCCGGACGGCTACGTGCCGGACGACGACGTGAAGCTCGACCTGTACCGCCGACTGGCGCGGAGTGCGTCGTCCGGCGAGATTGATGGGCTTCGCGACGAAATGCGCGAGCGCTTCGGGCCGCCGCCGGCCGAAGCGGAAACACTGCTCGACATGGCGCGGCTCCGCGTGACCGGGGGCGCGCTCGGAATGCAGCACGTCCTGGTCCGGGGCGACGAAGCGCGCCTCACGTTCCGGGCAGGGACGCAGCCCCGGCTCGCGGGCCTCACCAGAGCCCTCGACGACGTGCAGCTCGCGGCCGAAGTCCGCCGCACGGTGCCGCTGTCGCTCAGGCTGGTGCGGCTCGGGGGCGAGCAGATGACGCCGGCGCTGGTGCGGGCGTTGAGAGCCGTCACGTGATGCCTGCAGCCAAACGCCAATCGCTTTCCGGAGTCTTCATGCGCCGTTCGTCCCTCGCTCTCCTGGCCGCCCTGAGTGCCTGCACCAGCTTCAAGGATGCGTTCACCGCCCGCCGCGACATGGCGGCCGAGGCGGGCAGCCTCAAGCTGCCGCCCGATACGCTCGCCCGGATCCTCGCCGCCCCGCACGGCATCCGGCTCACGCGGGACGCGGCCGGGTTCGTCGCCAATCTCTGGGTGGACTATGCGCTGTTCGCCGAGGCGGCGGCCGCGGGCAAGCTCCCGCAGGACTCGGCGAGCGCCATGAAGGCGCTCTGGCCCGAGGTGGCCGAGCTGCGGACCCAGCACTGGCACGACTCGATCGCGGCCAAGCGGGGCCAGCCCTCGGCGGCCGCGATCGACAGCGCCTACAACGGCAACGACCTGCGGATCTTCCAGCACATCCTCATCGGCGCGCCCCAGTCGGCCAAGCCCGACGTGAAGGCGGCGGCAAAGAAGAAGGCCGACGCCACGCTCGCCAAGCTCCGCGGCGGGGCCGATTTCGGGCAGGTGGCGGCGCAGGTGTCGGACGATCCGGGCAGCAAGGCGGACCAGGGCTTCCTGCCGCCGGGCCCGCGGGGCCGGTTCGTTCCCACGTTCGACAGCGCGGCCTGGAAGCTCGCGCCCGGCGCGATGAGCGGCGTGGTCGAGTCGCCCTTCGGCTACCACATCATCAAGCGTCCCGCCGAGGCGGCGGTCACGCCGCGGCTCTCGGCGTTCCTGGCGCAGATGAATGCGGGCAAGGCGGACTCGGCGTACATGGAAACGCTGGGTACGGACAACAAGCTCGACATCTCCCGCACCGCGGCGGTGGACATGAAGGCCGCGGTGCTCGACCCGGAGGGGTCGAAGGGGTCCACCAAGAAGCTTGCCTCGTTCAAGAACGGGGAGCTGACCGTGGGCGAGTATCTGCGGTGGGTGCGGGCGCTGCCGCCGCAGTACGAGGCCCAGCTCAAGCAGGCGCCCGATTCGGCGCTCTACCAATTCGCAAAGGTGCTCTCGCTCAACCTGCTGCTGCTCCGCCAGGCCGACTCGGCCAAGATCGGCCTGAGCGCGCCCGAGTGGAAGATGATGTACGACCGGTACACCGGCGGGATCGACAGCCTGAAGGCGGACATGGGGCTCACCGGGGCCGACGCCGCGAAGAACACCCAGCAGACCGTGAACGCCTACTTCGACAAGCTGGTGGCGGGAAAGCTCCGGATCCGGCCCATGCCGGGCGCGCTCGGCACGCTGCTGCGCGAGCAGGGGCGCTACCGGATCAACGACCCCGGGGTGAACCGCGGGTTGGAGCTGGCGCTGGCGCAGCAGGCCAAGCGCGATTCGGCGGGGCCGGCGGGTCCCCACCTCGAGCCCGCGCCCGGCGGGCCGCCGGTGCCCGGCGGGGGGCCCCCCTCGCCTCACGGCGCGCCGCCGGCCCACGACTCCGGCGCGACGGGATCCGGCAAGTAGGCATTCGGGAAACATGCGGCACAGCACCGGACTCGCGTTCCTTCTCCTGATCGGGGTCGCGCCGGCGGCCCGGGCCCAGAACCCGGCCGACAGCGCGGCGCCCGCTCCGGCGCCCGGCCAGCCGAAGGCACCGGCCGCTCCGCCGAGCGCTCCGCTCATCGCCGCCCCGCTCGAGGACGTCGCGGTACCCGGCGCCGCGCCGGCGGACAGCACCACCCGCGCCGCCCCGGCTGGTGGCGCGGCACCCGCACCTGCCACCGAGCCGGCACCGGCCGCGGCCGCAGGCGCGGCGGCGGCGGCCGGTCAGCGGGCCCCGCTCCGCGACACGACGTTGGTGGTGGACAAGGTGGTCGCCGTGGTGGGCAACCATCCCATTCTCGCGTCGCAGGTGGACGAGGAGATCTTCGCGCGCCAGTCGCAGGGCCTGAAGCCGCCGTCCTCGCCCGCCGAGCTGGCCGCGCTCCGCAAGGCGGTGATCGAGAGCATCGTGGACGAGCAGCTGATGGTGGAAGAGGCGGAGCGCGACACGACGATCAAGGTCACCGATCAGGAGGTCGCGGACGGGGTGGAGCAGCAGATCAAGAAGGTGCGGAGCAACTTCTCGTCGGAGGTCGAGTACGCGGCGGAGCTCAGGAAGGCCGGGTTCCAGACGCCGGAGGAGTATCGGCGCTGGCTGTTCGACCAGCAGCGCCGCGCCGCGCTGCAGAACCGGCTGATCGAGGAGCGGCGGGGCTCGGGCAAGCTCAAGTCGGTGGTGCCGACCGAGCAGGAGATGCGCAAGTACTTCGACGAGCAGAAGGGCACGCTGGAGAAGCGCCCGGCGACGCTCAGCTTCCGCCAGATCATCGTGGCGCCGCAGCCGTCGCTGGACGAGAAGCAGCGCGCGTACCAGCTGGCCGACTCGATTGCGCAGGCGCTCCGGCGCGGCGGCGATTTCGCGGTGGCGGCCAAGCGCTTCTCGATGGACTCCGCCTCGCGCGAGCTGGGCGGGTCGCTCAACTGGTTCCGCCGCGGCACCATGGTGCCGGAGTTCGAGCGGGTGGCCTTCGCGCTCAAGCCCGGGATGATCTCCGATCCGGTCGAGACGCCGTTCGGGTACCACATCATCCAGGTGGAGCGCTCCACCCCGGGAGAGGTCCAGGCCCGGCACATCCTCATCATGCCGGAGATCACCCAGCAGGAAGGGGACAGCGCGCACCGGCTGGCGGAGAACGTCTACCAGGCGCTCAAGGCCGGCGCCAGCTTCGACTCGCTGCAGGCCCTCTACCACGACAAGCCGGAGGAGCGGGAAGCGCGGGACGTTCCCGTCACCAAGCTCCCGCCGGCCTACGCCCAGGCCGTCGGCACGCTGGGCGAGGGCAGCGTCGTCGAGCCGTTCCCGCTCGAGGGGACCGGCAGCCGGGTGAAGTACGTGGTCGTGGTGGTGACCTCGCGGCGCCCGGAGGGCGACGTCCGCTACGAGGACGTCCGCGACAAGGTCCGCGACCAGCTCGGCGAGCAGCTCGGCGTGCGACGCTACCTGGACGGGCTCCGCAAGAAGGCGTACGTCGACATCCGCAGCTAGGGCCGACCGCCCGCCAGCCTCCAGCCGCCGCGCGCCGGCCATCCCATGCCATCATCCCCCCGCATCGCGATCACCCTGGGCGACCCCCGGGGCATCGGGCCGGAGATCGTCGCGCGCGCGCTCGCGGAGCCGCCCGGCGCCGAGGTCACGGTCATCGGCGCCGAGGACCAGATCGCGTGGGTGCCGGCGGCGCGGCGGATCTCGGTGGGCGCATGGGGCGCGGGAAGCGGCGAGCGGATCGGCGGCGGGGCGTCGGCCGCGGCGGAGCGGGCCCGCGCGGTGCGGGCGGGGCAGCTCACCGGCCACGCGGTGGAGCGCGCGGCGCGGCTGGCGCTCGAGGGCGAGGTGGACGCCATCGTCACCGCGCCGGCCCACAAGCACGCGCTCCATCTCGCCGGCTTTCCCTATCCCGGCCATACCGAGTGGCTCGGCCACCTCGCGGGCGACGTGGACACGGCGATGATGCTCGCCGCCGACGAGCTGCGCGTGGTGCTGGTCACGACCCACGTGGCGCTCCGGGACGTGCCGGCGCTGCTCACGATCGAGCGGGTGGTGAAGGCCGGGCGGATCACGGAGCGCGCGCTGCGCGAGCTGTTCGGGCTCGGCGAGCCGCGCATCGCGCTCTGCGCGCTCAACCCCCACGCCGGCGAGTCCGGGCTCTTCGGCGACGAGGAGGAGCGCGTGCTCCGGCCCGCCGCCGAGCAGCTCGGCGCGGCCGGCCCGCTCCCGGCGGACACGGTGTTCGTGCGTGCGCTGAAGGGCGAGTTCGACGCGGTGCTCGCCCCCTACCACGACGTGGGGATGACCGCGATCAAGGTCGCGGCCTTCGGCCGGGGCGTGAACGTGACGCTGGGCCTGCCCTTCATCCGCACGTCGCCCGATCACGGGACGGCCTTCGACATCGCGGGGCAGGGAAGGGCGGACGCGGGGAGCATGCGGGCGGCCATCGAGCTGGCGACTCAGCTGGCCCGGCGCCGTCTCGCGCTCTGAGAGCTGCAACCGCAACGACTGCAAACCACAACTGCAAACCACAGAGCACCGAGGCACGGAGTAAGACACGAGAACAGCCTCTAAGTGTTCTTACTCAGCGCTTTCCTTTGTGCCTTGGTGCCTCTGTGGTTTGCAGTTCTCTGCGCCTCCGGACCTCTTTGGTCAGCCGAGCCGGCGCATCAGGTCGAGGTACCGGTCCAGGTTGAGCTTCTGGCTCGCGCGGTTGGCGACCAGCACCGCCTGCACCTCGAGGATCGTCTCCCGCTCCACCAGCCCGTTCGCCCGGAGCGTGTTCCCCGTATCCACCAGGTCCACGATCCAGTGCGACAGGTTGAGCAGCGGCGCGACCTCGACCGAGCCGCCCACGTGCACGATGTCCACCGGCCGTCCGCGGGCGCCGAAGTGCTGGCGGGTGAGGTTGGGATACTTGGTCGCCACGCGCGGGGTGACGCCGCCCGGCAGGCCGGGGTAGGGCCGGTCCGCCGGCGTCGCGACCACCAGCCGGCAGCGGCCGAACCCCAGCTCCAGCGGCTCGAGCACGTCCGCGCCCGTCTCCCGCAGCACGTCGGTGCCGGTCACGCCGAGGTCGGCCGCGCCCGCCTCCACATAGACCGGAACGTCGGCCGGCTTCACCACCAGGAACTCGATCCCCGGGTCGCTCGAGGGGATCAGGAGCCGGCGGCCCGGGTCGCCCTCGAGCGCGGCGCCCGCCCGGCGGAACCGCTCCACCGACGGCTCGTAGAGGCGGCCCTTGGCGAGCGCCACCCGGAGCCGGGTCACGCCGGCAGCTCCGCCAGCGTGTCGAGGTCGAGCGAGACCCCCACCGCCGGCATCGCCCGGCCGAACCGGCCCATGAGATCGTCGTAGCGCCCGCCCGCGCCCGCGGCCCGCCCCGCGCCGGCCACGAACAGCTCGAAGTGGATGCCGGTGTAATAGTCGAGGCCGCGGACCTCCCCGAGGTCGTACACCAGGTGGGCGCGCTCCTCGGCCGTCAGCGCCGCATCCAGCGCCGCGAGGTGCATGAGTGCGGGCTTGGCCGTCGCGGGTGCGCCGCGGAGCGCCGCGTCGAGCGCCTCCCGGCGGCCGATCACGAAAGGCAGCTCGAGCAGCGCGCGGGCACCGGCCGGGGCCCCTTCGAGCGCGCGCGCCAGGCTGCCGCGGTCCTTCCGGTCGATCCAGCGGCGCACGTCCGCCCGCAGCTCCTCCCCCAGCGCGGAGAGCCCGCCCGCGAGCACGCCCGCATGGCCCAGGTTGAGCTGGAACTCCCGCACGCCCGCGGCCTTGGCCAGCGCGAGCGTGAGCCGGACGATCTCCACGTCGGCTGCGAGATCGCCCTGCCCCAGCAGCTCGGCGCCGACCTGGAGCGTCTCCCGCGCGCGTCCGCGCTCGGGCTCCTGGCGGTACACCGGGCCGGAGTAGCAGAGCCGGAGCGGCCGGGGCGCGTCGGCGAACGTGGTCGCCGCCATCCGCGCGATGCTGGACGTGAAGTCGTAGCGGAGCGCCAGGATCCGCCCGTCGAGGTCCACGAAGCGGATCAGCTTCTCGGCCACCTCCGCGCCCCCCGCGCGCCGGAACACCTCCTCGTACTCGAACGTGGGCGGGCTCAGCTCCTCGAAGCCCGCGCGGGCGAGGACGTCCATCGTCGCGCGCTGGAGGGCCCGGCGGCGGACGACGGCGGGCCCGGAGAGATCGAGGGCGCCGGGCGGGGTGGCGGTGATCGGGGGACGGGTCATGGAGTGGCTGAACAGTAAACCGTGAACGGTCATCGCAGGAGACACCGAGGACTGCACACCACAGAGGCACCGAGGCACAGAGCAAACACAGAAAGACAACTTGTGGGTCTTCCTCTGTGCCTCTGTGCCTCTGTGGTGGCTGTTCTCAGTGCCTCTGTGGTTTGCAGCTCTCCGTGCCTCTAGTGCTTCTCTGCCTCTTCCGGCTTGGCCTGGTGCAGCCGGATGGCTTTCACCCGCCGGCCTTCCATCTCCAGGATCTCGAACGTGAACGGCCCCACCGCCACCCGGTCGCCCACCTTGGGGAGCCGGCCGAGCTGCCCGAAGAGATAGCCGCCCAGCGTCGTGTAGTCCGCGTCGCTCAGCTCCGCGTCGTACTCCGAGTTGAACTCGGTGATCGGCAGCGCCCCGTCCAGCACCGTCCCGCCCGGGGCCGCCGCGACCGGTGCGCGTTCCTGGGCGTCGTACTCGTCGAAGATCGGGCCCACGATCTCCTCGAGCAGGTCCTCCATCGTGACCAGGCCCGCGGTCCCGCCGTATTCGTCCAGCACCACCGCCAGGTGCACCTTGAGCCGCTTCATGTCGGCCAGCACGTCCTCCACCTCCCGCGTCCCCGGCACGAACAGCGGCGGCCGCATGATCGCGCGCAGCGTCTCGCCCGGCTTGGACCGCACCGCGCTCAGGATGTCCTTCGCGTGCACCACGCCGACGATCTCGTCCAGCGACCCGGTGAAGACCGGATAGCGGCTCCGCCGCTCCCGCGCGACCTCGTCCGCCGCCTGCTCCACCGTGAGCTCGGCGGGGAAGGCGATCATCTCCGTGCGCGGGGTCATCACCTCCTGCGCCGTCTTCTCGGTGAACTCGAATACGCCCTCGAGCAGCCGCGCATCCTGCTTGAGCAGGCTCCCGCCTTCCTCGCTCTGCTCCACCAGCATCCGGATCTCCTCCGGCGAGTGGAGCCGCTCCACCTCGCCGGGCGGGTTGATGCCGATACGGTTGAGGAGCCAGTTCGAGGTTCCCTTGAGGACCCCGATGGGGACCGCCATCACCCAGGCGAACGCGACCAGCGGTCCGGCGGTCCACGACGCGACCGTCTCCGGGTGGACCAGCGCGAACGCCTTGGGGACCAGCTCCCCCAGGATGATCGTCACGTAGGTGATGAGCGCGAACGCGATGACCGTGGCGACCGAGTGCATCGCGATGCCCGCGACCACCGGCGGCAGCCCCCGGAACCACCCCTCGATCAGCCGGCCGATGGCCGGCTCGCCGATCCAGCCGAGCCCGAGGGAGGCCAGGGTGATGCCGAGCTGGGTGGCGGAGATGGTGCGCGCGAGTGATTGAATGGCCCGCCGGGCGAGCGTAGCTTTGCGATCCCCGTTCTGGATCATCTCGTCCAGCCGCGTCATCCGCGACCGGACCAGCGCGAACTCGGCCGCGACGAAGAACGCGTTCGCGAGAACCAGCACGAGGACGGCCAGGACGCCGAGCACGGGCGCAGCGGGCTGAGAAGGCTCCATGATGGCTATAAGTCTATTACCCAAGCGAGCTTAGCGCGAGTTCTCCAGTGATCCGCCGGCTGCACGTCCCCCCCTTCGACCGGCTCGAGCCGTTCCTGCCCCGTCCGGGCGGGGCCGATCGGGAAACCCGCGAACAGGTGCTCCATATCCTGGAGGCCGTCCGCGCGCGGGGGGACGAGGCCATCCGGGAGTATACCTGGACGTTCGACCGTGTCGACCTTAGCCCCGCCGAGTGGGAGCTCAAGCCCGACGCCTGGCAGGGCGCGCTCGAGCGTACCCCGAAGCGGCTCCGGGATGCCCTCGCCCTGGCCGTGGACCGGGTCCGGACGTATCACGAGCGGCAGCGGGAGCCCGGCTTCCGCGTCACCGAGCCCGACGGCTCGCTCCTCGGCATGAAGGTGACGCCGCTGGACCGGGTGGGGCTGTACGTGCCGGGCGGGAAGGCCTCGTACCCCAGCTCCGTCGTGATGAACGCGGTCCCGGCGGTCGTAGCCGGGGTCCAGGAGATCATCGCTGCCGTCCCCCCGGGCGGCGTGACCGATACGGTGCTCGCGGCCTGCGCCCTGGCCGGCGTCACCCGGATCTTCCGGATCGGCGGGGCCCAGGCGATCGCGGCGCTGGCCTACGGCACCGCGACCGTTCCGCGGGTGGACAAGATCGTGGGGCCGGGGAACCGCTGGGTAGCGGAGGCCAAGCGCCAAGTGGTGGGGCAGGTGGGAATCGACATGATCGCCGGGCCGACCGAGGTCCTGATCCTGGCGGACGGCAGCGCCCGGCCCGAGCGGGTCGCCGCCGACCTCGTCGCCCAGGCGGAACACGACGAGGACGCCTGCGCCTGGTGCGTCACCTGCGACGAAGTCCTGGCCGACGCCCTCCCGGAGGCGCTGGAGTCGGCCCTCGCGCGCGCGCCCCGCGCGGCCATCGCCCGGGCGGCCCTGGAGCGTAACGGGCTCCTGGTCGTGGTGCCCACGCTGCGCGAGGGGATCGAGGTCGCCAACCTGCGGGCGCCGGAGCACCTGGAGATCGTCGCGGACGGGGCCGACCGGATCGCGGCGGCCGTCCGGCACGCCGGCGCCATCTTCCTGGGGGACGACACCCCCGAGCCCGTGGGCGACTACCTGGCCGGGCCGAGCCACGTCCTCCCCACCGCCGGTACGGCGCGCTACGCGTCTCCGCTGGGCGTCTACGACTTCATCAAGCGCACCAGCCTCATCCACTACAGCCACGGCCGGCTGGCCGCCGACGCGGCGGCCATCATGGCGCTGGCGGAGGCCGAGGGGCTGTTCGGCCACGCGGAGGCGGTGCGAATCCGGACCGCACGCTAGTTTTCCAATATGACGAGCAGCGCATCCCTTCCCACCCGTCCGGCCAACGACCGCGAGTGCCGGCAGATCGGGGCGGCGAGCCTCGCGGACCGCTCGACCGCGCGGCGCCGCCTGTGGTGGGTGCTGGGGCTCACCGCCGCCTTCATGGTGGTCGAGGCCGTCGGCGGCTGGGTGGCCGGCTCGCTCGCCCTGCTGGCCGACGCCGGGCACATGCTCACCGATGTGGGCGCCCTCTCCCTCTCGCTGCTCACGGCCTGGATCGCTCTGCGCCCGGCGGACGACGCCAGGACCTATGGCTACCAGCGGTGGGAGATCCTCGCGGCGCTGGTCAACGGGGCCGCGCTGTTCGGCATCGCCGGCTGGGTGGTGATCGAGGCGATCCATCGCTTTCACGAGCCCCACGCCGTCCGGACCGGCCTGTTCCTGGCCGTCGCGGTCGCCGGCCTGATCGTCAATCTGGTGAGCCTCGCCGTTCTGCACGGGACGCACGAGCACAGTCTCAACACCCGCGCCGCCTACCTCCATATCCTGGGCGATGTCCTCGGCTCGGTGGGGGCCGTCGGGGCGGCGGTGGTGATCGCGTTCACCGGCTGGACCCCGGCCGACCCGATCATCTCGATCGGGATCTCCCTCCTCATCCTGATTGGCGCCTGGCGGCTGGTTCGGGAGAGCACGGAGATCCTCCTGGAAGGCGTGCCCAAGCACGTCTCGATGCCCGAGGTCGGACGCCGCATGCTGGGCGTCCCGGGGGTGACCGCCGTGCACGACCTCCACGTGTGGACCGTCACCAGCGGGATGGTGGCGATGAGCGGGCACGCCGTCGTGCCCGACCTCGGCGCCCATCCGGGGGTGTTGGAGGGGATCCGGGCGGAGATGGCCGGGATGGGTATCGGCCACGTCACGATCCAGCTCGAGGTGGAGGACGAGTGCGCTGAGCCCGGGCCCGCCGGACCGCCCCATGCCCATCCCCACCCCCACTGACCCTGCCCGACCCCCAACCAGGCGAGAACTAAGAAGTAAGAAGTGAGCAGTGGGGGCCCCCGTCACCGTCTCTTGCGGCTCCGAGCGGGGCCGTCTATATATGCCCCGCGGTGGCCCGGTCGCCCGGGCTGTACGCTGTTTTCTCGCCTGAGGCCCGGAAGCCCGACGTCGTGATCCGCAATCTCGCTATCATCGCCCACGTCGACCACGGCAAGACGACGCTGGTCGACAAGATGCTCCGCCAGGCGGGCGCATTCCGCGTCGGCCAGCAGGTGGAGGAGCGGGTGATGGACTCCAACCCGCTCGAGCGCGAGCGCGGCATCACGATCCTCTCCAAGAACACCGCGGTCCATTGGCACGGCACCAAGATCAACATCGTGGACACGCCGGGCCACGCCGACTTCGGCGGCGAGGTGGAGCGGATCCTGCGCATGGTGGACGGGGTCCTGATCCTGGTGGACGCGGCCGAGGGTCCGATGCCGCAGACCCGGTTCGTGACCCGGAAGGCGCTCGCACTGGGCTTGAAGCCGATCGTCGCCATCAACAAGATCGACCGGGCCGACGCGGAGCCGCTCCGGGTGCACGACGAGGTGCTCGGGCTCTTCATCGATCTCGACGCCACCCACGAGCAGCTCGACGCGCCTTTCCTTTATACGTCGAGCCGTGCGGGCACCGCCACCACCGATCTGGCGCATCCGGGCACCGATCTCACGCCCCTGTTCCAGGCGATCCTCGACCACGTGCCCCCGCCCAAGGGCGACCCCGAGGGCCCGTTCCAGATGCTGGTCTCGACCCTCGACCACTCGACCTTCATCGGGCGCATCGCGATCGGCCGGATCGAGCGGGGCCGGGTGAAGGTGGGCGACCAGGTGGCGCTGCTGCCGCTGGGCGAGCCCGGCCTGGTGACCGACGAGCCGTTCGAGCGGAACCGCGTCACCCGGCTCTACACCTTCGACGGGCTGCACCGGGTCGAGGTGGAGTCGGCGGAGGCGGGCGACATCGTGGCGCTCTCGGGCTTCGAGACCATCGAGATCGGCAAGACCTTCGCGTCGGTGGAGCATCCCGAGCGGCTGGCGGGGATCGCGGTGGAGGAGCCCACGATCTCGGCCGACTTCATCGTGAACAACAGCCCGTTCGCGGGGCGGGACGGCAAGTTCGTCACCAGCCGCCAGCTGCGGGACCGCCTGTTCCGGGAGCTCGAGCGCAACGTGGCGCTCCGGGTCGAGCCCACCGAGAGCCCGGACACCCACACGGTGTCGGGCCGGGGCGAGCTGCACCTGGGCATCCTGATGGAGACGATGCGCCGGGAAGGGTACGAGTTCCAGGTGTCCCGCCCGCGGGTGATCACCAAGCTCGGCCCCGAGGGCGAGCGGCTGGAGCCGTACGAGGAGCTGACGGTGGATGTGCCCGAGGAATACATGGGCGTCGTCATGGAGAAGCTGGGCCCGCGGCGCTCCGAGCTCACGGAGATGAAGAACCCGGGGCAGGGGACGGTGCGGCTCACCTTCCGGATCCCGGCGCGCGGGCTCTTCGGCTACCGCTCGGACTTTTTGACCGACACCCGCGGCACCGGGATCATGCATCATCGGTTCCTCGACTACGGGCCGTGGGCCGGGCCCCTGGCGGGCCGGAAGCGGGGCGTGATGGTGGCGGACCGGGAGGGCACGGTGGTCGCCTACGCGCTCGGCAACCTCCAGGAGCGGGCGCAGATGTTCGTGGCGCCGGGCGACCTGGTCTACGAGGGCATGATCGCGGGCGAGAGCTCCCGCCCGGGCGACATGGACGTCAACGTCACCAAGGAAAAGAAGCTCACCAACATGCGGGCGTCGGGCTCGGACGAGAACATCCTGCTGGAGCCGCCCCGCGAGATCACGCTCGAGTACGCCCTCGAGTACATCGAGGAGGACGAGCTGATCGAGGTCACGCCCAAGAGCATCCGGCTGCGGAAGCGCGTGCTCCAGGCGAACGACCGCAGGAAGGCCGCCCGGGCCGCCCGGGTGGCGGACGCGTCCTAGGACGCCGGGTTCACACTCTCTCGCGTGGCGGAGGATACAATGTTGGCCAGGGAGACGTCGCTGGGGGCGGTCAAGATGCGCCGTCGGTTCGACGAAGACGAAGAGGACCTCGACGAGGACGCGTTCACCTTCGACGACGAGGACGAGGAGGACGAGGATCTGGAGGACGAGGAGGACCTGGAGGACGAGGACCTGGACGAAGAGGATCTCGACGACCTCGACGACCTGGAGGAAGACGAAGACTTGCGCTGAAAGGCCCGCGAAGCGGCCGGGGCGCGAGTCTTGCTAGGCTGTACGGCCGTCTCGCGCCCGCCGGCACCCGCGACCACTCGCCCAACGGTACCCGGGTACCGAACTGCGGTCGAACGCACAGGGCCGCTCCATGGAGGAGCGGCCCTTCGCGTCCGCGGCCCTTCGTGTGTCCTTCGCTGCGGTCTCGTGAACGATCCTTCAGAACCGGTTCAATGCGGTTTCATCCGGCATGTGCCAGCGTCGGCATGAAGGCTCTCTCTCGCTGGGAGCGCGACATGGCAACTCGACATGCCGAGTCGGTGCCGCTCGGGCAAGATGAAGAACCGGTCGGCGCGCTGGGCGGAACGCCGCTCCCCGAGCCTGGTGGGGGAGTCGGTGAGGACAACAAGGGGGCGCGCAAGCGGCGGAAGCGCGAGGCAAAGCTTCGTCGGGACGCAGAGCGCCCACCCGACAGCTTCGAGCGGTTTCGCGTCCTGTCCGAGTTGGTGAACCAGGGACGCCAAGTCGTGGAGCTGGTCGACCACAAAGCCCGCTATGCCCTGGTGGTAATCGGGGTGCTGAACGCGGGCGTGTTCTTTCTCATGTCCCGGGCGCATCTCTTCGGGAGCATGGCGCAGGGTGCCCGGGCGTGGCTGATCGGCTTCATGGTCACCTATGCCGCCCTGACCTTTCTCTTCGTCTTCTATGCGGTGGACTGCTTGCGACCGCGCCGGCTGCGCTACAGGGATGTCATGGCCGCGAATGGTGATAGCGGTGAGCCATGGGCCCGGCATGCTCCGCGGGGCATTCTCTTCTGGGAGACCATTTCCAATTACGAGCTCGACGCGTATCGGCGGGCCTGGAGCGGAATTCGGATGGAGCAGCTCAACGCCGAGGTAGTGATCATCGCGCACCAGCAGGCCCAGCTCATTCGAGCCAAGTACGTCGTATTGGGTCGGCTCTACTGGGGACTGGCGGCGCTGGTGGTGCTGGCAGGCGTGTTGCTGGGGATGTACACCCTGTTCGGTCTGGTGGGATAGGCTTCTGGGATAGGCTTCGGCCCTGGTCGGCGCCGTCCACGGCCGGTGCCGGTTCGTGCACCTGCTGGGCACGGAGGGTTCCATATGGAAAGAATCAGAATCGAACACCACAGTGTCGCCGGGACGCTTTGGTTCGGCGCCTGGCTCTTCACTCTCGGATTCCTGCACTTGCCTTTCTGGAAGGGCCTCCTCGCGCTCGTGTTGTGGCCGTACTACCTGGGCACGACGTTGAGCTCCCTCCCACCGCGCTAGCCGAAGCCCGCGGTGGCGGGGCCCGGTAGAATGACGAAACGGAGCGCACGGTTCCGAGCCCTCCCGGTAGGCACTTCCATGCCGGTTGCTACGGCTTGCTTCGGCCGGCGGAGGACGCGGGCTTCCGGGCATAGCCCAAGTACAGCACGGACGTGTCCGTGCTCTCGCCGAGATCCATCAGCTCCGCTACTTCCCGATAGGTCAGCCGGCCCGATTGTCGGCCCCGAAGTGCGCGCAGGATGGTGACCGGGCTGGCGCGGGGCTTGAGGCCCCGGACTCGCCCGGGCCGGAGGCCCTGTTGTTCCAGGAGACGCGCGAGCTCGCGGGGGCGGATGAACATTTGCCAATCGTGAAGGTTGGGCGGCATCAAGCGGGTCCAGTTCCACTCCTGGAGCAGCTTGATGACAATGAGCTTGCTCTGGGGGGTGCGATTAATCGTGTCATAGAGGTAAACCCCGCCGGCTTTGAGAACCCGGGCGCTCTCGGCGATTACGCGACCTAGGTCGGTAACGTGTTCGAGGACGTCGCAGCAGTAGACCACGTCGAAGCTGCCGTCGGCGAACGGCAAGGCTTCGCCGCTCGCTCGTCGGTACTCGATGTCGAGGCCGGTCTTGGCAGCGTGGGCCCGGGCTGCGTCCAGCGATCGGGAGGAGGGATCCACCCCGGTCACCGCGAAGCCCAACCGTGCGAATTCCTCGGCCAGGAGCCCACCTCCACACCCTACGTCGAGCGCCCGGCACTTTGCCGGTGTGAGACGCAACTCCTCGAGCAGCACCCGGCGCATGTAGCCGAAGCGGGCGGGATTGAGCGCGCGGAGGACGTTGAGAACCCCCTCCGGGTCCCACCAGGTCGCGGCGAGGCGGTCATAGAGCTCGTTGTCGACCGGCATCTACGGATGAGCCCTCAGGTCTCCGGCGTCTTGCCTAATGACATTGCGTATCGGCTGCGGGCGGAGTGCCCGCATGTATTCTATGCTCCGCTGTCCGCCAGCGGCGGACAGCACCGGGCGGAGTCCGAAGCGCATCGCGTCTGCATATGCCTGGGTCGATCCGCTGCTCGCGACGTACCTCCTGCCGGGCGGCTGCAGACTTGGACGGCGCCGCGCGGCACGGAGCCCAGCGGTGGAGTACCGAGCGGGGCAGCATGTATCTATTTTGGGGGACCGGCTGACGGCCTTGCAGAATGGGCGCCGCGCCGGGCGCTAGGGCCCGGGTACGGGGCCGAACGGTACTGGAGGCCGGAGGGGCTCGCGGCGGCGCCGTCCGCGAAGTGGCGGAGGTGGTTGGCGGCAGGGCAGGTGCAGCATCTCGGGGCCTGTAGCTCAGGTGGTTAGAGCGCACGCCTGATAAGCGTGAGGTCGGTAGTTCAACTCTACCCAGGCCCACTGCGATAACTTCACACCCCGCGAGGACTTCGGTGCTCGCGGGGTGAGCATTTTTGTGATCTTGCACCCCCATGTTGTCCGTTGTGTTGTCCGTTCGTGGTCATGCATCGAGGCGCTGACGGGTCGCGAGCGCCTGTCGCATCGTCACCGGGTCCGGCTGTTGGTAGCAGGCCAGGACCGTTTGCGCGCTCTTCCACCCTCCGAGCGCACACAGGTCTCTCAGCGGAACATGCTTCAGCTCCGTCGCGAACTGCCGCCGGAGGCTGTGCCAA
>DASWAI010000017.1:0-6397 GCA_036391215.1 Gemmatimonadales bacterium
GCCGCAGGACTCGCAGAAGCGGCTGTCGGGCGGGAGCGCGGCCCCGCACTGCTCGCACCGGGCGGGGGGCTCGAGGCGGAAGCCGCAGGAGGAGCAGAACACGGCGTCCGGCTCCGGCCGGGGGCCGCAAGCCGGGCACACGGGACCGGCGGATGGCGTCGAGGTGCGAGCGGAGCGAAGGCTGCGTACGCGACCGGCGATCATCGCCTCGACGTCGTCCGATCCCCCCGCCGATTCGGCCCTGAGCGCCGCGAGGGCGGCCGTCGTGTACCGGGCCTTGAGCTCCTCGTAGTCGGCGTCGGAGAGCTTGCCCGTGGCACGGTCGAACTCGATCTCCTTGAGCGCGGTGAGAGCCACGCCTCGAGGCGTCTCCTCCGGATCAAGCGGCTCGGCCGGACGGGGCGCGGGCACGTCCAGCCGCGCCAACGGCTGGAGGACGATCCACAGGACGGCAAGACCCAACACCGCCGCGAGCACCGCCTGGAGCGCCATCTAGTCGTCCACCTCGGCCAGCGCCGCGCGCAGCCGCTCGAGCTCTTCGGGCGTGGCCTGCGCCGGCGGCGCCCCGCCGCCGCCCTCGCTCCCCGGAGCCGCGGCGAGCGCCACCGACCGCACGCGCTCGCGCCGGCCGATCACCACCGCCAGGATGGCGGCGCCCAGCGTGATCGCGACGCCCGGCAGCAAGTAGCCCCAGAGGTTAAAGCCCACCGGCTCCGGGGCCATCAGCACCTTTTCGCCGTACTTGGCCACGAACGCGTCGAGGATCTGCTGCGCGGTCTTGCCGTCCTGATAGAGCGCCACGACCTCGCGGTGCAACTCGGGCGAATAGGTGCAGGAAAAGTCGGTGGTGCGGCAGGTGAAGACATCGAGGTTGCAGCCGCAGGTGCAGTGCAGGCGCTGCTCGATTCCCTTGATGGCCTCGCTGTTGTCGAGCGGGTGGGTGGCGTCCTGCGGCCGGCCTACGACACTCGGGTCCCGCAGGGTGCCCGTCGCGCCCTGCCCCGCGAGCGGCTCCTCGCCTTGCGCCCGGAGCACGCCGGTCACCCCGACCGCCGCCGCCAGCGCCCCGCCGGCCGTCAGCAGGAACCGGCGGCGGGACGCCGCCGGCCCGCCCGGCGCCGGGCGCCCTTCCCCGCTCACTTGCCCGCCAGCGCGGCCCGGTAGCCGGCCTGGGCGCCGCGGGGCCCCCGCAGCACAGGGCCGCCGCCGGGCCACATCGTGAGCAGCCCCCCGAAGACGAGGACGAACCCGCCGTACCACACCCACCAGACGAGCGGGTTGAGGTTGAAGCGGTAGACCGCTTCCTCCGTGCCGTTCACCGCGCCCGCGAAGACGACGTAGACATCCTCCTGCAGACCGCTCCGGATCCCCACCTCGGTGGACGGCTCGAACGTCGGCCGCCTGAAGCTGTCCACGTGCTGGCGCTTCTCGGAGGTGATGAGCCCGTCCGGCTTCCCGTCCTTCGTCACCTCGACGGTGGCCGCGGACACGATCCGGTTGAGCGCCTCATACTGCGAGATGCCGAGGTGGGTGAACTTGTAGGTGTGGCCGAACGGGCTCCGCATCACGACCGACTGGCCCGGCTTGAGCGTCGCCTCCTGCTCCTGCTTGAACGCCATGCCGGCGAAGGCCACGAAGTAGATCATCAGCCCGAGGTGCACGATATAGCCGCCGTACCGCCGGCGGTTCCGCGCCACCAGCCGGGCGAGGGCCATGGGAGGCGACTCCGCGTGCATCCGCATCCGCGCCCGCATGCCGCGGTAGAACTCCTGCACGACGGTCCCGAGCACGAACCCGGCCAGCGCGACCGCCATCAGCGGGTACAGGTCCCGCATGCCGGCGGCGAGCAGCCCCGCGAGCGTGAGCAGTCCGGCCACGCCGGGCCAGAGGAACTGGCGCTTCAGGTTCTCCGGTGACGCCCGGCGCCACGCGATCAGCGGTCCCACGCCCGTGAGGCCGAGCAGCAGGAGGCCGAGCGGCACGTTGACGCGGTTGAAGAAGGGCGGGCCCACCGTGATCTTGTGCCCCTTCACCAGCTCGGAAAGAATGGGGAACAGCGTGCCCCAGAGCACCGAGAACGCGATGCCGACGAACAGCAGATTGTTGAAGAGGAACGCGGCTTCCCGGCTCACGACCGAGTCGAGCTGGGCCTCCGGCTCGAGCAGCGGCCAGCGGGTGTACAGGAGCGTGAACCCGGCGATGCCGGCCACCACCAGGAACGCGAGGAAGAAGTAGCCCACGTTCGACTGGGTGAAGCTGTGGACGCTCGAGATGACTCCCGAGCGGGTAATGAAGGTGCCGAAGATGCTCAGCAGGAACGTGCCCACGATGAGGCCCAGGTTCCAGCGCTTCAGCATCCCCCGCTTCTCCTGGATCATCACCGAATGCAGGAACGCCGTCATGGTGAGCCACGGGAGCAGGCTCGCATTCTCGACCGGGTCCCACGCCCAGTATCCGCCCCAGCCCAGCTCCACGTACGCCCACCACATGCCGAGCGTGATGCCGATCGAGAGGAACAGCCAGGAGACCAGCGTCCACTTGCGGATGGCGTGGATCCAGCCGGTGTCCAGCCGGCGGGACAGGAGCGCCGCCACCGCGAACGCGAACGGCACCGTGATGCTGATGTACCCCAGGTAGAGCATCGGGGGATGAATCACCATCCCCACGTTCTGGAGCTGCGGGTTGAGTCCCCGCCCGTCCGGCGGCGTGAAGGCGAGCCGCTCGAACGGATTGGCCGACGTCAGCATGACGCTCACGAAGAACACCACGACGGCCGACGTCACGCCCGCCACGTGCGGGAGCAGGTCGGAGTACCGCCGCGGTGTCAGAGTCTGGGCCAGGCTCCCGAACAGCGACAGCACCACGGCCCAGAAGAGGAGCGACCCCTTCTGTCCGGCCCAGAACGCCGAAACGATGAAGTAGGGCGGCAGGTTCCGCGAGGTGTACGCGGCGACGTACTCGATGTTGAAATCGTGGGAGATCAGGCCCTGCCACAGCGCCAGGGAGGCGGCGAGCATGCAGACGAGCAGCGCATGGGTCGAGCGGGTGACCGTGGCCGCGAGGTCGGGGCGGCCGCGCCAGCGACCGGAGAAGGAAATGACGGCGCACCAGGCGCCGACCAGCACGGCAGCCCAGAGCGCGAAGTCACCGAGCAGCGTCATCGGGACTCAGGCCTTCTTGGTCGCGAACTTGGCCTCGTACCGAGACCCGCACTTCGCGAGCACGTCCGTGGCGCGGATGACCCCGTCGCGGCCCAGCCGCCCCTCGACCACTACCTCGATGTCGTTGGCGTCCGTGAAGGTGTCGGGGACGAGGCCCTTGTAGGTCACGGGGTAGGTCTTCACGCCGTCGGAGACCTCGAAGTCGATCCGCTGGCCCCCCGGATCGCGGCGGACCGAGCCGGGGACGACCTTGGCTCCCACCTTGAACCCGACGTTCTCGACGAAGCTCGGGTCCCGGGCGGCCTTCTGGGCCAGCTCGGACGGGGTGAGGAAATACACGCCGGTTTCGCGTACGCCCTCGGTTATCAGGAAGGCGACGCTGCCGACGATCAGGGCCGCGCCCAGGAGGAACTTGTGGCCGGCTTTCATGAAGGCTCCTATAGACTTCCGGGGATTGGCCAGCAGGCTCAATATAAGCTTTCCGACTCAGGGCGTGGGGATTCCAGGACCCCCGGGAGGGCCCTGCGGGCGGTGTCTCGCCCAAGCGAGCGCCGCGCCCACGGCGCGCTCCCAATCCCCCAGGCGGCGCGCCCGCTCCCCCTCCCCGATCGCCGGCTCGAACCGGGCCATCCGCCGCCCGGCCAGCAGGTCGTCCGTGGAGCGCCACACGCCGAGCGCCATGCCGGCCAGCCCGGCCGCGCCCAGCGCCGTCGTCTCCACCATGTCGGGCCGCTCCACCGGCACGCCCAGCACGTCCGCCTGGAACTGCATGAGCCAGTCGTTGGCCGCCGCCCCGCCATCCACCCGGAGGGCCGGCACCTCCAGGTGCGCCGCTCCGGTCATCGCGGACAGCAGCTCGGCGCTGGCGAAGGCCATCGCCTCGAGCGCCGCCCGGGCCAGGTGGGCGCGGGTGGTGCCGCGGGTGATGCCCGTGATGGTCCCCCGCGCTTCCGGCTCCCAGTGGGGCGTGCCGAGGCCGACGAAGGCGGGCACGAAGTGGACGCCGCCCGTATCGGCGACGCTCCGGGCCATCGCCTCGGTTTCGGGCGCGCTCCCGATCAGTCCCAGCCCGTCGCGCAGCCACTGCACCGCCGCGCCCGCGATGAAGACGCTGCCCTCGAGCGCGTAGGCCGGCCCCCCGGTCGGCCCGCACGCCGCCGTCGCCAACACGCCCTCGCCGGGCGCGGGCGGCTCGAGCCCGGCATGCACCAGCAGGAACGCGCCCGTGCCGTAGGTGTTCTTGGCGCGCCCCGGCGTCACGCAGCCCTGCCCGAAGAGCGCGGCCTGCTGGTCGCCAGCCAGCCCGGCGATCGGCAGCGGGAATCCGAGGTGCGCCGGATCGGTCTCCCCGACCACCCCGGCCGACGGGACGATGGCCGGGAGCAGTTCCCGGGGGACGCCGAACAACCGGAGCAGCTCCGGGTCCCACTCCCGCGCGCGCAGCGAATAGAGCAGCGTGCGGCTGGCGTTGGTATGGTCGGTCACGTGCGCGCGGCCGCCGGTGAGCCGCGCGACGAGCCAGCTCTCGACCGTTCCCGCCGCCAGCTCGCCCCGCCCGGCGCGGCGCCGCAACTCGGGATCGCGCAACAGCCACTCCAGCTTGGTGGCGGAGAAGTAGGGATCGGGCACGAGCCCGGTGCGCTCCCGCAGCAGCGGCGCGAGCCCCGCTTCCCGGAGCTCGCGGCAGCGGTCGCTAGTGCGGCGGTCCTGCCAGACGATCGCGGGCGCCACCGGCGCGAGCGTGCGCCGGTCCCAGAGGACCACGGTCTCCCGCTGGTTGGTGATGCCCAACCCCACCGGCCGGTCGCGGGCGCCGGCCAGCGCCTCGCGCATCGCCGCGAGCGAGACCGCGAGGATCTCCCCGGGATCGTGCTCCACCCAGCCGGGCCGGGGATAGTGCTGGGTCAACTCGCGGTAGCCCCGGCCGAGGACCGTGCCGTCCCGGTGGACCACGAGCGCGGTGGAGCCGGTCGTGCCCTGGTCGAGGGCGAGGATCGAGGCCACCGCGCGCTCCTAGGCGCCGGCGCCGAGCGGCTGGGCCGCGGCCGTCACGGCGGCGGGCGGGTGCACGCCCCGGTCGGTGATGATCGCCGTGATCAGCTCCGCCGGGGTCACGTCGAACGCGGGGTTCCACACGGCCGCACCCGCGGGTCCGGTGCGGCGCCCGCCCCACGCCAGGATCTCGTCGGCGGCGCGCTCTTCGATGGGGATGCGGCTCCCGTCCGGCGTGGCCGGGTCCAGGGTTGAGGTGGGCGCGGCCACGTAGAACGGCACCCCGTGCGCCCGCGCGGCGAGCGCGAGGCCGTAGGTGCCGATCTTGTTGGCGACGTCGCCGTTGGCGGCGATGCGGTCGGCGCCCACGATGACGCAGCTCACGTCGCCCCGGCGCAGCCGGCTGGCGATCATCCCGTCCGCGATGATGGTGCACGGCACGCCGGCGCGGCCGAGCTCCCAGGCGGTGAGGCGGCTACCCTGGAGGAGCGGCCGAGTCTCGGGCACGATCACCCGCGGCCGGCGCCCCGCCGCGTGCGCGACATAGACCGGCGCGAGCGCCGTGCC
Organism: Gemmatimonadales bacterium; assembly: GCA_036391215.1. Classification (GTDB taxonomy): domain Bacteria; phylum Gemmatimonadota; class Gemmatimonadetes; order Gemmatimonadales; family GWC2-71-9; genus DASQPE01. Next base: position 5,721 of record DASWAI010000017.1, read on the forward strand.
CATGCCGCCGGTGGCGAGGGCTCCGGCGTTGCAGATGGTGCAGACGGTGGCGTCGTCGGGCAGAAGCGCCGCGCCCAGCCGGCCGATGCGCTCGCACATCGCCCGGTCCTCGGCGGCGATTGTCTCCGACTCGGCCGTGAGGGCGTCCGCCACGCTCTCGCCCGCGGCGGCCGCGGACTCGGCGCGAGCGAGCATGCGGGCGATGGCCCATTGAAGATTGACCGCGGTCGGCCGGGTGGCGCCGAGGACCCGTCCCGCGGCTCGCGCGCGCGCCAGGCCATCGGACGCCTCGCCCGCACCCGCCTTCGCGGCCTCGAGGGCCATGCCCATCGCGGCGGCGATGCCGATGAGCGGGGCGCCCCGCACCCGGAGCGTGCGGATCGCTTCCGCGACATCGTCCGCGGAGGCGAGGTCGAGGTACCGCTCCTCGGCGGGGAGCAGGGTCTGGTCCAGCACGCGGACCCGACGGCCCGGGGCCCACGCGATGGCGGCTGGGAAAGTCATCGGCGGAAGATACCCTGAAACCCGGAACCCGCGGCGGGCGTCATGCCCCCGTCCCGACTAACTTCCGGCGTCCTCACACCCATCCTCCATGCCATTCCCGAGACTCGCTCGTCAACGGCCACACCACGCAGCCCGCTGGCTCCTTTCCACCGGCTTCGCCGTCGTCGTCGCCG
>DASWAI010000018.1:0-6907 GCA_036391215.1 Gemmatimonadales bacterium
CCGGCTGCCAACAAGGTCGCCGCCTACGACTCCGTAGCCAAGTACGGCACGCTCGGCATCGGCGCGTCGGACGGCAGCGGCGACTACCTGACCTACCACAGCGGCGCCTCCACCGAGGCCAACCTGTGGCACCAGTTCTCGATCAGCTGGCCGCAGTATCTCTCCGCCGGCAAGTTCCTGGTCGACCTGCTCAACACCACGCCCACGGCCGACCCGCGCCTGGCTCAGTACTTCGATCCGAACTCGAGCAGCCAGTTCGTGGGCGCCGACCCCGGCGAGGGCCTGGGCGGCGATCCTTCGCCGCTCAGCGCCGTGCGGCTCGATCCCGGCTTTCGTCAGCCGCTCGCGACCTACGTCGAGAACGAGCTGATGCTCGCGGAGGCGGCCTGGAACCTTGCGGGCGGAGGAGCCGCGGGCAACGCGGCCGCCCAGCCGCACGTGAACAACGCCCGCACCGCGCAGGGGCTGGGAGCGCTCGCGGTCACCGGTCTGGCGACGATCATGACCGAGAAGTACGCGGCGCTCTTCCAGAACCTGGAGGTCTGGAACGACTACAAGCGAACCTGCGTCCCGGCCCTCGTGCCAGCGGGCGGCTCCGGCGCGATCCCCGGCCGGCTGGTCTATCCGCTGAGCGAGCGCAACGCCAACCCGTCGATCCCTGACGGCGGCCCGACCCGCAACTGGAATGACCCGAACGCCTGCTGAAATGCAGTGAGCAGTGAGAAGTGAGAAGGGGGCTCCGTGATTCACCGGGGCCCCCTTCTCACTTCTCACTGCTCACTTCTTAGCTCTCACTTCAGGTGCCGGTCGTACCAGTCCGCGTACCGCTGGAGTCGGTCCCGCACGAAGCTTGGCCGCCGGATGGCGTGGTACTCACCCGGATAGATGATCAGCTGGGTATCCCGGCCTAGGCTTCGCAGCGCCTGATACATCTGCTCGGTGTTGAGCAGCGGCACGTTGAAGTCTTCCGTTCCACCGAAGAACAGGGTCGGCGTCGTGATCCGGTCCGCGTGGAGGAACGGGAAGGAGAGCTTGAGCCAGGCGGCCGTATTCTGCCACGGCGGGCCGAGCTCGGCCTCGTACTCGCGCACGTACTCGTCGGTGCCGTAGCCGGCCAGGATATCGGAGATGCCGGCCCCGCTGGTGGCCGCCTTGAAGCGATGGTCCTGCGCGATGACGTAGTTGGTGAGGATCGCGCCGTAGCTCCACCCGCCGACGCCGAGACGATCCGGATCGGCGATCCCCTGGCGGACCGCGTAGTCCACGGCCGCCAGTACGTCCTCCGCGTCCCTGTGCCCCCAGTCCGCGTAGATTGCCGACGCGAACTTCTCGCCTCGCCCCGAGCTGCCGCGCGGGTTGGCGGCAATGATCACGTAGCCGCGGCTCGCAAGCCACTGGAGCTGCACGTCGAACTCGTTCTGGAACTGCTCCGTGGGACCCCCGTGGATGCGGAGGATCGCCGGATACGGCCGGCCCGGGATCCAGTTCGGCGGTTTCACGAGCAGGCCGTTGATCGGTGTGCCGTCCCGGCTCTTGAACGAGATCGCCTCCGTTCGCGCCGGCTGCACGTCGGCGAGCCAGCCGTCGTTCTGGCGCGACAGCGCGCGCAACGTCCCTCCCGCCTCGACCGCGAAGACCTCCGCCGGGGCGTCGGGCGTGCTGGCGAGGACGGCGAGCCGGTCGTCCGGCCCGGTCGCGATGGCGCTCACCACCCGGGGGCCCTCCACGAGCCGCTCCACCGGCCCGCCTTCCGCGGGGACCCGGGCGAGGAGATAGTCCCGGTCGTCCTCGAGCAGGAAGAAGATGCCGCGGCCGTCGCGGCTCCACCGCGGCTCCCCCACCCAGCGGTCGAGGTCCGGCGACACGACCCGGCTCGGGCCCCCGGCCGCGGGCACGACGGCGAGCCGCTCGACCCCGTAGTAGATGAGCTTGGGCGCGCCGCCCTGGAGGTAGGCGATCCATTTCCCGTCCGGGCTCCACGCCGGGCGACCACCGTAGTACGGATCACCGTCGGACCCCTCGAACGTCGTGATCTGCCGGGCCTCCGCGCCGGGGCCGGCCGCGATCGTGTAGATGTCCCAGTTGTTCGTCCGGTCGGGGTCGGCACCGCGCTTCGTGACGAATGCGATGGTCTTCCCGTCAGGCGACCAGGAGGGCATGAGCTCGTCGTGGTCACCCGACGTGAGCGCGACGCCGCGCCGCGTCGGGAGATCAACGAGATAGAGATGCTGGCGGCGGTGGTCGAGATATCCGACTTCGTCCTGCTTGAACTGGAACCGATCGATGACGATCGGCCACGGCCGCTTTACGCTGTCACCGGCGGCAGGCAACGGCGGAGGGTCCTTGACCACCAGGACGAGCTGGCGGCTGTCCGGCGCCCAGTCGTAGTCGGACACGCCCCCCGCGTACCGGGTCAGGCGCACCGCTTCCCCGCCGGCCCGGTCCATGAGCCAGAGCTGCTCGGCATCGAGCGGATCGCCCCGGCCCGACAGAAACGCCAGCCATCGCCCGTCCGGACTCCAGCGGGCCTTGTGCTCCGACTCGGGAGAGGACGTGAGCTGCACCGTGCGGCTGCCGTCCCATTTCGTCATCCAGACATCGCTTTGGGGGCGGTCCCGCGCGGTGTCCACCGTGGTGACCGTATAGCTGACCCAGGCGCCGTCGGGCGAGATCTGGGGATCGGCGACCTCGCGGATGCGCGCGAGGTCGTCGAGCGAGAACAGGCGCCTGGCCGGGACCTGCGCGGCCGCCGCCGCGAGCGCGACCGCCGCGGCCGCGACCTGCGCCCCGCACGCCAGAGCCGTCCGGCGCGCCGGGGAGCGCGGCCTCATCTGGCCACCGCCCGGCCTGCCGGCTGCCCGCCGTCCTTGTACACGACCCCGTTCTTCATCACGAACATCACCTTCTGGAAGCTCTCCAGATTGGCCATCGCGTCGCCGTCCACCGCGACGAGATCGGCGTACTTGCCCGGCGCGACCGAGCCTACCCGATCGTCCCAGCCAATGAGCTGCGCGGCGACGATCGTCGCCGACTGCACGGCCTGCATCGGGGTCATGCCGTACTTCACCATGTACGCCAGCTGGCGGGCGTTGTCGCCGTGGGGGTAGACGCCGGCATCGGTGCCGAACGCGATCTTCACGCCTGCCGAGACGGCCTTCCGGAAGGCCTGCCGCTGGGCCTCGGTCGTCTCGTCGTTCTTGCGCAGGATCTCCTCCGGCCACCCCTGTTGCCTGCCCACCGTCGCGATGTAGTCCCCGTTGTAGATGTCGGCGACCAGGTAGGTTCCCTTCTCCGCCAGCAGGTGGATGCCCTCGTCGTCGATCAGCGAGCCGTGCTCGATCGACCGTACCCCGGCGCGCACGGCGGCCTTGATCCCCTCCGCGCCGTGGGCGTGCGCCGCGACGAACACGCCGTACTTGCCCGCCTCGTCCACGGCCGCCCGCAGCTCCTCGTCCGTGAACTCGGCCGCGCCCGGCTTGGTGCCGCTGGTGAGGACCGCGCCGGTCGCGATCACCTTGATCAGGTCGGCCCCGCCGTGGATGAGGATGCGCACTTTCTCGCGCACCTCGTCCGGCGAGTTGGCGACGCCGACGCGGAACGCGGCGGGGAGCGTGACGTCGGGCGCCATCCCGGTCACCTCGCCGCCGCCGGTGGACGTGGTGATGTAGGCGCCGGCCACGGCCATGCGCGGGCCGATCACGGTGCCGTCGTTGATCGCGTCGCGCAGCGCGACGTCCACGAAAGCCCGGTAGGTGCCCACATCCCGCACCGTGGTGAACCCGGCGAGCAGCGTCGCCCGCGCCTGCCGGACGCCGACCATGACCTGCTGCGCCCCGCTCCGCTTGAGCGGCGCCAGCACGTCGGCCGACTGGATGTCGTCCACCAGGTGCGTGTGGCAATCGATCAGGCCGGGGGCGACCGTGGCGTGCGTGAGATCGATCACGCGCGCGCCGGCCGGCGGCCTAGCCGGCCACGGCTGCACTGCCTCGATCCTCTCGCCTCGCACGAGCACCAGCTGGTCGCGCAGGATCTGGCCGCGGTCCACGTCCACCAGCCGGCCGGCGCGAACGGCGACGAGCTCCTGGGCGCGGGCGGGAGCGGCGCACACCGAGACGGCGACCGCCACGGTCAGGCCAATCGGGATTCGCATGGGATGGGATCGGTTCGGGTGCGGGGTCGGAGGAATATGGCCGGGACCAGAGCGGGGCGACAGGGCCGCCCGTGGGCTATGTTTCGGCCCTCTCGTCCTCCACTCCCATGCACGGTCTTAGGCCGGTCTTCCTCGGACTCAGCCTCGCCCTGGTCGCTCTGGGGCTCGCCTACGCGGGCCTCGGTGTACGCGGCCTGGCGCGGGGGAACACGGAGGGGGGCGTGCTGCTCGGCCTCGGGGTGGGCGCTGCCATCGTCGGCGCGATCGTGTGGCGGCTCGTCGGCCGGATGGGCGGCGGAAGCTAGCTCCGGCGCGCGCGCGAACGCGGCACCCACCTCCGCCGGAGGAGCGCGGCCCTCAGGTCGAGCAGGGCGGCACCGAGCGGCGACGACCGCAGCAGGAGGCGCAGTCCGGCCTGCCGGTCCAGCAAGCGGGCCCGGCCGGCAAGAGCGCGGACCAGCTCCGGATCGCCCGTGCGGCGGGCCTGGTCGAGGTTCTGCTGGAGGAAATTTCGACGATCGGGCCCGTAGTTCCGGGTGTAGTCCGGCGGCAACTCGGACGGGAAGCTCGGCGTGCGCCCGAGGTGCCCCAATGCCCGCAGCATGACCATGGTCCGGACGCACTTGCCGCAGCGGCCGCAGTTCGCCGGTCCACCGCGCGACCCCTCCCAGCACACGCGGAGCCCGTCCACCAACTCCGGGGCCTGGCGCACCAGCAGCGCCAGCCGGTCGACCCGGTTCACCTCGCAGCCGTCGTGCAGGAAATCCGTCGTCTCCGTGGACCAGAGCTCGTCGAGCAGCGGATGCGAGCCGTGTGGCATCAGCTCCAGATAGTCGTACGAGGATGGGATGAGCACGGTGCCGAGTGCCGGGGCCAGTGCCAGTCCCACCGCGGCCAGCGCCGAGCCATGATACATCTCGGCCCAGGGAGCGGAGAGGACGTCGCGGAGGTTGGTTTCGACCGCGATGAACGCGCAGCCGTATCGCGCCGCGACCTCGCGCAGCCGGACCTCGGACCGGGCCAGCCCCTCGGCCTCCGCCAGCGGCGCGTCGAACCCCTTCACGAAGATCAGGTGCGTGATCGCATTCGCGGCCGACGGCAGCCCCAGCCGGCTCTTGACCAGCGTGTAGCAGGAATCCACGCCGCCCGAAAAGAACGCCCCCACCCCCCGGCCCCGCGCGGCATCACCCGGCGCGACCGTACGCACCGGCGCGGTCACCGGGATGCGGCGCCGCGCCGGATACCAGGTCGTCAGGATATCCTGCACCGTCGCGGTCCGCCGTAGCAGGCGGGCCGACACCGGCGGCGCCAGGATGAGCGGCTCCCCCGCCACCAGGGCAGGCACCAGCAGCGCGGCGAGGAAGGGGTCCGCGCCGGGCTCCCCGGCCGGCGCGTACTCCGCCGGATACCGGAAGACGACCTCGGTGGCCGGCCGGCTCGCCGCCTCGACCCGGCCCACCAACGCCACCTGGTCCCCCTCGCGCACGAGACGGACATCAAGCAACCGCATGCGGACCCTCGACGTGCGGGACTCGGGATAATACTCGGCCCGAGCGAGCACGGCGTCCCGCGTGCGGCCGATTGCCGCCGACCCTCGGTTCCGCCATGATTCGCCGGGAGGCCGGAGCCTGCCCGTCCGCAGGGTCCCATGCAACGAGGTCGCATGATCGCGCGAGCGCGCCACGCACAGCGTCTCGGTTTCCTGATTGCCGCCGTCGCCTGCATCGCCTGTGGGCACCCGGCCGTCGAGCAGCCTCAGCCGCTGACTGCGGTCCCGGCGTCACGGCTCGCCGTCCTAGCCCGCTCGGCGAACCTCACGCGCTGGGCCGTTCCGGCTGGCTACGCCTCGCCCGCCGCTGTCGGCCCCGGGCTCTCCGCCGCGGAAGTCGCGACCATCCGTGGGCTGGGCTTCACCGCGGTCCGTCTCGTCATCCATCTCGGCCAGCTGTTCCGGCCTAGCGAGCCCGACAGCCTGGGTCAGCCCATGCTGGCGGAGCTCGACCGGGCCCTCGACCTGCTGCTCGCCCAGGACCTCGGTGTGATCATCGATCCCCATCCCTCGGCGAGGGACCGGCGGATCGAGACCGACTCGACCTACGCCGAGGCATTCGTGCGCTTCTGGGCGGTCCTTGCCCGCCATCTCAGCCGCCGAGACCCCGACCGGGTGTTTCTGGAAGTCATGAACGAGCCGGTCTTCCAGGGCCATACAAGCCGGTGGCCGCCGCTGCAGCAGCAGCTCCTCGCCACGATGCGACGAGAGGCGCCCCGCCATACACTGATCGCCGCGGGGACTTGGTGGTCCAGCATCGACGGGCTGCTGCGGCTTACCCCGGTGGCCGACCGCAACGTCATCTACACATTCCACTTCTACGAGCCCTTCACCTTCACCCACCAGGGGGAGGCCTGGGCTGAGCCTCCCGCGGGGAAGCTCCGGGGCGTTCCCTATCCGGCCGACGGACCCGGATGCCTTGCCGCTGCCCGGGCCCAACCGGACTCGGCCGCGGCCCGTGCCGTGCATCGATACTGCGCTCACGCCTGGAACGCCGCCGCGATCGAGCGGCGCCTCGGGTCGGCTGCCGCGTGGGGCCGCGAGCATGGCGTTCCCGTGTTTCTGGGAGAGTTCGGCGCCTCGCACACGGTCGCACCGCTCGAAGCCCGCGCGGCCTGGCTCCACGACGTGCGGGTCGCGGCCGAGCGCCTGGGCATCGGATGGGCGCTCTGGAGCTTCGACGACCGGTTCGGCCTCGCGGCGAAGCG
>DASWAI010000019.1:0-16249 GCA_036391215.1 Gemmatimonadales bacterium
GTCCCGGGCGGCGACACCCGCAAGCCCTATGGGAAGTATGTGATCGCGCTCAACAAGATCACGAAGGACCGCTATCTCCCGACTGGACCGGAGCTCAATCAAGCGGCGCAGCTCGTCGACATCACCGGCGCCAAGATGAAGATGCTCCTCGACTTTCCCACGATCGGAGAGCCGCACTACGCCCAGGCCCTCCCGGCCTCGGTCATCAAGGATCGGCAGCTCAGGACCTACTCGCTTGCAGCAAACACGGACCCATACGCCGTGAAGAGCGAGAAGGAGACCAAGGTCGTGCGGCAGGGCCGGGTGGTGCACGTGTCCATGACGACGATCCGCAGCCACTTCGTCCCGGACAACATCGAAGGCGTCCAGCTGGGCGACTCGGTCTACTTCCACATCACCAACCTGGAGCAGGACTGGGACGTGCCGCACGGCTTCGCGATCACGGGCGCGAACAACTCGGAGCTCCTGATCATGCCGGGCCAGACCCGCACGATCCTCTGGCTTCCCGACAGAGTTGGGGTCTACCCGTTCTACTGCACCGACTTCTGCTCGGCGCTCCACCAAGAGATGCAGGGGTACATCCGGGTTTCCCCCCGCGGATCGAGCACGCAGCTCACCTACAACTCGCCGAAGTAGGCGCGCGGGGCGGGAGGGCGTCACCCTTCCGCCCCGCCGCCTGGAGGCCGCCATGCTCCGGTCGTCACGGGTCCTCGTCGCAGTCGCCGCGCTGCTGTTCGCCGCAGCGTATGTCCTTCCGCTGTGGCGCATCGACCTCGTCGCGCCGCAATACCCCGAGGGGCTGGGGCTCCGCATCTGGGCGCATCAGATCATCGGCGAAAGGCCGCAGGACCTGAACAGCATCAACAATCTGAATCACTACATCGGCATGCGCCGGATCGAGCCGGACGACATTCCCGAGCTCCGGCTGATGCCCTGGTTGATCGGGGCGATGATCGCGGGGGGACTGGTGACCGCGCTGGCCGGCCGCCGCTGGCTCCTCGTCGGCTGGGTCACCGCGGTGACCGCCGGCGCCGCTGTGGGCCTGGCCGACTTCTGGAAGTGGGGGTACGACTACGGCCACCACCTGGATCCGGAGGCAGCCATAAAGATTCCCGGTATGACCTACCAGCCCCCGCTCATCGGGACCAAGCAGCTGCTCAACTTCTATGCGACATCCTGGCCGGACGTCGCCGGCTGGCTGGCGATCGCGGCCGTGCTGCTCGGCTTCGGCGTCATGGTGCGGGAGCTTCGCCGGGGCCGTACCGTGAGGGCCTCCCGGCCGGCGCCGGCACGCCCCGCGCAGGAGCAGCTGGCGTGACCAATGCGAGGCTTCGCGCCGCCGCCGGGCTCGCCCTGGCGGCCATGTGGGCGTGCGGAGCCCCGCGTCCGGGCCGGATCATCTACGGCGGCGATGCATGCGCGCACTGCCACATGACGATCGCCGACCCCCGGTTCGCCGCGCAGCTGATCACGCCGAAGGGGAAGGTGCTGGCGTTCGACGACATCGGGTGCCTGATCACCTACGCGCGCGCCCGATTGCCGGGCGTGCCGGCGCCGGACGCCTGGGTGAACGATTTCCTGCGGCCAGACTCGCTCCTCGAGGGAACCCACGCCGTCTTCCTCCAAGCGGACCGCATCGCCACGCCGATGGGGAGCCACCTCCTGGCGCTCCGGCCCGGCCCGAGCGCCGATAGCCTGCGGATGCTGCTGGGCGGCCGCATCCTGACCTGGGCCCAGGTCTACATGCTCCCCGCCGAGCAGCTGAGCCCGCGCCCGGCGGACCGGGTGGAGCTGCCGCACGGCCCGACCGGGCGTGAAATCGTGGTCGATCCGCGGGGCACTGTGCGCACGGTGACGGCCGCACTCGCGCTCGCGCGGCCGGGCGACTTGGTGCGCGTCCGCGCCGGCGTGTACCGGGAGCCCCGCCTGGTGATCGACAAGCGGGTGGAGCTGGTCGGCGACGACGGCGCCGTGCTCGACGGCCAGAATGCGCACGAGGTCGTTACCGTGACCGCGGACAGCGTCCTTATCCGCGGCTTCACGGTACGGAACGTCGGCGTGAGCTTCACGGAGGACCGGGCCGGGATCCGGCTCGACGGGGTGCGCGGCTGCGCCGTGGAGGGTAACCGGCTCGTCGGCGCCTTTTTCGGGATCTACGCGGCGAAGGCCGCCGACTGCCGGATCGACGGGAACCGGATCCAGGGCGCCGGCACGACGGAGTCCGGGTCCGGCAACGGGATCCACCTGTGGTACTCGTCCGGAATGGTGGTGGAGAACAACGAGGTGCGGGGACATCGGGACGGCATCTATCTGGAGTTCAGCCGGGATGCGACCATCCGGCACAACCTGAGCGCGGGGAACCTGCGCTACGGGCTCCATTTCATGTTCTCCCACGGTTGCCGCTACCTCGACAACGTCTTCACGGGCAACGGGGCCGGCGTGGCGGTAATGTACTCCCGGCGGGTGACGATGGCCCGGAACCGGTTCGAGCAGAGCCGGGGCAGCGCGGCGTTTGGACTGCTGCTCAAGGACCTGGCGGAGAGCGACATCGACGACAACGTCTTCGCGGACAACACGGTGGGCCTGTACGCCGAGGGCACGACCGGCAGCCGGATTGAGGGCAACGCGTTCCTCCGCAACGGGTGGGCGGTGAAGATCCTGGCTGACGCGACCGACAACCGGTTCCTCCGCAACCGGTTCATCGGCAACTCCTTCGACGTCGCCACGAACAGCACCGCCAGCACCAGCGAGTTCCGCGGCAACTACTGGGATCACTACGACGGTTACGACCTCGATCGCGACGGCCGGGGGGACGTCCCGTTCCACCCGGTCCGGCTGTTCTCGCTCCTCGTCCAGCAGAACGAGCCGGCCCTGATTCTGCTGCGCAGCCCCTTCGTGGATCTCCTCGACGCGGCGGAGCGCGCCCTGCCGGTGTTGACGCCCGAGACCCTGGTAGATCAGCGGCCGCTGATGCGGTGGCCGCAATGACGGCGATGGAGCCGAGATTCCGCGAGATGATCACGGATTCCGCGGCCGCCGGCCGCCTTCACGTCCTTGGATCGGCCGCCGCGATCGTGGAGCTCCGCGGGCTGAGCAAGCGGTTCGGTCAGCGAACCGTGCTGCGAGCGGTGGACTGTGCCGTGGGGCGGGGGCGGGTGACCGCCGTGCTCGGCCCGAACGCCGCGGGCAAGTCCACCCTGATAAAGGTGATCCTCGGCATGGTCCGCCCGGACGCGGGCGAGGTGCTGGTCGACGGGGTCCTGGTGGACGGTGATCCAGGCTACCGGGCGGCGATCGGCTACATGCCGCAGGCGGCCCGGTTCCCCGAAAACCTCACGGGCCGCAAGGTGGTGGCCATGCTGCGCGACCTTCGCGGGTCCGCGACCCCGGTGGACACGACGCTCCTCGACGAGTTCGGCCTCGCGGAGGAGCTCGACAAGCCGGTTCGGACGCTGTCCGGGGGCACGCGGCAGAAGCTCAATGCCGCGATCGCCTTCCTGTTCCGGCCCTCGCTCCTGATCCTGGACGAGCCGACCGCGGGCCTCGACCCGATCGCCAGCGGACTGCTGAAGGACCGGATCCTGGCGGCGGCCCGGGGCGGGGCTTCGGTGATCCTCACGTCCCACGTCCTGAGCGAGCTCGAGGACCTGGTGGACGACGTGGTCTTCCTGCTGGACGGCGCTGTGCGGTTCGCGGGGCCGCTCGAGCGGCTCCGCCGGGAGACCGGGGAGGCCAGGCTCGAGCGGGCGATCGCAGGCCTCATGCGGCGAGGCGCGCGATGAAGACGACGCTCAAGGTGCTCAAGTACGAGCTGGAGGACGTCCGGCGGAGCCGGGGCGTGCTGGCGTACAGTCTGGTCCTGCTCGCGGTGAGCGAGGGACTCCTCCGCTTCGGCGGGAGCGGCCCCAAGGCGATGCTGAGCCTGTTGAGCGTCGTCCTGCTGCTGGTGCCGCTGGTGAGCCTGGTATTCGGGACGATGTACCTCTACAACGCGAGGGACTTCACCGAGCTGCTCCTGGCGCAGCCGGTGCGCCGGGGGGCGCTCTTTCGGGGGCTCTATCTGGGGCTCTCGCTTCCTTTGGCCGCCGGGCTCGTGATCGGAGTCGGGGCGCCGTTCCTGTGGCACATGTCGGTGGACGAAACGTCCGTGGGCGCCTTTCTGGCGCTGCTCGGCACGGGCGTTCTTCTCACGTTCGCCTTCACTGCCGTCGCGAGCCTCACCGCCGTGACGATCGACGACCGGGCCCGGGGCCTCGGTGCGGCCATTCTGGCCTGGCTGCTCGCCGCCGTGGTGTACGACGGCCTGATCCTCCTGGTAGTGACGCTCTTCGCCGACTATCCGCTGGAGCGGCCCCTGCTCGGGCTCACTCTGCTCAATCCGGTGGACCTGGGGAGGGTTCTGCTGCTGCTCAGATTCGACACGGCCGCGCTGATGGGTTACACCGGGGTGGTGTTTGAGCGCTTCTTTGGAACCATCCGGGGGACGATCGTCGCGGTCGGCGCGCTGCTTCTCTGGACTGCGGTCCCCTTCGTCCTGAGCCTCTGGCGCTTCCGGACGAAGGACTTCTAGCGGACCAGGCTCTTGGTGTAGACGACCAGGTCATCGCCCGGGGAATAGAAATCGGGAATGCGGGCGGTGGGGCGGTAACCGCGGGCCTCGTAGAAGGCCCGGGTGGCGTCGTAAGCCGGCCGTCCCGCGGTCTCGACCACCACCAGCCGAGCCCGGCCGAGCAGTTGCCGCTCCATCTCGGCCACCAGGGCGGTGCCGACACCGCCGTGCTGCACGGTGGGGTCCACCGCCATCCAGTACAGGTCGTAGGTACCGGCGGTGCAGGGGGTGGGGCCCCAGCAGACCCAGCCGACGAGACGGCCCTCGACGTCCGCGCCGAGGGCCGTGTAGTCGGGATCGGGAAGGGAGGAGCGGCTGCCGGCCACCGCGCCGTCGAAGACCTCCAGGGCGACGGGCACTTCGTCGTCGTGGAACACGCCTACCGCTCGGATGATCTCCTCGATGCGGCCGCGGTCGGCGACCGTGAGCGGCCGGAGCCCGGGGCGGGCCAGCGTTCGGGTCAGGCGGCCGGCACCCCGCTGACGAGCTCGGCGGCGAACCGGCTGGGCTGCATCCGGGTCAGGGCTTCGTCCACAATCTGGTGGACGAGATCGTCGTAGCTCCAGCCGAGGGCCTGTGCCATGCGGGCGAGCCCCGCGTTGCTGGACAGATCGGGCGACGGGTTGACCTCGAGGACGTAAGGCTGGCCGTCTTCGGTAACCCGAATATCGACTCGCCCGTACCCCTCGCCGCCCGCGAGCAGGTCCCAGGCGCGCCAGGCCACATGGGCGATCCGCTTGGCCAGCTCCGGAGTGACGTCCGCCGGGCAGACGGGCACGGTGCCGAGGTCGTCCGGGCTTCCGCTGCTCCACTTGGCCGCGTAGGTGACGATCGGCCAGGCCTCGGGCGGCATCGAGTCGAAGCGGATCTCGGACAGCGGGAGCATCTGGCGGCCGACGAACCCGACGTTGATCTCCCGGCCCGGCACGTACTCCTGGATCATCACATCCTCGAACTGCTCCGTCATCTGCACGACCCGCTTGCGAAGTGCCTTACGGGTCGTGCAAACCGCGCTTCCGTCGATTCCTACGCTCGCATCCTCCGCGGCCGGCTTCACGATGGCCGGGAGAGGGATGTCCCCCGGGATCGAGTTGCCCTGAGCCAGAACGAAGCTCGGGATGGGCACGCCGGCGTTTCGCAGCAGGGTGTTGGCGACGTGCTTGCGGTGGCAGACCGTGACCGGCCAGGCGCGGCAGCCGGTGAAGGGCAGGCCGGTGAGCTCGAGGGTGTTGACGACGAAGTCCTCGTACCTGGCGTGGCCGTTGATCCCCTCGCAGAGATTGACGACCAGATCCGCCTTCCGGGCGCGGGAGAGCCAGCGGAACTCGCCCAGCCGGACCGGGACGAGCTCGACGTCGTAGTCCCGGCGGCGGAGCGCGGTGCGGACCTCGTGCACGTTGCTCAGCACGGCGGCCACGTCCTGCGAGCTCCACTCGGCGCTGCCGGCGTCGTAGATGATCGCTGCTCTCATGAGGCTACCCCTGCCAAGAGTGAACCACCGCTGATCCGGCGCCAGGCGATGTCCGCCACCGTACAGATCAGCTCGTCGTACGACATCCCGGCCGCGGCGGCGGCCTTCGGGAAGCAGGAGTTGTCCCGCGGGTCCGGCAGGATGCCGGGGAGCGGGTTCAACTCAACGACCATCGGGCGACCAGCGGCGTCACAGCGAAGGTCGACGCGGCACCAGTCGCGGCAGTCCAGAGCATGGTAGGCGCCCAGCGCGGCCTCGCAGACCTGGGCGGCGAGGGCTTCGGGAATCCGCGCCGGGCACTCGAAGATCTCGAGCGGATGGGCCGGCGTGTCCCAGAGCCACTTTGCCTCGTATCCGTAAATCGGTGGAGCGCCCCGGGGCAGCGTGTCGAAGCGCAGGCCTACGATTGGCAAACAGCGTGCCTCGTCGCCGTTGCCGAGGATGGCCACGGTGAACTCGCGGCCCGGAAGATAGGTCTCGATGAGGACGGGCTCGCGGTAGGTGGCGAGGAGGTACTCCACCTGGGTCGTGAGCTCGCCCCGGTTGTGGCAGAGGCTCCGACTCGAGACGCCCTTGCCGGAGCCCTCGAAGGCCGGCTTGACGAAGAGCGGGAAGGGAAGCCTGGTGGACCGCGCGTCGGCCACCGTGCGGGCGAGCCGGAAGGGCGCCGTCGGGACCCCGTACCGCTCGAGGATCTCCTTGGTCCGCCCCTTGTGGAGGCAGAGGCCGAGAGTGAGCGGGTCCGAGGCATGATAGGGAACGCCGAGAAACTCGCAGATGGCCGGGACGTGGCTCTCGCGGCTCGGGCCGAAGAGCCCCTCGGCGATGTTGAAGACGAAGTCCGGACGGTAGTCGCGGAGGCGCCCGGCAAACTCGGCGTCGGCCTCGAGGCGGATGACTTCCCCCACCTGGACCAGCGCGTGCTCGACGGCGTCGATCGTCGCCGGGTCGTCCCACTCGATGTAGAGGTCGGGCTGTGGAAGGTCGGGCCGGAGGGCCCGACTGGGAGGTTCGTCGGTCGTGGGGGAGTCGATGGTGGGCCCGGTAGCGGCAACCTCGGGCTTCACGTTGAAGGCGAGACCGATCCGAATTGGCAGAGCGCCCTCTACAAAAAAGGCCGTCCGCGCGAGACGAGCCGTGACGAGGTGACTACATGACGATTCTAAAGTAAGAAAAAGAATTCAGGTACACAATAGGTTTTTGCATGGTCAGACCTTGTGGAAGCCGACCCTGCCCGCCTCGGTGCCGTCCGCCGCGCGGTAGACCTCGAAGTCGGCGAAGAGCGCCGGCGCTTCCTCCCGCAGCACGCGAAGGCAGGCGATCGCCATGCGGCGGATCTCGAGCTCGGCGCCCTCGGCGAGGCGGAGCTCGAGCATGGTGCGCCACGCGCGGACGTTGGCGCTGACCACGATCTTCACCTCGGTGGCGTTGGGCAGCACGCTGCGGGCCGCCTCCCGGGCCATCTTCCGCCGATGCACGCGGTCCTCGACCGCGGCGTACTTCGCCATCAGCCCCTCGACGGCGGCGACATAGGCAACCTGGGCGGCGGTCACCTGCCCCGTCCACGCCGCCTCGAGCGCCGGGTCGCCCTGGATGGCCGGCGGCATGACGAAGGCCGCGTGCGACTCGTCCACGTAGCGCTGGGAAAGCTGGGAGTAGCCGAAGCCGGCGCGATGGCGGACCAGCTCATGGCTGCAGGAGCGGGAGATCCCCTCGACCAGCAGGACGTAGACGGCATGCTCGAAGACGGAGCCGTGGCCCTGGCGAAGGATGTTCTGGAGATACTCGGCCGTGGTGCGGCCGGCCGGGTTGTGCTGGCTCATGTAGCAGAGCCGGCCGGCGTACTCGGCCACCCGCTCGCCGTCGGTCGCCTCGCCCTTCCACTCGACCCTGAGGTGGGGCGGCTCGGTGAACCGGGGCCGGGCGATCAGCGAGACGGTGGGGTGCCTGATGATGTCCATGATGCCGTTATGAGCTATTGGTCGTCCGCGATCTCCAGCCTCGGTCTCGCGTATCCGCCGCCGCGCTCGATGTCGCGCAGCGCGGCGGCGATGTCCGGGGGGAGCGGGACCGCGCCGGCGCCGGCCTTGAGCCGCGCAATCGGCGGCTCGCCGGACGGAAGGATAATGCCCGGGTTCAGGATCCCAAGGGGATCGAAGCTCGCCTTGATCCGGCGGAACAGGTCCACGATCTCCGGTCCGTAGACCCGCTCCAAGAAGCCGGCCCTGAGGCGGCCGGCGCCGTGCTCGCCGGAGGGCACGCCTCCCAGGCCGACGACGGCGTCGGTGACCTCCTCGAGCAGGGCGGCGACCTCGGCCTCCCATCCCACCCGGCCGACTTCGGGCAGCAGGTTCACGTGCACGTTGCCGTCGCCGGCGTGGCCGAAGATCACCACCGCCAGCCTGCGGGCCGCCGCCGCCCGGCGCACGGCCGCGACGTAGTCGCCCACGTGCGCCACGGGCACGCAGCCGTCCTCGATCACTTGCAGCGAGCGGCGGTCGGGCGGCAGGCCGGCGAGGATGGGGCTGGCGGCGTGGCGCAGACGCCAGAGCCGCTCGGCCCCGTCCCGCGAGAGCGCCGCATCCACCTCGAACGAGAGCGGGCGTGCAACGGCGACCGCCGACTCGGCCAGCGAGCGCAGCTCATCCGGGCTCCCGGCCTCCAACTCGACGAGCAGGATCGCCTCGATCCCGGGGCCGTGCGGGGCGGCCGCGTAGTCGCCGCCGTGCGCGGCCACCAGCTCGAGGAACGTGCGGTCCATGAGCTCCACCGAGGACGCGCCCAGCCCCACGAGCCGCTCGACCAGCTCAGCCAGGGTGGCGTAGTCGTGAAGCAGGATCCGGAGCCCGGCGCGGACCGGAGGCACGAGGTCGAGCCGCCAATCGACGTCCGTGACGAACCCGAGAGTGCCCTCGGCTCCCACGATGAGGTCCAGGGCATCGCCCGAGGCGAGATACGCGTCGAGCGCGTAGCCCGAGGAGTTCTTGGTCGTACGCGGAAAGCGGGACCCGATCAGCGCGCTCGCGCGGCGAATGGCCGGCGCGGTGTCGCGCTCAAACCGCTCGAGGGCCGCGGGGCGGGTCCGCGGGAGGCGCGGCGCGGGCCCGCCGCCGCGCGCGAGCCGAACCACGTCGCCGTCGGCTGTGACCAGCGTGAGAGCCTCGACCCAGCGCCGCACGCTGCCGTACCGGACCGACCGCGCGCCGGCCGCGTTGGTGGACACGACGCCGCCGACGGTGGCCCAGCGCCAGCTGGACGGATCCGGCGGGAGGCGAAGGCCGTCCTGCGCCGCCGCGGATTCGAGCTCGCCCAGCGACGTCCCGGCCCGCGTTCTGGCCCGGCGCTCCGCCCGCCGGACCTCGAGTCCGGGCCCGTCCATCTGGGTGAGATCGACGATGACGCCGTCGCCGACGTTCCCCCCGCCCATCCCGCTTCCGGCGCCGCGCGGAATGAGGGGGATGTGCCCGGCCGCCGCCCAGCGGACCAGCTGTACCAGGTCGTCGAGGTCGGCGGGGAGCGAGACGGCACGGGGGACGATGCGGTAGATGCCCGCCCCCTCGGCGTACGCGGCCCGCGCCCGCTCGTCCGTCCGGAACAGGCCGCGGAGCCGAGGCTTGGAAGACATGCGGAAAGCTAGGAGCGGGCTCCCTTGCCAAGCAATCACGGAAACATGAGAATTGTCCTTCCGTATGCCAGACGCCCCCGCCGCTCCGCCGGCCCCGGCCCGCGCGCAGCTCATCCACATCGACGTCGATCGCCGGTTGGGCCACGAGTGGGACGAGTGGGACGGCACTCCGCTGCCCGACGCGGGCAACTACGACTCCCCGGCCTGGCTGTTCTTCGCATGGTCGGCCTTGGCGCTCGGCATCGCCGCGGTCGTCGCCGCGCTCTTCCTTTATCTATTGGGTCCCCGCCTTGGCCTGATGCACCCCGACGTGCCGCGGGTCCTGTGGGTTGCCTGGTGGGTGGTCGGCGGCGTGCTGGCAGCCTGGTGGCTCCTGCTGGTCCTGGCCTACGCCACCCGGCGCCCGATCCTGCCCGGGAGGCTGGCCGAGCGGGGAGCATTCCTCCGGCTGATGCGGTGGACGTCGAAGGTGGCGACCCGGTTCGGACGGCGGGACTGGGTGGAGAACGCCGCGGTCAAGGTCTACAACACGCTGGCGCTGGCGCGGACGCGGAAGGTGGGGAATGGAGAGCTGTTGCTGCTCATCCCGCGCTGCCTCTCGAAGGCTACGCTGGACGGCGTCCTCGGCATCGCGGGGAAGTACGGCGTTCCGGTCTTCGTGGCCACGCGGGGGCAGCTCGCCCGGCGGGTGATTCGCGAGCGTCGCCCGCGGGCGGTGGTCGCGGTGGCCTGCGAGCGGGACATGGTGAGCGGGCTCCACGACGTAGCAGGGAAAGTCCCGGTGCTCGGGCTCACGATGACCCTGCCATCGGGTCCCTGCAAGGACGCCGGCCTGGATCTCGCCCAGCTCGAGGAGTGGGTCCGGGTCTACGTGGCCTAGTCGCCGAATCGGTGCGCCAGCGTGTCCAGCACGGCCTGCACCCTGATTCGGACCGGGTGGTCCGGCGGGACTGGCCGCTCGAGTTCGCGCTCTGGAACCGAGGGATCACTGAGGGCGCGGTAGGCGACCTCGACTCGCAGATCGCTGTGGCCGTAACGTCCCGGATTCACCCACCCCCGCACTCGAACCACGTTGGGCCCCAACGGTGAGCGCCCGGTCGGTCGGCCGGTGGCTGCGTCGAACCACGGCGTCTGCACGTAGCCGTCGCGCGGCTCCACCTGGGTGACGGGAATCGAGTCCACGCGAAGCGCCTCGCCCAGACGCTGAGTGGCCGCGGCCGGCGCCAGGCGCACCTCCGCCGTCTGCGTGCCCGGGAGCGGCTCGAAGCCGGGGCGCGAGGTGGACAGGAGGCAGGCCGCCGCGAGCCCCGCGAGCCCGGCCGAACACGCCCACCCTCGCATCGCTCAGTCCTGGTGCGGCGGCGTGCCCGGCGCGTGGGTGTGGCCGTCGCCCGAGGCGTTCGCGGCCGGTGTGGCAGGGGCGCCGGAGGAATCGGGCCGGGCGGCCGCGTCGTGATCGTGGTCGGGGTCGCCGGCGCCGTGGTGATGATCGGCGGCCTCGCCGGACATGTGGGGGTGGCCCTCCCGCCGGTTCTGGATCTCGGCCTGGAGGGTCGAGTCGGGCACGCCGGCTGCGTGCTCGAAGACCATCTTTCCGCCGTGATGCCCGGTATCCGCCAGGAAGCCAAGCCCGGCGAGCGAGAGCACGAACGCGGCGATGCGCTCGCCGCCGCCCATCTTCCGCTCCCGCACCAGCCGCCAGAGCGCCACCACCCCGAAGATCCCCAGGGTGAAGTAGGCCAGCTCCTCGTGCTCCTCCATGAGGCTGTGGATGGCGGGGCCGTGCTGGATGGCATCCTCCGCCTGGAGGCCGATGAGCACCGCGACGCCCGCGCTCACCGCGCCGACGAGCAGGAGCGCGAACCCGGTGCGGCGCAGCCCGTCCTTCTTGAGGACCAGCGCCGCGAGCTCGAAGAATACGGCGGTGGTGAGCAGCGCGACGGGAAAGGAGACTACCAGCGCGTGGACGCGAGGCCAGTCGTAGCCGAACATCGGGGCTCCGGAGTGATGGACGGTGAACGGTAAACGGGTCAGGGCAGAGCCGCTGGCACCGGAGGGTCGGCGGAGTAATCGTAGAAACCCTTCCCGCTCTTCCGCCCGTACCAGCCCCGGGCGACCATTCGGTGGAGCAGGGGCGGCGCGGCATAGCGGGGGTCCTGGTACTCCGAGAACATGATCTCCGAGATCCGTACGGTCGTGTCGATCCCGACCACGTCGAGGAGAGTGAACGGGCCCATCGGGTAGCCGCAGCCGAGCCGCATCGCGCTGTCGATGTCGGTGACGGTCGCCACGCCGCGCTCCAGCGCCCGCACGGCATCGAGCAGATACGGCACCAGCAGGAGGTTCACGATGAAGCCGGGCGCGTCCTTGGCCACCACGGTTTCCTTGCCGAGGCTCCGGGCGAAGGCCAGACAGCGGTCGAACGTCTCGCGGCTGGCGGCGGCGGGGCGCACGACCTCGACCAGCGGCATCAGGGGCACGGGATTGAAGAAGTGGAGCCCGATGAAGCGGTCGGGCCGCCGGGTGGCGGCCGCCATCGCGTGGATGGGGATGCTCGAGGTGTTCGAGGCGAAGATCGTCCCGGGTGGGCATAGGGCGTCGAGCGCCGTCCACAACTGGTTCTTGAGCGCGAGGTCCTCCGTGACCGCCTCCAGCACCAGGTCCGAGTCGCGCAGGGCAGCGAGGTCGGTCGTGAACCGGAGGCGGCCCAGGGCGGCGTCGCGGTCGGCGGGGGAGAGCTTTGCCTTCGCGACCAGCTTCCCGAGGGACTTCTCGATGCTCGCCCTTCCCCGGGCGAGCGCCGCCTGGTCCACGTCCCGCACCAGCGTCGGGTAGCCAGCGGTGGCGCAAACCTGGGCGATCCCGGCGCCCATGAGGCCGCAGCCGAGGACCGAGATGGATTGCATCAAGGGCTCCTCAGCGCCCGGCGCACTTCATTCGCGATCAGGTCCAACACTCCGGGGCCGCGCTCGGCCAGCCGATGGGCCGGCCTCACGACCCCGCCCTCGAGGTGGTCCAGCGCCCGCTCCAGCCCGAGGAGAGCCCGCGCGGCCACCGGCCGGAACCGGCGGACCGCGGCATAGCCCGCACCCAGCCCGAGGGGAATCGGCAGTACAGCCACGGGAAGGAACGCGCTCAGCACGACCAGCGCCGTGGTCGCGGCCACCCCGGCCGTAGTGGCGGCCGCGCCGCCGCCGAGGTAGCTGGTGCGCAGCTGTCGCACGCTGGCCTGCAGCGCCACGTGGCAGTAATCGGATTCGAGCGGCGTGAGGGTCGCGCTCACGAGATCGACCTTGGAGAGCATGAACGGCCGGGTGCCCGATCCCAGCGCGGCGGTCGAGCGCCGTATCGCCGCGGGTATGCCGCCGAGCGGCTCCCAGCTGATGCGCCCCGGCTGCTGGCGCTGGACCGCGAGCAGCTCGTGCTGCTCCATGTAGTGGAGGAGGGCGCGCTCGACGGCTCCGGGGTCGCCGCGGACGACCCGGTACGTGCCGATGAGCGCCGGCCCCGCCAGCCGGTCCCACAGCCCGGTCGTTGCCTGGTCGGGGAGCCGCGTCTGCTCCTCGAGCATGGCCTGGCGGAGATAGCGATTCGGGATGCCGACTTCCCGGCCGAGTGCGAGGACCTCGTCCGGCGTCAGGTTCTCGGCGATGTCCCGTTCCGCGGTCTGAAGCTCGGCCGCCCGCTGGATGATGCGCTCGAGCGCCGCCCGGTCGATGCGTCCCGAGGGGTCAGCCATCATTCTCCTGCGCGGCCCGGGCCGAGTCGAGGCGGAGCCGGCTCATCAGATCGCTCAGCTGCTGGACCGGCATACCGCTCGTGTCCGCGGCCGCCGCCAGTGTCTGCCGCGGCTCCGCCGGCAGCGCGGGATCCGGGACCGTCACTTGCGGCAGCGGGAGCGGCTGCCCCGATGGGGGCGTCCCCTGCTCGGCCATCCGGATGAAGGGGCGGAACATCTCGATCGGAATCGGGAAGAGCGTCGTCGAGTTGTTCTCGGCCGCGATCTCCGCGACGGTCTGGAGGTACCGGAGCTGGAGCGCGTTGGGCTCCGCGCCCAGCGTGCGGGCGGCCTGTGCCAGCGTGGCGGAGGCCTGCAGCTCGCCTTGCGCGGCGATCACCTTGGCCCGCCGCTCCCGCTCGGCTTCGGCCTGCCGGGCCATCGCGCGCTTCATGGATTCGGGCAGGTCGACGTCCTTGACCTCGACGGCCGATGCCTCGATGCCCCAGGGCTCGGTCCGCTCGTCGATGATGCGTTTGAGGATGGCGTTGATCTTTTCCCGGTCGGCGAGCAGCTCGTCCAGCTCGACCTCGCCCAGCACCGAGCGGAGCGTCGTCTGGGCCAGCTGGCTGGTGGCGTAGAGGTAGTCCTCGATCTCGATCACGGCTTTCTCCGGGTCCATCACCCGCATATAGAGGACCGCATTCACCTTCAGCGTGACGTTGTCGCGGGTGATGACGTCCTGCGGCGGAATGTCGAGCGCCACGATCCGCAGCGAGATCCGCTTGGCATGGGCAAAGAGCGCCGGGACGAAGATGAGCCCGGGCCCCTTGGTGCCGGAGAAGCGACCGAGAAAGAAAGTGACGGCCCGCTCGTACTGGCGGATGATGCGGAGGCTGGCGAACAGGTAGACGACCGCGACGGCGAGTCCGGCTGTCAGGATTTCCATTGGCGTGCCCTCCTCAAGCCGGTAACGATTCCACGACCACCGCGATGCCCTGCCCGCCCCCGATGCACGCGGAGCCCAGGCCGAAGCGACCGCCACGGCGGCGCAGCGCGTGCAGGAGATGGGCGGTGATCCGCGCGCCGCTGGCTCCGAGCGGATGCCCGATCGCGATCGCGCCCCCGTCCACGTTCGTGCGGTCGCGGTCCAGGCCGAGTTCGCGCTCCACCGCGACGTACTGTGCGGCGAAGGCTTCGTTCACCTCGATCAGGTCCATCTGGCCCAGCGCCAGCCCGGCGCGGGCGAGGGCCGCCCGGGCCGCCGGCGCCGGACCGATGCCCATAAAGGCCGGATCGACGCCGGCGGCGGCCCAGCTCACGAGCCGGCCCAAGGGGCGAAGCCCGCGCTCCCGGGCCCAGCGCTCGCCCGCGACGACGAGGGCGGCGGCGCCGTCGGAGACACCCGATGCATTGCCCGCGGTCACCAGGCCGTCTTTCCGGAACACCGGCGGGAGCCTGGCGAGGGCCTCCGGAGTGGTATCGGGCCGCATGTGCTCGTCCACGGCCCACTCGACGGACTGTTTGGTCCGGGGGTTTCGCACCGGGACCGGAATCACCTCGTCGCGGAACACGCCCGCGTCCCAGGCGGCCTTGGCGCGGCGCTGGCTCGAGAGCGCGTAGGCGTCGGCATCGTCCCGGGTGACCTCGTAGCGCCGGCCGAGGTTCTCCGCCGTCTCTCCCATCGGGAGGCCGCACTGGGCGTCCCGCAACGAGTCCCAGAGGCTGTCCTCCAGCGCGGGCGGCTGTCCGAGTTTCGTCCCCCAGCGGGCGCCCCGGAGCACGTAGGGCGCCTGGCTCATCGACTCGGTGCCGCCGGCCAGCACGGCCGTCGCCTCACCAAGGAGGATCCGGTGGGCCCCCTGAATGATGGCCTCGAACCCCGACCCGCAGAGGCGGTTGACGGTGACGGCCGGCACCTCGATCGGCAGTCCCGCGCGAAGGCCCACGTGGCGGGCGAGATACGCCGCGTCGGTCGAGGTCTGGATCACGTTGCCGAAGATCACGTGCGCCAAGTCGGCGGGCGAGATACCCGCCCGCGCGACAGCGCACTGCGCCGCGAGCGTGCCGAGGTCGGTGGCCGAATGGTCCTTGAGCGCCCCGCCGAAGGTTCCGAAGCCGGTGCGGACAGCGGACAGGAAGACGACGTGCTCTTCGCGCTCGGGCGGGGTCACGAGATGCTCCGGGCGGGGGTCGAGCCGGCGGGACGGACGGACCACATGGGATCCGGAATATGGCTCCGGGAGGGGGGGTCTTCAAGCAAACGATCAGCGGTCGCCCACGGGGGCGCCGCATCCCGCGCAATGCCGCCAGCCCACCTCGATCTCGGCCTGGCAGGCCGGGCACCTCAGCGTCGTCTGGCTCTGGCCGCAGTGAGGACAGAAGTTCACCGCCCGATGTGCGGGGAGCGTGCCGCCGCAGAAGAGACACATCAGGCCGGCCGCGTCGGCCGGGTGGGGGTCGCCGTCCTCCCGGGTGCGGACCTCGTCGAGGGGAAGCTCCTCACCGGGAGCCTCGTCCGGGAGGACGGTGTGGTCCGCCGCGGGGCCGAACGTCTCCTCCGCCGGGGCCGGCGGCGGGGCGTACTCCGCGTGGGGGTCCAGCGCGAGCGCCAGGGCCACGGCGTGCCCCGAGAGCGACACCAGGGCGTCGCCGTGGGCGCGGAGCAACCCGAGATCCGGGTTCCCGCCTGCTATCTCGCTCTCGAACCTGGCCTGAGTCTCGGGCGGGCTCGTGCCGGCCAGCCCGTGCTCCCCGGCGCAGAGCCGGAGGAGGAGGACCTCGTAGTCCTCCGCGCTCTCCAGCCCGAGCGCGCGCCGGTTGGTG
>DASWAI010000020.1:0-9722 GCA_036391215.1 Gemmatimonadales bacterium
ATCCTGGGCGACAAGGCGTGGCCGGAGATGCTGGTCCTGCTGGACGAGGTAATCGACCGGGGCGTGCTCACCCTCGCGCCGACCGCGGCGAGCCGCGGCTGGGACATCGAGTGGCTGCGCGACTGGCTCAAGGATCCGTCCCGGCCGCGCGCCCGGGCGGTCTGGACCCTGGTTCCGGACTTCCGGGAGGCGATCGCCGCGGCGGAGGCGGGCGCGGGGACGGTGCTGGTCACGGGCTCCTTTCACACCGTGGGCGACGTCATGGCGGCGCTTGGCATCGGGCCGGTGTGACGGGCCGCATTCCCCGCTTATCTTCCCCCCATGAAAACCGCGGCCCTCCCGGGCTTTCGTGATTTCTACCCCGACGATCTCGCACTTCGCAGCCATATCTTCGCCACGTGGCGCTCGGTGGCCGCGCGCTACGGGTTCGAGGAGTACGACGGGCCGCCGCTCGAGCCGCTCGAGCTCTACACCGCCAAGAGCGGCGCGGAGATCGTGGGGCAGCTCTACAATTTCGTCGACAAGGGCGACCGGGAGGTGGCGCTCCGGCCCGAGATGACGCCGACGCTGGCGCGCATGGTGGCGGCCCGGGCCAACGGGCTCCGCAAGCCGATCCGCTGGTTCTCGATCCCCCAGCTCTTCCGCTACGAGCGGCAGCAGCGCGGCCGGCTCCGGGAGCACTTCCAGCTCAACTGCGATCTCATCGGCGAGCCGGGCCCCCTGGGCGATGCGGAGATCATCGCGCTCGCGATCGACGTGGTGCGCGCGTTCGGCCTCACGCCGCGCGACGTGCGGGTGCGGCTGTCGGATCGGCGGGTGCTCACGGCGCTGCTCGCGGCGCGCGGAGTCCCCGATGCGGCGCTCGCGACGGCCTACCAGTTCATCGATAAGATCGAGCGGGTGCGGCGCGACGAGATCGACCGGTTCAGGGCGGAGGCGTCGGCTGTCGCACCGGCGACGCCTCAGGATCTCGTGGACATTTCCATGATCCGCGGATGGCCGGCGCTCGAGGCGGAGCTGGAGCGCGCACCGGGCGCCCAGGCCGCGGCCGCGCCCCTCCGGGCCACCTACGCCGCGCTCGACGCGATGGGCCTGGCGGAGTTCGTCGATCTCGACCTCACCATCGTCCGCGGCCTCGCCTACTACACCGGCACCGTCTTCGAGCTGTTCGACGCGGGCCGCACGTTGCGCGCGATCTGCGGCGGCGGCCGGTACGACAGCCTGCTCGCGGCGCTGGGGGGCGTGGACCTGCCGGCCCTCGGGTTCGGCATGGGCGATGTCGTGCTGGCCGAGCTGCTGAAGGAGCGGGGCCTGGGCCCCGCGGCGACGGCCGGATTAGATGTCTTCGTGGCCGCCGTGACCGGCGGCGACGTCCCGCACGTCCTGGCGGTGGCCCACGAGCTGCGCGACGCCGGGCTCCGGGTGGAGTACGGGCTCTCGGCGGCGCCGCTCCGGAAGCAGCTGGATCTGGCGGCCGCGCGCCGGTCCCGCTACGCCGTCGTCGTCGGCCCGGACGAGTGGGCCCGGGGACAAGTGGTGCTGCGGAATCTGGAGGAGAAGGACAAGACCAGGGCGCAGCGTGCCGTCGCGCGGGATGGGGTCGCCGCGGAGATCGCCGGGCTGGCAAGCCAGGGCGCATCGTGACGACCCGCTCACCGTTCACCGTTCACCGTTCACCGCCCGATCATGCCTGACAACAAGGCCCTCACGCCCCGCGCCACGGACTTCAGCGCCTGGTACAACGAGCTGATCATGAAGGCCGAGCTGGCCGACTACAGCCCGGTCCGCGGCTGTATGGTCATCCGGCCCAACGGCTACGCCATCTGGGAGCAGATGCAGCGCGCGCTCGACGCCATGTTCAAGGAAACGGGCCACCAGAACGCGTACTTCCCGCTCTTCATTCCGCAGAGCTTCCTTTCGCGCGAGGCGGAGCACGTGGAGGGCTTCGCGCCCGAGACCGCCGTGGTGACGCACGGGGGCGGGAAGGAGCTGGAGGAGCCGCTGGTCGTCCGGCCGACGTCCGAGACGATCATCTACGCGATGTACGCCAAGTGGATCCAGAGCTACCGCGACCTCCCGCTGCTGATCAACCAGTGGGCCAACGTGGTGCGCTGGGAGCTCCGCACCCGGCTGTTCCTCCGAACGACCGAGTTTCTCTGGCAGGAGGGGCACACCGCGCACGCCACCGAGGTCGAGGCGGAGGAGGAAACGCTGCGGATGCTCGGGGTCTATCGCACGTTCATGGAGCAGTGGATGGCCATGCCGGTCGTCACCGGCCGCAAGACGGACAGCGAGCGGTTCGCGGGCGCGCTCCGCACCTACAGCTGCGAAGCGCTCATGCAGGACAACAAGGCGCTGCAGGCGGGGACCAGCCATAACCTGGGGCAGAACTTCGCCCGCGCGTTCGAGGTCACCTTCCAGACGGCGTCGGGCGAGCTCGACCACGTCTGGAACACGTCCTGGGGCGTGTCGACGCGGCTGGTGGGCGCGCTCATCATGACCCACGGCGACGACAACGGGCTCGTCTGTCCGCCGCGGCTGGCCCAGTACCAGGTGGTGATCGTCCCGATCTACAAGACGGACGAGGAGCGGGCGCGGGTGCTCGAGGCGGGGGAGCACGTCCGGCGGGCCCTCGCGGCGGCCGGCATCCGGGCCCACCTGGACGCCCGTGAGGGGCTCAAGCCGGGCGCCAAGTACTACGAGTGGGAAGGCCGGGGCGCGCCGCTCCGGCTCGAGGTGGGCCCGCGGGACGTGGCGGCCGGGATGGTCATGCTGGCCCGCCGCACCGGCGGCAAGAAGGAGTCGCTCCCCGTCGGCGGGATCGGGGAGCGGCTGCTCGCCGAGATGGACCGGATGCAGCGCGATCTGCTGGAGGCGGCCACCGCGCGCCGGGAGGAGCACACGATCCGGAACGTGACCAAACCGCAGTTCCTCGAATTCATGGAGCGCGACGGGGGCTTCGCGTACGGCGGCTTCTGCGGGAACGGCGCCTGCGAGGCGGAGATCAAGGAGCAGACCAAGGCGACGATCCGCGTGCTGCCGGACGCGGAGTTCCGCTCGCCGACCCCGCCGGCCACCTGCATGTGGTGCGGCCGCCCCAGCGTGGCCGAGGCCGTGTGGGCGAAGGCGTACTGACGGTGGCGAGCCGGCCGGCGGGCGGCGCCGGCGTCCTCCTCGCGGAGGCCGGCCTCGAGCGCCGGGGGGCGTCGCTGCTGGTGGCGGGCGTGCCGCTCACCGAGATCGCCGAGCAGGCCGGCACGCCCGTGTACGTGTACAACCTCGCCGTGGTCCGCCAGCGCTATGCCGCGCTCGACGCGGCGCTCGCCGGCGTGCCGCACCGGATCTGCTTCGCGATCAAGGCCAATGCCAATCTTGGCGTGCTGCGCGCGCTCGCGCGGCTCGGCGCCGGCGCGGACATCGTCTCCGGCGGCGAGTTGGCCCGGGCGCTCGCGGCCGGGTTTCCTCCCGACCGGGTGGTGTTCAGCGGGGTCGGGAAGTCGGACGCTGAGCTCACCGCCGCGGTGGAAGCGGGCGTTGGGCACGTCCACCTGGAATCGGCCGCGGAGCTCGCGGCACTCGCCGCGATCGTCGAGCGCCTGAACCGGCCGCTCCGGGTGGGCATCCGGGTGAACCCGGACGTCACGGCCGATACCCATCCCTACATCGCGACGGGGCGGGGCGGGATCAAGTTCGGGGTGCCGCTGGATCAGGTGCTCCCGCTGGCCCTCGAGGTCGGCAGGCATCGGCTGCTCACCCTCGACACCCTGGCCATGCACATCGGGAGCCAGCTGCTCGACCCGCGCCCGTACCGCGAGGGCGTGGAGCGACTCCTGGAGCTGGCGGCCGCGCTCCGCGCGGCCGGCGTCGCCACTCTCGAGGCGCTCGACATCGGCGGGGGCCTGGGCATCCGCTACCGGGACGAGGCGCCGCTCGCGCCCGCCGCGCTCATGGAAGCGGTGCTGCCGCAGGTCCGGGCGAGCGGCCTCGCGCTGCTGTTGGAGCCGGGGCGGTACTTGGTCGGCAGCGCCGGGATTCTCCTCACGCAGGTGCTGTCCCGCAAGCACTCCGGAGGGAAGGACCTCGTGATCGTGGACGCGGGCATGAACGACCTGGTCCGACCGAGCCACTACCAGGCCTACCACGAGATCGTGGAGCTGGAGGCGCGCGGCGGGGCGCCGGTGCCCGTGGACGTCGTGGGCCCCGTGTGCGAGACGGGTGACTTCCTCGCGCTGGATCGGGCCCTCCCGCCGCTCGAGCGGGGTGACCGGCTCGCGGTGCTGGGGGCCGGCGCCTACGGCTTCGTGATGAGCTCGAACTACAACTCCCGGCCGCGGGCGGCCGAGGTCATCGTGGACCGGGGGCGCTGGTGGGTCGCGCGCGACCGGGAATCCATCGAGGATCTTCACCGCGGCGAGCACCCCGATCCCGAGTTCCCCGAGGCACCGTGAGCCCGCACCACGACGGCATCCTGATCATCGACTTCGGCTCGCAGTACACCCAGCTCATCGCGCGGCGGGTGCGCGAGGCCCACGTGTACTGCGAGATCCATCCTCCGTCGCGGTCGGTCCAGTGGATCCGGGACTGGAAGCCGAAGGGGATCATCCTCTCCGGCGGGCCGGCCTCGGTGTACGACGAGGATGTTCCCACCGCCGACCGGTCGCTGCTCGACGCGAACATCCCCGTGCTCGGCCTGTGTTACGGGATGCAGCTGCTGGCCCATCTCGCCGGGGGCAAGGTGGTGCGGGCCAGCCGCCGGGAGTACGGGCGCGCCGACGTGCGGATCGAGGGCGGCAAGCTCTTCGAGGGCTTCGGCCGGGGCGAGGAGACGCCGGTGTGGATGAGCCACGGCGACCACGTGGACGCGCCGCCACCGGGCTTCAGCGTCACGGCTTCCAGCGAGAACTCGCCGGTCGCGGCGTTCGAGCACCGCGACCGCCCGCTCTTCGGCGTGCAGTTCCACCCCGAAGTGGCGCATACGCCGCGCGGCGGCGAGATCCTCAACACCTTCCTGTTCGAGATCTGCGGGTGCGCGCCGGACTGGACGCCGGGCCACTTCGTCGAGAGCGAGATCGAGCGCATCCGCGCCACGGTCGGGCCGCGCGAGGGGGTAATCTGCGGCCTCTCCGGCGGCGTGGACTCCTCCGTGGCGGCGGTCCTGGTCCACCGCGCCGTCGGGGACCGACTGACCTGCATCTTCGTGGACCACGGCCTGCTCCGGCTCCATGAGCGGGAGCAGGTGGAGACGACGTTCCGCCGGCACCTGGGGATCGATCTCCGGGTGGTGGACGCGTCCGCCCTGTTCCTCGACCGCCTCGCCGGCGTGGCGGACCCCGAGGAGAAGCGCCGGCGGATCGGGCACACGTTCATCGAGGTCTTCGAGGCGGAAGCGCGCGAGGTGGGGCCCGACGTGGGGTGGCTGGTCCAGGGGACGCTGTACCCGGACGTGATCGAGTCGCTGTCGCCCCGCGGGGGCCCGTCCGCCACGATCAAGACCCACCACAACGTCGGCGGTCTGCCCGAGCGGCTGCCGTTCAAGCTGCTGGAGCCGCTGCGCGAGCTGTTCAAGGACGAGGTGCGCCAGGTCGGGCGGGAGC
Organism: Gemmatimonadales bacterium; assembly: GCA_036391215.1. Lineage (GTDB taxonomy): Bacteria > Gemmatimonadota > Gemmatimonadetes > Gemmatimonadales > GWC2-71-9 > DASQPE01. Next base: position 5,595 of record DASWAI010000020.1, read on the forward strand.
TCGGGCTGCCGGAGGAGATGGTCGGGCGCCACCCGTTCCCGGGGCCGGGCCTCGCGATCCGCATCCTGGGCGAGATCACCGGCGAGGGCCTCGAGGTGCTCCGCCGTGCCGACCATATCTACATCGAGGAGATCCGCGCCGCGGGCCTCTACGACTCCATCTGGCAGGCGTTCGCGGTGCTGCTCCCCATCCGCTCCGTAGGCGTGCAGGGGGACTTCCGGACCTACGATCAGGTGATCGCGCTTCGGGCGGTGACCAGCCGCGACGGCATGACCGCCGACTGGTATCCGTTCCCCCCGGAGGTCCTCGCCCGCACCGCGAACCGGATCGCCAACGAGGTGGACGGCGTCAACCGCGTCGTCTACGACGTCAGCTCCAAGCCGCCCGCGACCATCGAATGGGAGTGACGCGATGGACCCGCTGACCAAGCTGCTCCGGGCAATCCTGCCCAAGGCGACCGCCGAAGAGATCGCCGACGCCGCCGAGCGGCTCGGCTCGTTCGTCGAGACCGGTGCGACGTGGGTGGGCGAGACGGCGGACCTGACCGTGCGGAAGGTGGAGAACGTGCTGAGCGGCGGGGACGTGACCCCCCGCGCCATGCCGGCGCTGCCGCGCGATATCGACGACCTGGTCTGGGAAAAGGTGACCCGGGCGATCGCGCCACGGGTGCAGGAGGTCCGGGCCCGCGCCCGGGCGCTCCGGGACGAGCCGGATCAGCGGGAGGACGTCGTGGCCCTCACCCGGGACGTCGACTGGCTCATCGGCGAGCTGGGCGCCGCCTGGGCGCGCGAGGTGGCGCTCAGGGCCGCGCGGGTGCAGGCGCCGCCGGCTCCCTGAACCGCGATGACCAGTTCTTCCTGAGCTTGGCCACTTTGGGCGCGATCATGGCCTGGCAGTACATCCGCTCGGGATGCCGGGTGAAGTACCCCTGGTGGTACGCCTCGGCGGGGTAGAACACCTCGAGCGGGGTCACCTGCGTGACGATCGACGCCCCGAAGAGCCGCTCCCGCTCCAGCCGGGCGATGACCTCCCGCGCCGCGCCCGCCTGCTGCTCGTCCCGATAGAAGATCGCCGACCGGTACTGGGTGCCGGTGTCCGGCCCCTGCCGGTCGAGGGTCGTGGGGTCGTGGAACGCGAAGAAGATCTCGACCAGGTCGCGGTAGGTGATCACCGCGGGGTCGAAGGTGACCTCGAGCGCCTCGGCGTGGCCCGTGCCTCCGGTGCACACCGCCTCGTACGTCGGATTCGGCACCTTGCCCCCGGTATACCCGGACACGACCCGCTCCACGCCCTTGAGCCGCTCGAAGACGGCCTCGAGGCACCAGAAGCAGCCGCCGGCAAATACGGCGGTCTCGGAGTGAGTCGCGGGCATGATCAATTCTCCGTTGCGAGGGGTTCGGCTCCTCCCAAACGCCCGCCACGGCCCAACGGTTCCCTACACGCCCTTCTCGTCGAGCAGCGCCAGGAACTGCTCCGGCTCGGTCAGCTCCGCGAGCCGGGTCGGGATGTCCGGGTCCTTGGCGAATTGCGCGATCCGCCCGAGGACGGGGAGATACAGATTGACCGTCTCGTCGGGCGGCGCCACGATCAGAAAGAAGTCCCTCACGGGCTGGCCGTCGATCGCCTGGTAGGGGACGCCGTCGGCCCGGTGGCCGTATGCCAGCCGCACGCGGTCGACCACGCCCGAGCGACAGTGCGGAATGGCGATGCCCCGCCCGACGCCGGTCGAGCCCAGACTCTCGCGCCGCTGGAGCGCGCGGAGGAGCGTGTCGGCGGAAGCGGCGTCCACGCCGAGCAGCGCCACGAGCTCTTGGAGGACGTCGTCGCGAGTGGCGCCTTGGAGCGCGAGGCGGACCGTGCCCGGAGTGAAGAAGTCTTTGAGCCGCATGGCGGACGAACCTACCCCCTCGCCGCGGGGGGTGTCAACAAGTATTTTCACCCCATGCAGTTGCCTTATCCGTCGGGCCACCCGTTCGCCCTGATCCTGGCGCCCATGGCCGGGGTCTCGGAAGCGCCGTTCCGCCAGATCTGCCGGCGGGCCGGGGCCGACGTCGTCCTGTCCGAGTTTCTCTCGTCGGAGGCGATCCGCCGGCGGATCCGGACCACGCTCGAAGGCGCCGAATTCGAGGAATGCGAGCGGCCGATCGGGATCCAGATCTACGGGGCCGACCCGCACGCGATGGCCGAGGCCGCCGGGCTCATCACCGAGCATTACGAGCCGGAGTTCATCGACATCAACTTCGGCTGTCCGGTCAAGAAGGTGGTACAGCGGAACGGCGGATCGGGCTGCCTCCGGGATCTGGATCTGGTCGGGCGGATCATTCGGGCGGTGGTCGGAGCTACGCACCTGCCGGTGACGGTCAAGACCCGGAGCGGCTGGAACGACGAGACGCGTGATCCAGTCACGATCGCGCTCCGGATGCAGGACGCCGGCGCGAGGGCGTTCACGCTGCACCCGCGTACGCGCACCCAGATGTTCGGCGGGCGGGCCGACTGGGACGAGATCGCCCGCGTGACCGAGGCCCTCGAGATTCCGGTCATCGGCAACGGCGATATCCAGACCGCTGACGACGTGGTCCGGATGCGGGCGCACACCCGCTGCGCCGGCGTGATGATCGGGCGCGGCGCCTTCGGCAACCCGTGGCTCTTCCGCGACGCGAGGGCACTGCTGGCGGGCCGGCAGCGGCCGGACGCGCCCGACGCGGGCGAGCGGTTCCGCGTGGCGCTCGAGCACGCCCGGCTCGCGCTGCGCCTGCAGGGGGACACCCGCAAGACGGTGATCGAGTTCCGCAAGCATCTCGGCTGGTACACCAAGGGCCTGCGCGGGGCGAGCGAGCTGCGCCAGCGGCTGTTCCAGATCGAGTCCATCGCCGAGGCCGAGACCATCTTTCTCGAGTACCTCGACCCCATCGCCCGAGTCGCGTGACGCCGGCCCAGCTGGAGGCGCTGCTGCGCGACGTCGCCGATCGCCGGCTGGCCCCCGAGACGGCGGTCGACCGCCTCCGGCACCTTCCATTCGAAGAGCTTCCCTTTGCCCGCATCGACCACCACCGCGCGCTCCGCCAGGGGCATCCGGAGGTGATCTTCTGCGAGGGAAAGACGGCGGCGCAGGTCCTGGCGATCGCCGAGCGGCTCGTCGCGGTGAGCGGCTCGTTCCTGGGCACCCGGGCCACCGAAGGGATGGCGGCCGCGCTCGAGGCGCGGTTCCCCGGGCTCGAGTGGAACCCGCTCGGGCGCACGGTGCGCCTGCCGGATCCGGGGTCGGCGTCCCGGAAGACCGGCACGGTCCTGGTCGTGACCGCCGGCACCAGTGACCTGTCGGTCGCGGAGGAGGCGGCCGTCACCGCCGAAGCGTTCGGGCACGGCGTGGTTCGGTTGCCGGACGTCGGTGTCGCCGGGCTGCATCGCCTCCTCTCGGCCAACGACCGGCTGGAGGAGGCGGACGTCGTGATCGTCGTGGCGGGCATGGAAGGCGCGCTGCCGAGCGTGGTGGGCGGGCTGGTCCGCGTGCCGGTGATCGCCGTGCCGACGAGCGTCGGCTACGGCGCGTCCTTCGGCGGCCTCGCGGCCCTGCTCGCGATGCTGAACTCGTGCGCCGCCGGCGTGACCGTGGTGAACATCGACAACGGCTTCGGCGCGGCCGCCGCCGCGAGCCGGATCCTGTCGGGGTGATCGAGCTCGCTGCGGGTGCTGCGCTGGGCGCAGCGGCCGGTTGGGCGGCCGCGGAACTGCGCGCCCGCGGGCGAATCGCCCGTGGTCCGGGCAGCGACCTCGGCGTTCATCTCCTGCCGGATCCGGCGCTGGGCTGGCTGCTCCGCGCGAACGGCGCCTTAGGCGTCTGGGTGACCGAGCTGGTCCCGGGGGAGGAGGGTCCGCAGAACGAGCGGGTGGTGGACGCCGAGCGCCTCTCGGTCGCGCAGATCGCCGCCGTGGACCGGCGCCTGGAACAGGCCCGCGATCAGGAGCAGGACGGGGCCGAGCGGCTGGAGCAAGGGACGCTCCTGTTCCGGGCCGGGGGAGGCGTGGCCGTGGGGCTGCTTCTACCCGGAGACCGCGCGCCCGGCGGGCTGGCCGACGCCGAGCGCGATCTGGCCCGCCTGCTGGACGCGGTCCGGCGCCGTCCCCAGA
>DASWAI010000021.1:0-7356 GCA_036391215.1 Gemmatimonadales bacterium
GGGAGCAGGCCGCCGCGCACCTCGCGGCCGGCGCGAAGAAGGTGGTGATCTCCGCGCCCGCCAAGAAGGAGGACATCACCATCGTCGTGGGCGTGAACCACGAGAAGTACGACCCCGCCAAGCACCACGTGATCTCCAACGCGAGCTGCACCACCAACTGCCTGGTGCCGGTGGTGAAGGTCATCCTGGACGGGTTCGGGTTCGTGAGCGGGTTCATGACCACGGTCCACTCCTATACCAACGACCAGCAGATCCTCGACCTCCCGCACAAGGACCTGCGCCGGGCCCGCGCCGCGGCCCTGTCCATCATTCCGACCACGACCGGCGCCGCCAAGGCCACGTCCCTCGTGCTGCCCGAGGTGAAGGGGAAGATCGACGGCGTGTCGCTCCGGGTGCCCACGCCCGACGTCTCGGTCGTGGCCCTCACCTGCGTGGTGGAGAAGGCGACCACCGCGGACGAGGTGAACGCCGCGTTCCGGAAGGCCGCGGCCAAGGGGCCGCTCGCGGGCATCCTGGCCGTGAGCGACGAGCCGCTCGTCTCGGTGGACTACATCGGGAATCTGGCGTCGAGCACGGTGGATACGCTCTCGACCAACGTGGTGAACGGCACGCTCGTGAACGTGACCAGCTGGTACGACAACGAGATGGGCTACTCGGCCCGGTGCGCGGACCTCCTGCGCTACATCGGGGCCAGGTTGTGAAGCGGACCCTCGAGTCGCTCGATCCGGCGGCGCTCGAGGGGCGGCGGGCGCTGGTGCGGGTGGACTTCAACTGCCCCATCAAGAACGGCGCCGTTACCGACGACACCCGAATCCGCGCCTCGCTGCCGACGATCAAGTACCTGCGCGAGCGGGGCGCGCGGGTCGTGCTGCTGTCCCACCTGGGCCGCCCCAAAGGGGGGCCCGATCCCGCGTTCTCCCTCGAGCCTTGCGTGCGGGCGCTGGAGCATCTCCTCGGCGCGCCGGTCACCTTCATCAGAGACCCGCTCGCCGCCGAGGCCGTCGCCGCGACGAAGCGCCTGCCCCGGGGCGGCGTGGCCGTGGTGGAGAACACCCGGTTCTATCCCGGCGAGGAGAAGAACGACCTGGCGCTGGCCGAGGGGTTCGCCGCGCTGGGCGACCTGTACGTGAACGACGCGTTCGGCTCGGCCCACCGCGCGCACGCGAGCACCGAAGCCGTCGCCCGCATCCTCAAGCCGGCCGTATCCGGCTTCCTCATGGAGCGGGAGCTCAAGTACCTCGGCGAGGCGCTGGATCACCCCAAGCGCCCGTTCGTCGCGGTGCTGGGCGGGGCCAAGATCAGCGGCAAGATCGATCTCATCGAGGCCCTGCTGCCCAAGGTGGACGAGATCGTGATCGGCGGCGCCATGGCCTGCACCTTCTTCAAGGCCATGGGGCTCGAGACCGGGAACTCGCTGGTGGAGGCGGACCGGGTGGACCTGGCGAAGGACCTCATCCGGAAGGCCGGCCGCAAGCTGGTGCTGCCGAGCGGGGCGGTGCTGGCCCAGAAGCTGGAGCCCGGGGTCACCACGCGCACGGTCCGGCGCAACCAGATCACGGCCGGCTGGGCCATGTTCGACATCGACCCGCTCACCGAAGAGGATTTCGCCGCCGTCATCGAGCCGGCCGGCACGGTCATCTGGAACGGACCCATGGGCGTGTTCGAGACGCCGCCGTTCGACCACGGCACGCTGGCGGTCGCGCACGCGTTGGCGCGGGCCACGGCCAGGGGCGCGGTCACGGTGGTGGGCGGCGGCGATTCCGCCGCCGCCGTCGCGCAGGCGGGGCTCACCGGCCAGATGACCCACGTCTCCACCGGCGGCGGAGCCAGCCTCGAGTTTCTGGAGGGAAAGCCCCTGCCCGGAGTGGCCGCGCTGGACGACGCCTAGGATGCGCCCGCTGATCTACGCCGCCAACTGGAAGCTCCACCACGGGCCGGCCGCCGCGCGCGAGTTCGCCGCGCGGTTCCTCGAGCTGACCCGCCCGGTTCCCGGTCGCGACCTGTGGTTCTTCCCGCCGGCCGTCTCGCTCGCGTGCGTGGCGGACGCCTTTCGCCGCCGGTCGGACATCCGGGTCGGCGCGCAGAACGTGCACTGGGAGCTGAAGGGCGCGTTCACGGGCGAGCTGTCGCTGGCGCACGCGACGGAAGCCGGCGCCACTCTCACGCTGGTGGGCCACTCGGAGCGCCGGCACCTGTTCGGCGAGACCGACGAGCAGAGCGCCCGCAAGGTGAAGGCGGCGCTCGCCGCGGACGTGACGCCGCTTCTCTGCGTGGGCGAGACGCTGGCCGAGCGGGAGGCGGGACGCACCGAGGACGCCGTGCGGCGCCAGCTGGATCCCGTCGCCGCGCTCGTGACCGACGCCGCCGAGCGCGCCCGGGTGGTGGTGGCCTACGAGCCGGTGTGGGCCATCGGCACCGGCCGGAACGCCACGCCGCAGGACGCCGCGCAGGTGCACCGGTTCATCCGCTCCTGCCTCGCCCGGCTGGGCTGGCCCGGGCGCGTTCGGGTGCTCTACGGCGGCAGCGTGAACGCCGGGAACGCGCTCGCGCTCCTCGCCGAGCCCGACCTGGACGGGGTGCTGGTCGGCGGCGCCAGTCTCGCAGCCGACGGCTGGGCGGAGATCGTCGGGATGGGGGGCTGAGGCCACCCGATCTTCGGTTGATTTCGGCCCCACGCGCCTCTATCGTTATCCGCCATGTTCTACTTCCTGCTCGTGATTCTGATCCTCGACGCGCTGCTCTTGTCGGTCGTCGTCCTGCTCCAGTCCGGCCAGGGGGGCGGGCTCGCCTCGCTCGGCGGCAGCGGCACCACGGACACGTTCGTAGGCGGTCGCCAGGCGGTCACGATCCTCACCAAGGCTACGTGGTGGTGCGGCGGGATCTTCCTCGCGTTGTCGCTGCTGCTGTCCTTCGTGCCGCGGGGCGGAGGCGGAAGCGCGCTGCAGGAGAAGATCCGCCAGGCCGCGCCGTCGGCGCCGCCGGTGCTTCCCGGCACGGCGCCGGCTCCCGCCGCCGAGCAGCCGGCGGCCCGGCAGCCCGCCCCGCCGGCTCAGCAGGCGCCCCAGACCGCGACGCCCCCGCCCGCGTCGCAGCCCAAGCAGTGAGCGCTCGTCGTCGCGGGGTGGCCGGGTGACCGATCGCCCCGCCTTCGTTTTGCTGGAGGACGGCACCTGGTTCTCCGGTACCGCCCCGCGCCCGATCGAGCCGTCGTTCGGCGAGGTCGTCTTCACCACCAATCTGTCCGGCTACCAGGAGACGTTCACCGACCCGAGCTATCTCGGCCAGATCGTCACCATGACCGCGCCGATGATCGGCAACTACGGCGTGAACGCCGAGGACATGGAGTCGGAGCGGCCGCAGGTGAGCGGCATCGTGGTGCGGGAGCTGTCGCGCCACCCCTCCAACTGGCGCGCCGATGTATCGCTCGATCAGTGGCTGGCGGAGGCCGGCGTGCCGGTAGTCGAGGGCGTGGACACGCGGCGGCTCACCCGGCACATCCGGGAGCGCGGCGCGATGCGCGGCGTCCTGGCGGAAGGGCGCCAGCCCTCGCGCGAGCTCACGGCCCACCTGCTCGCCTCCCGCCGGATGGAGGGGCTCGATCTCGCCTCGCGCGCGTCGGTGAAGGAACGCGCCACCTACGGCGAGGGGCCCCACGTCGTGGCGTACGACTACGGCATGAAGCGCAACATCATCCGGATGCTGGTCGCCAGCGGGTGCAAGGTGACGGTCGTCCCCGCCCACACCACCGCCGCCCAGGTGCGCGAGCTCGAGCCGGACGGGCTGTTTCTGAGCAACGGACCGGGCGATCCGGCGGCGGTGAGCTACAGCTTCGAGATGATCCGCGACCTCTCGGGGCAGGGGCTCCCGACGTTCGGTATCTGCCTGGGGCATCAGCTGATCGGCATCGCCTACGGCGGCCGGACCGCCAAGATGCCGTACGGCCACCGCGGGGGGAACCATCCGGTGAGAGAGCTGGCCACGGGTCGCGTGCTCATCACCACGCAAAACCACGGTTTCGCCGTGGTAGGAGACGAATCCGGGGTGCCCGGCGCCCCCGATCTCGAGGTGACCCACCTCAATTTGAACGACGGCACCATCGAAGGTGTTCGCCATCGCGCACTTCCGCTGTTCGCCGTGCAGTACCATCCGGAAGCGGCTCCGGGACCGCACGACGCCTACCCTCACTTCGCCGAATTCCTGGCGCTGGTCCGGGCCGGAACGGCCTCGAAATCCCCAACCCCTTGACAGACAACAGTTAAGCCCGTACAATCGCCCTCGGGAGCCGCCGGTGGCCCCGCTCGTCCGTGACCCTCCTGGGGGGAGCATGACCAAGGCCGATCTCGTGGAGCAGGTGACCGCTTCGATCGCCCGTACCGCGGGTCCGATGATCTCGAAGAAGGACTGCGCCAGGGTGGTGGATGCCTTCCTCGAAGCGGTGAAGGACGCGTTGAAGCAGCAGCAGAACATCGAGGTACGCGGTTTCGGCACGTTCAAGATCCGGCGACGCAAGACGCGGATGGCCCGCAACCCCCGCACGGGCGATCCGGTCGAAGTCGCCGCCCGCCCGGTGCCGGTCTTCAAGCCCAGCAAGGAGTTACGGGCACTCGTCGCGGAAGAGTCGTCGCCGGAGCAGGGCGAGCCGGTACCGGGAGCTGGCGGCTGAGCCAGACTCGCTGACCGTCCCGCCAGGGTAGTACTTGAGCCGCTCGCCGAGCGGCAGCTTCGAGCCGATGACCGTTTCCACTGCCTCGACCGTCACCGTCCGTGTGCTCCTCTTCGGGAGTTACGCGGAGGCCGCCGGCCAGACGTCGCTCACGCTCTCCGTTCCCGCGCCAGCCACGGTCGCCTCCGTCCTGCGCCTGCTCCGGGCCCGGGTCGACGGCGCCCGCCTTCCCGAGCGCCCGCTCTGCGCGGTGAACCTCGCGCACGCGCGGCTCGACACCGCGGTATCTCAGGGCGACGAGATCGCGATTCTCCCGCCGCTGGCCGGAGGGTGACGTGAGCTTCCTCAGTGATCAGCCGCTGGACCTCGGCGCGCTCGTCGCGCGGGTGACGGCGCCCGAGCGCGGCGGCATCGCCTGCTTCGTGGGCGTGGTGCGCGATCACCACGAAGGCCGGCGGGTGCTGCGCCTCGAGTACTCGGCCTACGACGCGATGGCGGAGGCGGAGTGCGCGCGGATCGCGTCCGAGGCCGAGGCCAAGTGGGACGTGCGCGTGGCGCTGGCGCACCGGGTCGGCACGCTCGAGATCGGCGAGGCCGCCGTCGCGATGACGGCTGCGGCCGCGCACCGGGACGCGGCCTTCGCGGCCTGCCGTTACCTCATCGAGCAGGTCAAGCTGCGGGTGCCGATCTGGAAGCGGGAGTACTTCGCGGACGGTACGGTGTCCTGGGTGGAGCCCCGGCAGGCCGCGCGGCCGGCCGAGGCGCCGGCCGAGGCACGTCCGGGTACGCCGCCGCCGCCCGACCACACCGGCCACACCGACTGGGGCGTCTGATGCTCGATCGTCTCGGCCGTCCGCTGGGCAGTCTCCGCGTCTCGGTCACGGACCGCTGCAACCTGCGTTGCCGCTACTGCATGCCGGAGGAGGACTACGTCTGGCTGCCCCGGCGCTCGATCCTCACGTTCGAGGAGATCGAGCGCCTGGTGCGGGTATTCACGGGGCTCGGCGTCACGAAGGTGCGCCTCACGGGCGGGGAGCCGCTGCTCCGGCACGACCTGCCGGAGCTGGTGCGCCTGCTGGCGCGGAACGGCGCCATCGCCGATCTCGCCCTCACCACCAACGGCCTGCTGCTGGCCCGCAACGCCGCCGCGCTCCGGGACGCCGGCCTCGGCCGGCTCACGGTGAGCCTCGACACGCTGCGCCCCGAGCGCATGCTCGAGTTCGCCCGCAGCGCGCGACACGCCGAGGTGCTCGAGGGGATCGCGGCCGCGGGCGCGGCCGGATTCTGGAAAATCAAGCTGAACACCGTGGTGATCCGGGGCTACAACGACGACGAGCTGGCGGACCTGATCGAATTCGCCCGCGCGCACGACGCGGAGGTCCGGTTCATCGAGTACATGGACGTGGGCGGCGCCACCCACTGGAGCATGGACCAGGTGGTGTCGGAGCGGGAGATCGTCGAGCGGCTGGCGCGGCGCTACGGACGGGTCGACCCGCTTCCCGAGCAGGGGGCCGCGCCGGCCGAGCGGTTCGCGCTCCCGGACGGCACCACGTTCGGCGTGATCGCGTCCACCACGGCGCCCTTCTGCCGGGCCTGCGACCGCAGCCGCCTCACCGCGGACGGCACCTGGTTCCTCTGCCTCTACGCGGCGGACGGCGTGGACCTGCGCGAGCCGCTCCGGCTGGGTGCCTCGGACGACGAGTTGGCGGCCATCCTGCGGCGGCACTGGGAGGCCCGCACCGACCGCGGCGCGGAGGAGCGGCGCGCGGTGCCGGGCCGGGCCGCGCTCTACGGGATCGAAGGGCTCCGGGCCGACCCGCGGCGGGAGATGCACACCCGTGGCGGCTGAGCGGAACTGACCGGTGTCCCTCCACGTCGCCCTGATCGAGCCGCGCATCCCGCCCAACACCGGCAACATCGCGCGCCTGTGCGCCGCCACCGACACGCCGCTCCATCTCATCGAGCCGCTCGGCTTCTCGCTGGACGACCGGGAGGTGCGCCGGGCCGGGCTGGACTACTGGAGCCAGGTGGACCTGTGGGTCCATCCCGGCTGGCGCGCGTTCCGCGACGCGATCGCGCGCGAGCGCTGCCTTTACTTCTCGGCCAACGCGACGCGGGACTACCGGCACGCGCCGTTCAGGGCCAACAGCTGCCTCGTCTTCGGCAACGAGACGGACGGCATGCCGGCGCGGATCCTGGAGAAGCACCCGGAGCGCTGTTTCCGGATCCCGATGCCGGGCGACGTGCGGAGCCTCAATCTCGCCAACGCGGTGAGCATCGTGCTCTACGAGGGGCTCGGCCGCGTGCCGGCGGATCCATTGAGTCGCGCGGACGCCGGTGCCCGACTGCCCGTGTCCGCCGATCCCGGCTAGATTATCGCGCTCGGCATCAGTCACCACTCTGCGGGACCATTCGGCCATGCTTGGCAAGATCGCGGTAGTCGGGGCGGGCAACGTGGGGGCGACGGCGGCGCAGCGGCTGGCGGAGAAGTCGCTGGCGCGCACCGTCGTCATGCTCGACGTGATCGAGGGCGTCCCCCAGGGCAAGGCGCTCGACCAGTGGCAGTCGGGACCGATCGAGGGCTTCGACACCCGGGTGATCGGCGGACAGAGCTACGACGACGCGGCGGGGGCGGAACTGTTCGTCGTCACTGCGGGGATCGCGCGGAAGCCGGGCATGAGCCGCGACGACCT
>DASWAI010000022.1:0-7774 GCA_036391215.1 Gemmatimonadales bacterium
GTGCATCGGGACGTGAAGCCGGAGAACGTCCTGCTCTCCGACCGGCACGCCTTCATGGCCGACTTCGGCGTGGCCCGGGCCGTGGATCTGGCCGGGGTGCAAGGCGCGACGGCCACCGGAGTCGCGATGGGGACGCCGGCCTACATGAGCCCCGAGCAGGCGGCCGGCGCGGCGGACCTCGACGGGCGCAGCGATGTCTACAGCCTCGCGTGCGTGATCCACGAGATGCTGGCGGGGGCGGCCCCGTTCGGCGGCACCAGCCCGCGTGAGGTCATGGCGAAGCACGCGCTCGAGCCGCCGCCGCCGATCCGTCGCGACCGACCCGACCTCGCCCCGGTGGTGGAGGCGGCCCTCGCCGGCGGCCTTGCCAAGGCCCCGGGCGAGCGGGCGCAGAGCGCCACCGCCCTCGTGCGACAGCTGCGGCGGACAGACGCCGTGGCGGGCAGGACCACACCCACCCCGATACCGGCCGTCCCCCCAAGGCGGCGCCGCTGGCTCGTGCCGGCGGGCCTGGCGCTCGCAGCCGCCGCGGGAACGGCGCTCTGGCGCACGCGGCGACCCGACGCGGCGCCGCCGCCCGCAACCTCGTCCAGCGCGGTGGCGGTGCTGCCGTTCACCGTCCGGGGCGCGGATTCCCTGGGTCTGGGCGAGGGGCTGGTCGGGCTGCTCGGGACCAAGCTCGACGGCGCCGGCGACTTGCGCAGCGTCGACCCCCGGGCGCTCTTGGGCTACGTAGCGCGGCAGGCCCCGGCCCCGCTCGGACCGGACCAGGGCCGCCAGATCGCGGACCATTTCGGCGCGGGGCTCTTCGTGCTGGGCGATGTGCTCGCGGTCGGCGGCCGGCTCCGGCTCACGGCGTCGCTGTACGACACCCGCAGGGCCGGGCGCGCCGCGGCAACCGGCTCGGCGGAGGGGCCCACCGACCAGGTGTTCGAGCTGGTGGACTCGCTGGCCGCGCAGCTGGTGGCCGGCTGGAGCGGGCGGGAGTCGCGGCTCACGGCCATCGCGGCCGTGACTACCCGTTCACTCGGCGCGCTCAAGGCCTATCTGGAAGGCGAGAGCGCGCTCCGGGCCGGCAACTTCGACGCGGCAGTGGACGGATTCCGGCGGGCGGTGGCCCAGGATTCCCTGTTCGCACTGGCCTGGTACCGCATGAGCGTGGCGGCCGAGTGGCTGACTCGGTCCGACATCGCACGGGACGCGGCCGAGCACGCGGCCAAGCTGGCGGACCGGTTGTCCGAGCACGACCGGCTCCTGCTGCAGGCGCTGGTCGCGACCCGCCGAGGGGCGGGCGCCGAGGCGGAGCGCCTGTTCCAGAACGCCGTGGCGATCTACCCGAACGACGTCGAGGCCTGGATCCAGCTGGGCGAGGTGCAGTTCCACTACGGGCCGCTGCTGGGCCGCCCGATCGTGCAGTCGAAGGCGACCTGGCAGCGCGTCCTCGCGCTCGAGCCGGACTTCTTCGCGCCGCTCGTGCACCTGGTACGCATCGCCGCCAGCGAGCACGACCGGACCGGAGTGGACTCGCTCGTCCGGCGCGCCCTGGCCCTGCGCCCCGCGTCGGGCGCGCGGGACGCCGGGTCCTCGCGTTCCGAGGCGCTGGAGCTCGAGACGCTGCGCACCTTCGCGCTGGGGGACACGGCGGAGCAGACCCGGCTCATGTCCCGGCTCGACGCCGCCACCGACGTCACCGTGTACCTCTCGATGTGGGACGTGGCCTCGTTCCTCGGCAAGCTGGATGACGCCGCCCGGATCGCGGCCGTGCTCGGGGAGGCGTCACGACCGCCGTGGTCCCGCGCGTCGAGCCTCGTCTTTCTCGCCAACCTGGACGCGGCCCGGGGCCGGATCGACGCGGCGCGACGCCGTCTCGACGCGGCGGCGGACATCGATCCGCGAGCCGCGGCGGATGCGCGCGCACTGCTGGCCACGGCCCCGTTCCGGCAGGCCGATGCGGCGGAGCTGGCCGCCGCGCGCGACGCGGTGGCCCGGGCGCCCGATACGCCGGAGCCGCCCCAGGAAACCAGCGTCTTCATGAGCGTCCACAACGGCCTGCACCGGCACTTGCGCACTTACCTCCTCGGGCTGCTGGACGCACGCCTTGGCAACGCCGCCCGCGCGGCGCAGTACGCGAGGGAGCTGGGGGCAATGCCCGCGCCCGCCGACGCGGGCTCGCTCACACGGGACCTCGCCGCAGGCATCCGGGCGGAGAGCGCGGCGCGGCGTGGCCGCCCGGCCGAGGTGATTACGGCCTTCGAGGGCGTCCGCCGGGAGAGCTGGTACGAGATGGCGACGGCCTCGCCCTTCTTCGCCCAGCCCCGCGAGCGGTTCGTTGAGGCCGAAGCGCTCGAGGCCGCGGGGCGCGACGCCGAGGCCGTCCCGTTGTACCGGTCGCTGGGCGGGCAGGGCTCGCTGTTCGAGCTGCCCTACATGGCGCCCGCGCAACTCCGGCTGGGCGAGATCGCGGAGCGCCAGGGGCGGACGGACGAAGCGGCGGAGCATTACTCGCGGGTGATCGAGCTGTGGCGGGACGCGGACGCGCCGCTGCAGCCGTTGGTACGGGAGGCGCGGGCGAGGCTGGCAAAGGTAAGAGGTGAAACGTGAAACGTAAGAGGTGAGAGGCAAGAAGGTGAGAGGGGCCAGGCTCCCAGGCCCCTCTCACCTTTTGCCTCTCACCTCACGGGCCCTACGGATTATCCCCCTCCAGGTAGGTATACCCCTCCAGCCCCGCGACGTAGTCGGCGATGAAACCGTTCGCCTCCTGGCGGCTGAGCTCGCGCGCCTTGCCCACCTTGCGCCGGAAGGTGGCGAGGAGGTCCGACGCATGGAACTGGACGTAGTTGAGGACCTCGGTGACGGTGTCGCCGTGGACGAGGTCGGTGACCTCGTAGCCGTGCTCGGTGAGCCGGACGTGCACCGCGTTCGTGTCCCCGAACAGGTTGTGGAGATCGCCCAGGATCTCCTGGTACGCGCCCGTCAGGAAGATGCCGAGGATGTAGGGCTCGTCCTCGATCACGGGATGGAGCTCGAGCGACGGCTTGCCCTTGCGGCCGCCGGCAAACCGGTCGATCACCCCGTCGGAGTCGCAGGTAATGTCCTGCAGTGTGCCGCGCCGGGTAGGCGGCTCGTTGAGCCGGTGGATCGGCATGATCGGAAAGATCTGGTCGATGGCCCAGTTGTCCGGCAGCGACTGGAAGACCGAGAAGTTGCAGAAGTACCGGTCCACCAGAACCGCCTCGATGTGGGCCGCGATCTCGGGATAGGCGTTCTTGTCGTCGGCGATGGCGCCGGCGATGGCGTTGAGCGTGCACAGATAGAACTGCTCCGCGTCCGCCTTGTCCCGAAGCGAGAACACGCCGCTGGCGAAGTATTCCTGGGCCCGCTCCTTGGCGAACACGACGTCGTGGAAGACCTCCTGCACCCGGTCGTGGGTGAAGGACCGGAGATCCTCGGCCATCTCCAGCAGCAGGGGATGGGGCTCCTCCCGCAGGGCCGGCGCAACCGTGTCGTTGAGCGATTCGACGTCGATCACGTTCATGAGCAGGAGCGAATGGTGCGCGGTGATGGCCCGGCCCGACTCCGAGATGATGTTCGGCATCGGCAGCTCTTCCGAGCGGCAGACCGTTCCGAGCGTGTAGACCACGTCGTTGGCGTATTCACGCACCGTGTAGTTGACGCTGGCCGGACGGGTCGAGCGTGACCCATCGTAGTCCACGCCGAGCCCGCCGCCCACGTCCACGTAGCTCAGGTTGCCGAACCCCATGCGCCTGAGCTCGACGTAATACCGGCTGATCTCCTCGAGGCCGGCCTTGATGACACGGATGTCCGGGATCTGGCTGCCAAGGTGGAAATGCACCAGCCGCAGGATGTCCTTCCGGCCGACCTCGCTCAGCCGGTCGAGCAGCTTCACCAGCTCGACCGCGCCCAGCCCGAATTTCGACTTCTCTCCGGCGCTCTTGGCCCACCGGCCCGACCCCTCGCTCGCCAGCTTGATCCGGACGCCCACGGTAGGCTGGATGCCCATGTCGTCGGCGACGCGCAGCAGAACCTCGAGCTCGTTGAGCTGCTCCAGGACGATCAGTACCGTGTGCCCGAGCTTCTGACCCATGAGGGCGAGGCGCATGAACTCCTCGTCCTTGTAGCCGTTGCAGACGATCAGATGGTTGGTGCTCTCGTTCAGGCCGAGCACCGCCATGAGCTCGGGCTTGCTGCCGCACTCGAGCCCGGCTCCGTGGGGCGTGCCGAACTCGACGATCTCCTGCACAACATGGCGCTGCTGGTTCACCTTGACCGGGTAGACCGTGGTGTAGCTCCCGTCGTACCCGAATTCCTTGATGGTGCTCTCGAACTGCCCGGCCAGGGCCTGGATCCTCGAGCGCAGGATATCGGAGAACCGGAGCAGGAGCGGGAGGCCAACGCCCTGGGCGTTGAGATCGAGGGCGAGCTGGTAGAGATCGAGCCCGCGCTTGGGGTTGCCGTCGGGGTGGACGGTGACGTGCCCCGCCTCGTTGACCCGGAAGTAGCCCTGACCCCAGCCGCTCATGTTGTAGAGCTTCTCGGAGTCCCGGGTGGTCCAGGTCGGCGGGGAGATGGTCGTGGCGATGGTGCGCTCCTGGTCGCTCAAAGCGTGAAAAAATAACGAGTTAACTGTGTTGGCGCCAGCTTGGCGGACCGCCGGATCGTTGCGGTGGCACCACAAACAGCCGGAACGGGGCGGCAGCCGCGCGAGGCGCGAGGAGGCCAGGCCCACCTTCGGGGCCGGTCCGGACCCGTTGCCGGCTCAGCGGTTGGCGCCGTTCGGGCGGTCCAGGCCCAAGGCGGCACGAAGCTCGCACTTTCCCGGGTTGTGCAGCTGTAAGCCTTGGCATTGCAGACGGTTGCACGGCTGTCTCAAGCTTCGCCGTCGAGGTCACCATGCAATACCTGACTCTGAATTCCGTTCGCCGCCTCCCCCCAGCGCTGAAGCTGCGGCTCCAGGTCGCCTATGCGCGCGCCTGGGAGGCCCTGACCGATACGCACCAGACCCAGGCCGCCATGTTCGTCACCCGGCTCGCCGACCGCCTGCCGCTGGAAGAGGCGCTCGCGCGCTACTTCCGGGAAGTCGCGGTTCCGGTCGCCATGCGGGAGACGGTGCGGGCTCGCGCCCTTCTGTCCGTCGCCGACGCGGTCCCCGCCGTGCCCGGCGCCGCCGATTCCGCCGATCCGTGGCAGCGGCTCCGGCCCGACCGGCTGGTGGAGGCCGTCCGCCGCCGGGCGCAGTGGGTCGAGGAAACGACGCTGCGGTGCCGGATGACCGCCTGTCTGGCCGACGCCGCCGTGACCGACACCCATACCCGCATGGCCGTGGAGGTCGCCGAGCTGCTCGCGGAATCGATCCCCGCGGACGAGGCGCTCATGGCGTACATCCGCAGCTTCGACCTCCCTGCGCGGGACGGCGATTCCGTCTTCCGCGCGGCGCTGGCCGAGCTGGCCGCGCGCCGGCTGCCCGGCGGCGAACGCCCCATCCTGCACGTGAGGCCGGCGAAGCCGCCGGCTCGCGAGATTCCGGCGACCGTCCCGATGGCGCCTCCCGCGTTTGGGCTCCGCGTGATCGTGTAGCGCCGTTCCTCCCGCGGCGTTCCGGGTGCCGGGCTCCGGTGTATCTTCACCGGGAACCGGCACTTCTTTTTCGCAGGCGGCGCGTGATGCGGTGGTCGTATTCGATCGGACGAATCGCCGGGACCGAGATCAAGGTCCACGTCACCTTCCTTCTCCTCCTCGCCTGGTTGGCGTTCCAGGCCTACGGGGTCGGCGGGGCGGCGGCCGCGCTCGACCGCAGCATCTTCGTCCTCGCACTCTTCGCCTGCGTCACGCTGCACGAGTTCGGGCACATCCTGGTGGCCCGCCGGTTCGGGGTCCACACGCCGGATGTCCTGCTCCTACCGATCGGCGGCGTCGCCCGGCTCGAGCGAATTCCGGACGAGCCGCGGCAGGAGCTGGCGATCGCCCTCGGCGGCCCGGCCGTGACCGTGGCGATCGCGGTTCTCCTCTACGGGTATCTGCGCGCCACCGGCTTCGCCGGCCCGTTCCTGCCCACCGACCCGAACGCCGGGCCCTTCGCCCTGCGGCTCATGGTGGTAAACGTGGTGCTGCTGGTGTTCAACCTCATTCCGGCGTTCCCCATGGACGGGGGCCGGGTGTTGCGGTCGCTCCTGGCCACCAAGCTCGGACTGGTGCGCGCCACGCGCGTCGCCGCGGCGGTGGGCCAGACCCTGGCAGTGGTGATGGGGCTCGTGGGGCTCTCGCCGTACGGATCTCCGCTGCTGGTGCTGATCGCCTTCTTCGTCTTCATCGGGGCCGCCGCGGAAGCCTCGGCCGTGGAGACCCGGGCGGCCGCCCAGGGACTCAGAGTGGCGCAGGTGATGGTGACCCAGTTCCGTACGATCCCGGTGCACGCTACGCTGGCCGACGCCGTGGATCTCCTGCTCTCGGGCGAGCAGCGCGAGTTCCCGGTGGTGGACAACCTGGGACGGACGGAGGGGCTCCTGACCCGGGAGAACCTGATCCGCGGCCTCAAGGAGCGCGGGACCGAATCGACCGTCGCCGAGGCGATGACGACCCCGGCGCCCGCCGTCGCGCCGACGGCGCCGTTCCAGGAGGCGCTGGACCGGCTCCGCGCGAGCGGCCTGCCGGCGCTGCCGGTGGTGGACGCGGCCGGTGCGCTGGTCGGGCTGCTGACGCTCGAGAACATCTCGGAGCTGCTGTTGATCCGACGGGCCGCCGCTCGCTGAACCCCGAGCCGAGCCGACCCATGGACGTGGTCGAGCGCTCGACCCGGCTGCCGTTCCCCCCGGAAGCGATCTACGCCTGGCATGCGCGCCCGTTGGCATTCGAGCGCCTCACCCCGCCCTGGGAGCGGGTGGAGATGCTCGAGCGCACCGGCGGGCTCGCGGATGCGCGGACCCTCCTCCGGATTCGCCTCGGGCCGCTCGGCATTCGGTGGGCCGCGCTCCACCGCGACCACATACCGGGCCGCCAGTTCGTCGACGAGCAGGCGCGAGGCCCGTTCGCCCATTGGGTCCATACCCACCGATTCGTGCCCGACGGGGCCTCCGCCTCCATCGTGACCGACCGAGTTGAATTCGGCCTGCCGGGGGGCGCCCTCGGCGCCGCGGCCGGAGGATGGCTGGTGCGGCGGCGGATCGAGCGGCTTCTGGCCTACCGCCACACGCTGCTGGCCGGAGATCTGGCGACGCACGCCCGGTTCGCCGACCGGGGGCCGCTCCGGATCGCGGTGACCGGAGCGAGCGGGCTCGTGGGGCGAGCGCTGGTCGCGTTCCTTTCGACCGGAGGCCACACCGTGCTGCCGGTCGTGCGCCGTGCGGCGCGGCCGGGCGAGATCGCCTGGGATGGACGGAGCCGGCTCGACCGGACGGCGCTGGAAGCAACGGACGCGGTGGTGCACCTCGCGGGCGAGAACATCGCCGCGGGCCGCTGGACTCGCGCGCGCCGGCGCCGGATCCGGGAGAGCCGCCTTGGGGGCACGGCCCTGATCGCCGGGACGCTCGCGGAGCTGCGCCGGCCGCCGCGCGTGCTCGTCGCCGCCGCGGCGATCGGCATCTATGGCGATCGCGGCGACGCCGTCGTGGACGACGCCACTCGCCCGGGACCGCCGGGGCGGTTTCTCGGCGATCTCTGCCGGGACTGGGAGGCGGCCGCGGAGCCCGCACGCCGGGCCGGCCTCCGGGTCTGTCATCCCCGCTTCGGCGCGGTGCTGAGTCCCGCGGGCGGCGCGCTC
>DASWAI010000023.1:0-9514 GCA_036391215.1 Gemmatimonadales bacterium
GGAGCTGGCGGCCTCGCCCTTGCCCTCCCGGGCGAGCGCGTAGGCCGAGTCGAGCTGCGCCCGCACCGTGGCGAAGACGCGTGCCGTCGCGGCCGCATCGGCGGTTTCCTGGAGGCTCCGCACCGCGGCGATGGCGGCGGACGAGCTGTCCGCCCCGCCCGACGCGGCCAACCCGGTGGCGACCGCCGAATCCGACAGGCGCGCCGTGGTGGCGAAATTCCGGAGTGACGCCGGGACCTCGCCCTTGGGCGGCGGCAGCCGGAGGAGCGTGGCGTAGGCCGCCACGGCCCAGCGGTCGTCCGGGGAAAGGCGGGTCTCGAACGCGGGCATTGCGGTGCCGACCACGCCGATGGTCACGCGATGATAGAAGTCGAGCGGCGACCGATCGCGCAGGGTCGCCGCATCCGCGAGGCTGGCGGGTTTGGGCTCCAGGCTCGCGGCCTCCGGACCGTCGCCGCGGCCGAGGTTGCCGTGGCAGCTCACGCAGTTCTCGCGGTAGACCTGGGCCCCGCGGGCCAGCGAGGGCGCCTCCGCGGGGATGTCCTCGAGCGCTACGCCCAGGCGGGTCGCCAGCGACCCGGTGAGGGCCCGGACGCGGGCGTCGAGCGTATCGGGGTTGGCGGTCGCGTCCACCAGCCCGGCGAGGCCGTCGATCTGGCGAATGGCCTCGGCACCGGCGTCGGCCGAGAGCAGCTCCGCGCTGCGCCGCGCCTCGGCGAGAAAGAGCTTGGCCTCATCGACTTCGGCCTTGGCGACCACGCGGCCGTCCTGCACCCCGACGCGATACTCCTGCGCGGCGAGCTGGGCCGTGGTCGCGACCCGGCGAACCACCCTGACCTGGTCTCCATCGGCTTGGGGCTGCTGGCCGAGGAGGGCAACTGCCATGAGGAGTCGAGCGCCGGCGTCGATGAGAACCATTTTCAACCGATTTGGGCTGTGATTGGCAAATACTAGAGCGCCGGGGTCGGATATGGAAGAGGGGAGCCGAAGCCGCGGCTAGGAGCGGGTCCAGACCGCCTCGGCCGCGCCGCGAAGCCAGGCGGGGACCGGCAGGTAGCCTCCGAAGACCAGCCCGAGATAGGTGGCGGCGGCAAGCAGGACGGCGCTCAAGAGCCAGAGAGGCCACGTAGGCCGGCGCCAGGCCCGCACCCGGTCGATCTCGGGCGCCCACAGGGCCTCCTCGCGCGCGGTGGCGGCCTCCAGCTCGAGCCACGCCGACTCCAGGCGCCGGGCCACGCCGAGGAGGGCCTCCCGCCACTCCCGCGCGGCGGCGTCGCCCCGGGCGCCTCCGGCGGAGGCGGCCGGGACGAGCTGCTCCAGCACCTCGAGGGCCTGAAGGAATGCAAAGCCCCCGGCCCCGAGCCGGCCGGCAATCGCGCGCCGGTCCGCGTCGCTCAGGCCAAGGGCGCGCCGGCGGCGAGCCCACAGCCTGGCCTCCCGCGCCGCGGCGTCCAGCCGCGCGTCCACCGCCCGGGCGATCCGCCCGGCGGCTTCGGCCACGGCGCGCTCCCACTCCACCAGCCATGCCTGCCGGTTGAGCGAGCTCACCGCCGCCGGGCGGTCGTCGGCGGCGGCGAACTCGCGCGCCGCCCCTCCCAGCTCGAGCACCCGGCTCGCGATCTCAAGCCGCACGTCGTCGAGCCGGACCCAGCGCTGGTCGGCCGGGCGGGCCCGGGCGCAGAGCCGCCCGAGCGCGGGGCCCAGCTCGGGGACGAGCGCGGCGGCGCCCGCGGGCGTGGTCACGCCGTCTCCCAGGCGGGCCGCTCGCCGCCCAGCTGCGCGACCGAAAGCACGGCCGGGCGGGGGCCGCGGGCGTCGTAGCGGCGCACGAAGTCCACCAGTTGCTCGGCGCTGAACCCCTCCCGCGGGAGACCGGTGGCGCGAATGGCGGATTCGATGGCCTGCGGCGGGCCTTCTACTTCCAGCAGCACGTCCATGCGGGGATACCACTCGAGCCGGAGCGCGGCTCCGGCGAGTTCGAACACCTCGACCCAGCGGTCGATGGCCTGGGCCACCGTGTAGCCGAGCGCCTCGAGGATGCGGCCGGGGGAGTCGGAGCCGGGCGCGACCCGGCAGCTCAGCTCCTCCCGGAGCTTGTACCCGTCGGCGGAGCGGAGGGTGGGCCCCTTCCAGGTAAGCTCCGCCTCGACCCTCCCGTCCGGGTACAGGAAGCGGCGGGTGCGGAGCACTTCGTCCCGCGCGGTGAGCGCTCCGTCCCGATCGTAGCGGCGGTCCTCCATGAGCCCGCGGAACGCGGAGCGCGCGCCGGCGGCGGCGAGGCGCCCGCGGAGTGCGGCCGGGTCCGGCACGATCGCCTTGAGCTCGAGCTCTGCGGCCATCTCAGCCGAGGATCGCTTCGAGGGCGCGGTCGGTGTCGCCGAGATCGGCGAACACGGCATGGGCGCCGCAGGCGGCGAGCTCGGCCACGGTATACGAGCCGGTCGCCACCGCCACCGCGCGCGCGCCGATGCCCGCGCCGCAGGCGACGTCCGCGGGCGTGTCCCCGATGATGACGACCTCGCCGCCCGCCGGCGTCCGGCCGAAGAACGGCTCCGCCCGGCGTGCCGCGATGGGCGGGAGATCGGGACGGTGGGCGGCGTCCGAGCCATAGGCGCCGACCTTGAAGCGGCCCGGGTCGATCCCGGCCGCGCGGAGCTTGAGCGCCGCGCCGCGCTCCAGGTTTCCGGTGAGGAGCCCGAGCACGACTCCGGCTTCGGCCTCCAGGCGGTCGAGTATCGCGGGGAACCCGGGCATGAGCCTGGTGCCGGTAGCCGTGGCCAGCTCCCGCTCGAGCAGCGCGACGTAGCGCTCGCAGAGCGCCCGCACGTGGTCGTGGTCGTGTGGGCCGGGGTCGCCCGCGGCGGCCAGCAGCTCGCTCACGATCTGGGGGTCGGTCTTGCCGTCGAAGCGGATCTGCTGGAAGGCCACGCGGTCGCCCATGTACTCGGCGAGGGCGGCGGTGATGGCGCGCCGGCCGGCGCCGGCGGTGAGGAGGATCGTGCCGTCGATGTCGAAGAGGACCAGGCGGGGAGTCATGGGCTGCGGTCCATCTAGTCGCCGATGCGCCGCACCATCACCAGACGCTCCCGCAGGCCAGCGGCCCGGGTCCCGGGGCGCCACGACTCCCGCACCACCCCGCCGCAGGCGAGCGCCGAGTGGACCAGCGATTCGCCGGCCGCCGCGATGGCGACGTGGGTGATCCCGGGGCCGAACTCGCCCCGGAAGAACAGCAGGTCGCCGGGGCGCAGGGCGGCCGGGTCGATCTCCACGCCGGCGAGGGCCTGGGCGGCCGCGTCGCGCGGGAGCGCCATGCCGCGCGCGGCAAAGGTGGTCTGTACCATCCCGGAGCAGTCCACTCCCCAGGGCGTCACCCCGCCCCACTGGTAAGGCGCGCCGAGAAAATGACGCGCGGCCCACTCTTCGGGGGGCGTGGCCCGCGCCTCGGCGATCACCTCGGCGAAACGCCGCACCGCGCCCCGCCGCACCCGCCCCGCGCGGCCGTCCGGCAGGAGAACGCCGTCGGGAACGAGAGCGGCCCGGGCGCGGAGCGGGAGCCGGACCGCGGCTCCGCCCACGTCGAGCTCGGCTCCGTCGCTCCAACCCCGGGCCCGGTCGGCCCAAGCCTCGCTCTCGCGCAAGGTCCACTCCCGGATGTACCCCCGGTTGAGCCAGCCCTCGTAGCCGTCGCGGTCGAGGCGCACGCGGCGCCACCCGGCCTTGGCCTCGAGCACCGTGGCGGTGTCGCCGAGCACGAGCTGCGAGACCTGCTCGGCCCGAACGCTGGGCTCCCCGAAGAGGGGAGTGACGGCGGCAAGGGAGACGACGGCGGTCAGGAGGGCGCCTGCCCGGCCTTCGCGGCGCAGCTGCTGCACCGGGTGACGCCGCGGAAGGTACAGATGAGACAGATGAACGTGCCGCAGTCCACGCAGGGGTACCCTTCGGACGCACGTTCCTCGCGGCCGCACGCGCGGCAGCGCATCGCGTCCTTCTCCTTGGGCTCGGGGTGCTGCGTCATCGACGGCTCAGGCGGTGATGCTGTAGCGCTTGATCTTGTTGATCAGGGTCGCGCGGGAAATGCCAAGCTCGTGCGCCGCGCGGGTCCGGTTGCCGCCGTGATGCTTGAGCGTCCGCTCGATGTGCTGGCGCTCGAGGTCGTCCAGGCTGAGCGGCGTGTGCCGGCGGTCGCCGACGCCGGGGCGCGCGCGGAACTCGCCCGGCAGGTGCTCCACGCTGATGGCGGGCTGACCCCGTCCCAGGATCATGGCGCGCTCGAGCACGTTCCGCATCTCGCGGACGTTCCCCGGCCAGGGATAGGTCAGCAGCCGCTCCAGCGCCTCGCCCGAGAGGGTGGCGGGCGCCTCGGGCAGCTCGGTCCGGAGATCGTTCATGAGTCGGGTGATCAGGGCGAGCCGGTCTTCGCGGGAGCGGTCGCGCACGGCGGGCAGGGTGAGCGGCATGACGCTGAGGCGGTAGTACAGGTCCTCGCGGAAGCGTCCGGACTCGACCTCGGTCTGAAGGTTCTTGTTGGTCGCCGCGATGAGGCGCACGTCCACCGTGAGCTCGCGGGTCCCGCCGAGGCGGCGGAAGGTCTTGGTCTCGAGCACCTTGAGGAGCTTGGGCTGGAGTTCGGGGGCGAGGTCGCCGATCTCGTCGAGGAAGATCGTCCCGTGATCCGCGATCTCGAACAGGCCCTGCTTGCGGTCCTTCGCGTCGGTGAAGGCGCCCTTCTCGTGCCCGAACAGCTCCGAGTCGAGAAACGTGGCGTTCAGGCCGCCGCAGTTCACCTCGACGAACGGCGCCTTGGCCCGCGGGCTCAGGTCGTGGATCATGCGCGCCACCCAGCCCTTCCCGGTGCCGCTCTCGCCGTTCAGCAGCACCGTGGTCCGCTCGCTCTGGGCGAGCAGCCCCACCTGATGGGCGAACTCCTGCATGGCGGAGGAGCCGCCCAGGGAATCGAGCCCGGGGCCGGCCGCGCTCTGGCCGAGCAGGGCTTCGTTCACCCGGCGGAGGCGCACCTTGTCCGCCACCCGCGCGGTGGCGGCCGCGAGGTGAGCCATGTCCACCGGTTTGGTGAGGAAGTTCTCCGCGCCCAGCTGCATGGCCCGGACGGCGGTGGCGACGTCGCTGTGGCCGGTGAGCAGAATGACGGCAGCGTCGCGCTGGCGGAGGTGCTCCAGGACCTCCATCCCGTCCATGCCGGGGAGCCTCAGGTCGAGCACCACCACGTCGGGACGCACCCGGTCGAACGTGGCCAGCCCGGCTTCGCCGCTGAGCTCCCGGGTAACCTCGTAGCCCAAGCGCTCGAAGTAGTTACCGATGCCCCGCAAGACGTCTACGTCGTCGTCGATCAGCAGGACCGAATCCGCCATCTTTGCACGACCCGGCCATCGGACCGGCCTCGGGAGAGAGTGCTTTCCTTTGACAGCCTCGTGTATCCACAAACTAGCACCGACTGTCAAAAACGGGAACAGCAGGAGAGAACCGCGAGGAACGGAGGACTGCGAACCACCGAGGCACCGAGACACTGAGAAGATCCACGGAGAAAGACCACTACAAGCGTTTCTCTGTGGTTGTTCTCCGTGCCTCGGTGCCTCTGTGGTTCGCAGTCGTGGTTACGCAGCCGGATCGTCAGTCGGGCGCCACGACCCGGATCGCCCCCGGCACCACCGTGGCCGTGAACGGGGTATACCCGTCCGGCTCGCCGTCCAGCTGGACCGGCTCGGGCGCCTCCGTCCGCACGGTGATCTCTCGCCCGCGGGCATAGCCGACCAGTCCGCCCGGCGCCGGCGGCACCGGGCCCGCGCGCAGCAGCTCCCACACCGCGCGCACGCTCTGGCCCACGCTGTCGGCTCGCATCACGACCACGTCCAGCAGCCCGTCGTCCGGCCTGATCCCCGCGCCGAGCCGCACCCAGGGCGGGAACACCTCGCCGCAGTTCGCCACCAGGACCATGGCCGCGTTGGCATCGTACTCGGCCCCGTCCACGGTGATGTGGTGCCGCGTGCTGCGCACGTCGACGATGAGGCGCAGGGTGGTGGCGACGTACGCCGCCATCCCCCACCGGCGCTTGTGCACCGACTGCGTGGCCGCCATCACCTTCGCGTCCATCCCCGCGCCGCAGGCCACCGCGAAGTAGTGGGTGCCACTGGGCCGCTCCATCCGCCCCAGGTCCAGCCGGCGGGTGCGACCCCGCACGAGGACCTCCGCCGCGCGCGCGGGCGACGCGGGGATGCGCAGGTTCCCGGCGAGCAGGTTGCCGGTGCCGCCGGGCACGAGGCCGAGGGCCACGTCGGTGCCCACCAGCGCCGCAGCCGCCTGCATCGTGGTGCCGTCGCCCCCGAACACGGCGACCAGGTCTACCGCGTCGCGCACGCCGTACTCGGCGAGCCGGCGCGCGTCGCCCGGACCGCCGGTGGCGAGCACCTCCGTCAGCCACCCGGCGCTCCGGAGCGCGTCGCGGACCACGTTCACGGCCAGCGGCTCGGTGCGGGCCGCGGCCGGATTGGTGATCAGGAGCGCGCGCGCCATCGCTAGAACTCCCGCTCCCAGAACAGGTCGGCGCCGATCTGGTAGCGGTTGGTGGTGAGATAGCTGCTGTACCCCGCGACGGTGCAGGAGCTGAAGGTCGGCTCGAAGCTGGTCTGGAACCGCCAGGACGTGCTGAAGCGGTACTCGAAGGTCGCGCCGAAGTTCTGCGCCCCGAAGGCGGTGGACTGCGCCGCGCCGCCGCAGAATCCGGCATTGAGCGTGATGAAGCTCCGGCTGCCGATCCGCCAGCCGAACGCGAACCGGCTCACCGACGCGCCCCCGGCGGTGGCGATCCCCGGCTGGAACTCGACGTAGTCGATCGGCACGCCGAGATCGGAGATGAGGAACCGCTCCACCTCGCTCGAGAAGGCGGCGACCACGTTCTGGAGGGCGGACTGGGTCGCCTGGCCCGAGGCGATCGCGTCGCCGGCGGGCGCGCCGAAGATGAGGTAGGACGCGAGGTCGGTCTCCGGAATCGGCGGTCGCACCGGGCTTTCGAGCGCCACTCTGGGAGCGAAGAGCGTGCCGGTGATGCGCGCCACCACCGGGATCTCCTCGTTGGTCCGCACCGTCCGCACCACGTGCTGCGCGGCGATGTCGAGCTCGGCGTTGAGATCGGGCGTGCCGAAGTACTTCACGGTTCCCTGGGTGACGGTGAAGTCGCGGGTCACCGGCCCGATCTTGAGGGCGTAGGTCCCCCGCACCGCGCTCAGCGTGCCGACCGGCCGGTACTCGCGCCGCACCTTGCTCACCGTGAGCTGGCCCGCCAGCTGGATGTTGGCCTCGGTGGACCGGAGGAAGAAGCCCTCCCCCATCGTGAGCGCGAGCGAGTCCACCGTGAGCGAATCCAGGAAGCGGTTCTGGAAGGCCGCGCCCAGGTTCGCGCGGCGGACGAGCGACGTGTCCACCAGGTCCGCGATCGTGGGGTCCTCGAGGTTGATGATGTTCTTGTTGATGAGGTCCGCGAAATAGAGATAGCCCCCGTTCACCGTGGCGCTGCCGGTGGCGTGCGCGGCGAACACCGGCCCGCGGAGATGGGCGGTCC
Organism: Gemmatimonadales bacterium; assembly: GCA_036391215.1. GTDB lineage: Bacteria > Gemmatimonadota > Gemmatimonadetes > Gemmatimonadales > GWC2-71-9 > DASQPE01. Next base: position 7,574 of record DASWAI010000023.1, read on the forward strand.
CCGTCGTCGTGAAACCCAGGAAGTTGCGGATGTTGAGCGCCTGGAACCGGTTCGCCTCCAGATCGAGATTGAGCAGCGGCCGGGACAGGCTGTCGAACCGGATCCCGCCCGTGATCTGGAGCGTGCCGCCGCCGCTCGTGACCAGGGCGTACGGGATCACCAGCGAGTCGCCCCGCAGCTCGCCCCGGGCCAGGATCGCCGCGTAGCGCAGGCCGATGCCGGGGATGGTCATCGCGCCGTGGCTCACGTTGGCGAAGCCGCTCACTTGGGGATGCGCCCAGGTGCCGGTCACCTGGGCCTCCGCCACCACCTGGCCCTCGACGTCCTCGATGCCCGGGAAGACGGCCTCGAGGAGACCGAGGTCCGCGCTGTCCGCGCGCGCGCGCACGGTGAGCGGGCCGTCGAGCTTCCGGCGCTCGACCCCCTTGAAGCCGAGGTCGAGGGGCAGGTCGGCGTTGACCGAGAGCATCTCGGCCCCGGTACGGACCAGGCCGGCCAGGGCGTCGAAACGCCGGTCGCCGTACTTGAATTCGGCCCGGGCGAACGGGGCGTGGAAGTCCCCGAACACGGCGTCCTCGAGCCACGCGCGGCCTTCGGTCGTGGGCTCCCGGGCAGTCCCTCCGAGCTTGAAGGTGAAGCCGAGCTTGCCGCCCACCCCCGCGGTGTCGCGCTGGACCAGCCCGTAGAGGTCCTGAAGCGCGATGCCGAATCCGCTCACCGACAGAGCGCCGCTCGCCTCGCCCGGCACCCGCCCCCCGACCCTGATCCGGCCGGAGCCGTCCTCCGCCTCCAGTACGAGCGGCGTCACGCCCGGCGCCGAGTCCGACAGCGTCACCACGGCCGCCGTGTCCAGCCGCCAGCGCCCCGTCGCGAGCCGCGCATCGAGAGTCTCGACCGCGAAGAGCTGGGTGTCGCCCCGGCGCCACCAGTGGCCGCCGCCCGAGAGCGTGGATGGCACGGCGTTGCCCATCGCCACCCCGCCGTTCCATTCCAACGAGTCGGCGAACCCACGGGCCTGGAGCCCCAGGCGGCGGAACACGCGGTCCCGCTGTGCGAGCGAGTCGATGCCGAACGCCGCGGTCACCAGAGGGCGCTTCCCCCCGACGTAGGTGAACGCGCCGATCGCCGCCGGCGCCCGGAGCGTGCTCCACTCCAGGTTCCGCGCCTGGAACGACGCGGCCAGGTCGAGCGAGTCGAGGCTCCGCCCGAGGGTGAGGGTGCCTTTGCCCGTCCCGCCGAGCGGGCGGGAGTCCCGGGCCGTGTCGCGGGCGAGTCCGGTCCACGCGCTGAGGAGCGAGTCGAAGACGCCGAGGCTGTCGGTCTGGATGTCGAACGCCATTCGCCCTTCGTGGGGCCGGCTCCAGCCGAGCGTGCCGCGCCCGCGGGCCGTGACCTTGGCCAGCCGGCCGTCCAGCGTGTCCACGGTGATGAGGCTGTCGTGCACCGCGACCCGGGCCGTCAGCGTGTCGAGCGGGAGGTCCCGGATCCGACCCGGCCCGAGCGCCACGGCCATGCTGCCCTCGGGCGCCCGCGCGGTGTCGGTCACACCGGTCACCTGGAGCGTCCCGTTCAGGCTGGTCGCCGGACCGGTGGCCCGGACCGCGGCCAGGTCGAGCCGGCTGAAGTCGAGGTGGAGGTCGTCGGCGCCCCATCGCGGCGGCAGCACGGTCATCGTGCCCTTGGCGTTCACCGTCCCGATCTCGCCGCTGACGGACGCGTCGACGTCGAGGTGCGCGAGCGTGCCGTGCAGGCGCACGCGGCCGGTCAGGTCGCCGCGGCTCACGATCGCGGGGAAGGCGCCCCGGATCCCCTCGAACGAGAGCGGCTCGAGCGCCACGTCGGTGTCCAGCCGCAGCGTGTCCCGCCGGGTGTCCAGGTGGACCGTGCCGTCGATCGTGCTGACCGGGCGGTCTCCGTCCTGGTGCCGCGCCACGCCGACGA
>DASWAI010000024.1:0-9466 GCA_036391215.1 Gemmatimonadales bacterium
ACGACGATCGTGAGGGACCCGTGAACATCCACGAATATCAGGCCCGCGCGCTCCTCAAGGCGCAGGGGATCCCCATGCTGGACGGCGACGTCGCCTCCACGCCGACCGAGGCGGAGGCGATCGCCCGGCGCCTGGGCGGCGCCGTCGTCATCAAGGCGCAGGTGCATGCCGGCGGCCGCGGCAAGGCCGGCGGCGTGCGGCTGGCGCGGGGCCCGGGCGAGGCGCTCGACCATGCCGCCGAGATCCTCGGCATGCAGATCAAGGGGCTCACGGTGCAGAAGGTGCTCGTGGTGCCCGCCGCGGAAATCGCCTCCGAGAGCTATCTGGGCCTCATCATGGACCGGGAGACGCAGCGGCCCGTGTTCATGGTGAGCGCCGCGGGGGGCGTGGACATCGAGGAGGTGGCGCAGCAGACGCCGGAGAAGATCGTCCGGCTCGCGGTGGATCCGACCTACGGGCTCTTCCCGCATCAGGCCCTCCGCCTCGCCTTCGGCCTCTATCGCGATTTCACCCAGGTGAAGGCGGCCGCCCGGATCATGGAGCAGCTCTACGCCGCCTTCGTCGCCAACGGCGCCTCGCTCGCGGAGATCAACCCGCTCGTCACCACGCCCGACGGACGGGTGCTGGCGCTCGACGCGAAGATCGTGATCGACGACAACGAGCTCTTCTGGCGGCCCGACCTGGGCCTCCTGCGCGACGAGACCGCCGAGCAGCCCAGCGAGGCGGCCGCCCGGCGGGCCAACCTGTCGTTCATCAAGCTCGACGGCGACGTCGGCTGCGTGGTGAACGGAGCCGGCCTCGCCATGGCGACGATGGACCTGGTCAAGTACTACGGCGGGGAGCCGGCCAACTTCCTCGACATCGGCGGCAGCTCCAGTCCGGAGAAGGTGATCAACGCGCTCAAGATCATCACCGCGGACCCGCACGTGAAGGCCATTCTCTTCAACATCTTCGGCGGTATCACCCGGACCGACGACGTCGCGAACGGCATCGTCGCCGCCACTCGCCAGTTCAAGGTGAAGGTGCCCATCGTGATCCGGCTCACCGGGACCAACGAGGCGGAGGCGATCCGGGTCCTGAACGAGGTCGGCATGACGGCCCTGAGCGACATGGACGACGCGGTGGCGCGGGTGGTGCAGCTCGCGAAGGAGGCGGCGTGAGCATCTTCGCCGACGCGAGCACCCGGCTCCTGGTGCAGGGGATCACCGGGCGCGAGGGCTCGTTCCACGCGCGCCAGATGCTGGAGTACGGCACCAACATCGTGGCCGGCGTCACGCCCGGGAAGGGCGGCCAGCGGTTCGACGACAAGGTGCCGGTGTTCGACACGGTGGCCGACGCGGTCGAGGCCACTGGCGCCAACACCACGGTGATCTACGTGCCGCCGATGTCGGCGGCGGCGGCGATCGTCGAGGCGGCCGACGCCGCGATACCCATGATCGTCTGCATCACCGAGGGCATCCCGGTGATGCACATGAGCCGCACCATGCCCTTCGTCCGGAGCCGGGGCGTGCGGCTCATCGGACCGAACTGTCCCGGCCTCATCACGCCGGGCGCGCGGGCCAAGGTGGGCATCATCCCGGGCAACATCTGCGCACCCGGCCGGGTCGGCCTCGTGTCGCGGAGCGGGACCCTCACCTACGAGGTCGTGAACCATCTGACCCGCGCCGGCATCGGCCAGAGCACCTGCGTCGGCATCGGTGGCGACCCGATCATCGGCACCAACTTCATCGACTGCCTGCGTGCGTTCCAGGAGGATGCCGGGACCGACGCGATCGTGATGATCGGCGAGATCGGCGGGACGGACGAGCAGAACGCCGCCCAGTTCGTGAAGACGCGCGTCACCAAGCCCGTGGTCGGCTTCATCGCGGGCCAGACGGCGCCCAAGGGGCGGCGGATGGGCCACGCCGGCGCCATCATCTCCGGCTCCTCCGGTACGGCGGAGGAGAAACTGGCCGCATTCGAGGCGGCCGGCATCGGCATCATGCGCCGGCCGGTAGATGTGATCGAGCAGCTCAGGAAGCGCATGTGAGGCTCGCGGATCTCCTGTCCCCTCGGCGCGTGGTCGTCCCGCTCCCCGCCGACACCTGGGGCGGGGGGATCCGCGCGCTGCTGGACGCCTGTCTCGCGGACGGCCGGGTCCGCGACCCGGCCAGGCTGGAGGCCGCGGTGCGGGACGCGTGGCCCGAGGACACGCTGAGCCTGGGCCCGCGCGCGGTGCTGCCGCACTTCCGCACCAGCGCGGTCGACTCGGTGGTGGCGGCTCTGGGCGTGGCGCCCCGGCCGATGAAGGGGCAAGGCGCCGAGGCCGAGGCCGACGCCGGCGGCGGAGCCCGCATCATGCTCCTGATTCTCGCGCCTCCGCGGGAAGCCGCGGCGTACCTCCAGGCGGTCGCCGCCTTCGCGCGCGCGCTGGCCCGCCCCGACGTCGTGGACGGGCTCCATGCGGCGCGGACGCCGGAGGAGGTGCTCGCGCTGCCCGGCCTGCACGACGTCCGGCTGGAGGAGGAGCTGCTGGTCGGCGATGTGATGGCGCCGGCCGACCTCGCGCTCGACCCGGACATGCCGGTCGAGGCGGCCGCCCGGCTGCTGTCGCGGCGGGGCCTGGACGCGGCGCCCGTCGTCGGCTCGGATGGCGTGGTCATCGGGCTGCTGTCGAGCCGGGAGCTGCTCCGGCACTTCCTGCCCGCCTACGTGCAGCGGATGCAGACCGGCGAGCACCGGGCCGCGCCCCGCGCGAAGAGCGGGGCGGGGCCGTCGGCTCCGGCGCTCGTGGGGGCCGTGATGGCCCGGAACGTCCTCTGCGTCTCGGAGGACCAGTCGCTCTCCGACGTGGCGAGCCTGCTGGCGAACAAGGACGTGGCCTGTCTCCCGGTGGTGAAGGACGGGGTGCTGCGCGGCGTGCTCACCCGGGCGGAGATCGTGCGGAAGCTGGTAGGCCAGGCGGAGGTAAGAGGTGAGCGGTAAGAGGTGAGAGTTGACAGGGCGCCCCTCTTACCTCTCACCTCTTACCTCTCACTTCCCACTTCTCACTTCTCACTTCTCACTTCTCACTCTGGAGGAATGTCTTGCCGGACCTGACCCTGGGCATCGTCAAGCCCGACGCCATCGAGACCGGCAAGGCCGGCCTGATCCTCGCCCACCTGCAACGGGAAGGCTTCGTGTTGCGCGCCGCGCGTCTGCTGCGGCTCACGCCGGCGCAGGCGGGCGAGTTCTACGCCGTGCATCGCGGCCGTCCCTTCTATCCGGACCTGGTGCACTTCATGACCAGCGGGCCGTGTCTGCCCCTGGCCCTGGAGCGCGACGACGCCGTGGCCCGGCTCCGGACGGTCATCGGTGCCACGGACCCGGCGGAGGCCGCGCCGGGCACGATCCGGAAGCTCTACGCCGAATCCAAGGGCCGGAACGCCATCCACGCCTCGGACAGCGCGGAGAACGCGGCGCGGGAGGTCGCGTTCTTCTTTCCCGAAGGGGAGCTGGCCGGGCTCTGGGGCAAAGGGTGACCCGCTCCACGCGCCCGCTGCCTTGACGTAAGTCTGGTCGCCGGAGTAGTTTACCCGGCTATGCTTCGGGTCGATCTTCGCGATCTCAACCGGGGTCCGGTGGAGACCGTCGGGCGGCTCGAGCCGGACGATCCGGTCTTCGCGGGGCTCGAGCTGGACCTGATCGGCCCCGTGTCCGTGGAGGGCCGCCTCCAGGCCACCGGGCCGGGCGAGTACTTCTGGCGGGCGCGGCTCCAGGCCGACGTGCGGAGCGACTGCCGCCGCTGTCTCACCGACGTTGTCCGGCATGTCGACGAGCACGTGGACGTTCTCTTCAGCGACGACCCCGACGCCGCCGAAGACCCGGCGGTGTACCTGCTCCCGCCGGCGGCCGGGGTCATCGACCTGGGCGAGGCGGTGCGGGAAGAGCTGGCGCTCGCGGTGGAGCCGTATCCCGTCTGCCGCGAGGATTGCGCGGGGCTCTGCCCCCGCTGCGGGGCGGATCTCAATGCCGGCGCGTGCGCGTGCGCCCCGGCGGAACCAGTCTGAGGATCTCATGGCAGTTCCGAAGCGACGCACCTCCAAGTCGAAGAAGCGGCTCCGCCGCGGCCACCACACCGGCGCGGGCGTGCGCCCGCAGGCCTGCCCCCGGTGCGGGTCGCCCAAGCTCTCGCACCGCGTGTGCGACTCCTGCGGCTACTATCGCGGCAAGAAGCAGGTCGAGGTCGAGGACGCCTGAGGGTGATCCGCGTCGCCGTGGACGCGATGGGGGGCGACCACGCCCCCCGGGTTGAGATCGAAGGGGTCGCCGAGGCGCTGCGCGCGCGACCGGACTCCTTGCAGGTCCAGCTCGTCGGCCGCCCCGAGGCCATCGAGGCGGAGCTCGCGCGGCATCCCGCGATCGACCGCTCCCGGATCGAGGTCCATCCCGCCCCCGACGTGATCGGCATGGCGGAGAAGCCGCTCGCGGCCGTCCGCCGGAAGCCGCAGTCGAGCCTCGTGGTGGGCCTCCGCCTCCAGGCGGAGAGCAAGTCCGACGCGTTTCTCTCGGCGGGCAATACCGGCGCCGTCCTCGCCGCCTCGACCATGATCCTCGGCCTCCACGACGGCGTCGGCCGCGCCACCGTCGGCACCCTGTTTCCCACCGCCGAAGGGCCCGTCTTCGTGCTCGACGCGGGGGCCAACATCGACTGCTCCCCCCGGGAGCTGGTCAACTTCGCCTACCTCGGCACCGTGTACATGCGAGACCTCCACGGCCGGCCCAACCCGAGCGTCGGGTTGCTCAACGTCGGCGAGGAGGAGGAGAAGGGGAACGCCGTGGCCAAGGAGGCCCACCGGCTGCTCCGGCAGGCGACCGGCCTCAACTACATCGGGAACGTCGAGGGGCGCGACATTCTCGGGCACCCGCGGCACGGGCGGATCGACGTGATCGTGTGCGACGGCTTCGTGGGCAACATCGTGCTCAAGTTCTACGAGTCCGCGGCGCGGCTCCTCGTGGGCATCGTCAAGCGCGAGGCCCCCGAGGTGCTCGCCCGGGAGGACTTCGGACGCGTGCTCCGCTTTCTCGACTACTCCGAGTACGGCGGCGCCCCCCTGCTCGGCGTGAAGGGCGTCACCGTCATGTGCCACGGCTCCTCCAGCCCCAATGCCATCAAGAACGCCATCCGGGTGGCGGCCCAGGCGGTGGAGAGCCAGCTCGACGTCCACATCGGCGCCCAGCTCGCCCAGCGCGCCGCGACGACCTCCGCATGACGCTCCGCCCCGTGGCCGAGATTGCCAGCATCGGTACCGCGGTGCCGGCGCAGGTCGTCACCAACGACGATCTCTCGCGCACGCTCGACACCTCGGACGCCTGGATCGTCGAGCGGACCGGCATCCGCGAGCGGCGGATCGCGCGGCCCGACGAGTCGCTCGCGTCGCTCTGCGTCACCGCCGCGCACAAGGCGATGGACCGGGCCGAGGTCGGGCCGGACGAGCTCGACGCGATCGTGCTGGCCACCGTGTCGCCCGACCGGCGCATGCCCGGCACCGCGTGCGACGTGCAGGCGCTCCTGGGCGCCAACAACGCGGCCGCCTTCGACATTTCCGCCGCCTGCCCGGGCTTCATCTACGGGCTCGGCATCGCCGAGGGATTCATCGCCGCCGGGACCAGCCGGACGGTGCTGGTCCTGGGCGGCGAGAAGCTGTCGTGCATCACCGACTGGCGGGACCGCTCCACCGCCGTGCTCTTCGGCGACGGCGCCGGGGCCGGCATCGTGCGGCCGGCCAGGGCCGACGGCCGCGGCATCCTGTCCACGTTCCTCAAGACGGACGGGCGGCTGGCGCCGCTGCTGTGGATTCCCGGCGGCGGGTCGCTCGAGCCGATGAGCGAGAAAGTGCTGCACGACCGCTCGTACCTGATGCAGATGAAGGGGCGGGAGGTCTTCAAGGCCGCGGTGCTGGCCATGGCCGAGGCCACCGACGAGGCCCTCAGGCGCGCGTGCGTGAGCGCCGACCAGATCGACCTCTTCGTGCCCCACCAGGCCAACCTCCGGATCATCGAGGCCACGGCCAAGCATGCCGGCATCCCGATGGACAAGGTGATGGTGAACCTGGAGAAGTACGGCAACACCTCGGCTGCCTCGATCCCGATCGCGCTGGAGCAGGCGCTGGACGAAGGCCGGATCGGGAAAGGATCGCTGCTGCTGTTCGTGGCGTTCGGGGCCGGCTTCACCTGGGGGAGCGCCGTCGTCCGGTGGTGACGGTGGTCATGTGCCCTGGCCAGGGGGCGCAGAAGGTGGGGATGGGGAAGGACCTCGCCGAGCGCTTCCCCGCGGCCCGCGCGCTGTTCGAAGCGGTGGATGACGCCCTGGGCGTCGCGCTCTCGCGGATCATGTGGGAAGGCCCCGACGAGGAGCTCACCCGCACCCACAACGCGCAGCCGGCCATCCTCGCCCACTCGGCGGCCGTGCTCGCCCTGGTCGGCGAGGTGCTGGGCCGGCCGGCGGCGGCCGCGGGACACAGCCTGGGCGAGTACAGCGCGCACGTGGCCGCCGGCAGCCTGCCGGCGGCCGCGGCGGCCCGGCTGGTGCGCCGCCGCGGCGAGCTCATGTTCCAGGCGGGGCGCGAGCGGCCCGGTGCCATGGCCGCCGTGCTCGGGCTCGACACGGCGCTGGTCGAGGCGGCCTGCGCCGAGGCCTCGAGCGGGAGCGGCGTCGCGGTGCCGGCCAACCTCAACACGCCGGAGCAGACGGTCATCTCCGGCGACCCCGAGGCCGTGGCCCGGGCGGGGGAGGGGTGCCGGGCTCGCGGGGCCAAGCGGGTGGTGCCGCTCAAGGTGAGCGGCGCATTCCACTCGCCGCTGATGGCGCCGGCCGTCGCCGGGCTCCGCGCCGCGCTGGCGGAGGCGGGCTTCGGCGACCCGCGCTGCCCGGTGATCGCCAACGCGACGGCGGAGCCGGTCACGACCGCGGCCGAGGCGCTGCGCACGCTGTCCGAGCAGCTCACGGCGCCGGTACGCTGGGTGGAGTGCATGCGGCGCGCCGCGGCGCTGGCGCCGGGCGCGGTGTTTGTCGAAGTCGGCCCAGGCAACGTGCTCACCGGCCTCCTCAAGCGGATCGTGCCGGAAGCGCGGGCGGTGACGCTGGGGACGGCGGAGGAAGTGGAGCGGTTCCTGACGGCGTGAGACGTAAGAGGTGAGAGGTAAGAGGGAACAGGCCCTCTCACCTCTCACCTCGCACCTCTCACCTGAAAGGTCGGATGCACACCATCGACCTGACGGGCAAAGTGGCCTTGGTCACCGGCGGGACCCGCGGTATCGGGCGGGCCATCGCCCAGACGCTCCGCGGCGCGGGGGCGCGGGTCGCCATCACCGGCCGGGACGCCGAGCGGGCCCGGGCCGCGGCGGCCGAGCTGGGCGACGGCGTGGCGGGCTTCGGCTGCGAGCTGGCCGATCCGGCGCAGATCGAAGCGGCCGTCGCGGCGGCGGAGGCGGCCCTCGGGCCGATCGACATCCTGGTGAACAACGCCGGTCTCACCCGCGACCAGATCGTGCTGCGGATGAGCGAAAGCGACTGGGACACGGTGCTGGACGCGAACCTCAAGGGCGCGTTCCTCGCGATCCGGGCGGTCCTCAAGGGCATGATGAAACGGAAGGCCGGCCGGATCATCAGCGTCACCAGCGTCGTCGGCCTCACGGGCAACAAGGGGCAGGCGAACTACGCGGCCTCCAAGGCCGGGCTGATCGGGCTCACGAAATCGGTCGCCAAGGAGTACGCCAGCCGGAACATCCTGGTGAATTGCGTGGCGCCGGGATTCGTGGAAACGGACATGACCGGCGGCTTGCCGGTCGAGGCGCGGGCGTCATTATTACAGCAGATCGCCCTGGGGCGACTCGGGCGGCCGGAGGACATCGCCGGCGCGGTGCTGTTCCTGGCCTCGGACATGGCGGCGTACATCACGGGGCAGGTGCTGGTCGTTGACGGTGGGATGGTCATCTAGGCACCCTCAATCGCGAACGAGGACGACATGAGCGACGTCGAAGAGAAGGTCAAGGACATCATCGTCGAGGAGCTCGGGGTGGAGCGCGAGAAGCTCAAGCCCGACGCCAGCTTCATGGAGGACCTCGGCGCCGACAGCCTGGACACGGTCGAGCTGGTGATGGCCTTCGAGAAGGAATTCGACATCGACATCCCGGACGAAGAGGCGGAGAAGCTCCGCACCGTCGGTGATGCCATGAACTACCTGCACCAGAAGATCGGGAAGTAGCTTGACCCACCGCGTTGTCGTCACCGGCCTCGGGGCGGTGACCCCCCTCGGCACCGACGTCGATTCGACCTGGGCCGGCCTTCTGGCCGGCCGGTCGGGAGCAGGGCCGATCACCAAGTTCGATCCGGCCAGGCTCCACGTCCGCTTCGCGTGCGAGGTGAAGGGGTTCGATCCCTCCCGCTACATGGACAAGAAGGAAGCCCGCCGCTACGACCTGTTCGCGCAGTTCGCGCTCGCGGCCGCGCACCAGGCCATCACCCAGGCCGGACTCGAGGGGAAGTTCCCCGTGCCCGAGCGCACCGGGGTCATCATCGGCAGCGGCATCGGCGGGATGCAGACCTACGAGGAGAACTGCTCCATCTATCTCACGAAGGGGCCCGACCGCGTGTCGCCCTTCTTCGTGCCGATGTACATCCCGGACATCGCGGCCGGGCTGGTGTCGATGCGGTACGGGCTCCGCGGCCCCAACTTCTGCACCGTGTCCGCCTGCGCCTCGTCCGCCCACGCGCTGGGCGAGGCCTATACCATGATCCGGACCGGCATGGCCGACGCCATGGTGGGCGGCGGCTCCGAGGCCGCCATCACCGGGCTCACCGTCGCCGGGTTCCAGAACATGAAGGCCCTCTCCACCCGGAACGACTCGCCCGAGACGGCCAGCCGCCCGTTCGACCTGGACCGGGACGGCTTCGTGCTGGGCGACGGCGCCGCCGTCGTGATGCTCGAGAGCCTGGAGCACGCCCGCGGCCGCGGGGCCCGGATCCTGGGCGAGATGATCGGCTACGGCCTGAGCGCCGACGCCCATCACCTGACCCAGCCGGCGCCCGAGGGACGGGGCGCCGCGCAGGCCATGCGCGACTGCCTGGCCGACGGCAAGATCGCGCTCGAGGACGTGGGCTACATCAACGCCCACGGCACCTCCACGCCGCAGGGCGATGTCGCCGAAACCCAGGCGGTGAAGGCCGTGTTCGGCGAGCGGGCCCGCCAGCTGGTGTTCGGCTCGACCAAGTCCATGACCGGGCACCTCCTGGGCGGCGCGGGCGCGCTCGAGTTCCTGATCTCGCTCCTGGTCACGACCTGCGGCGTGATCCCGCCCACGACCAACCAGTTCACGCCCGACCCCGAGTGCGATCTCCCGTCGGCCCCGAACGAAAAGCTCAACCGGGACGTCAAGGTGGCGCTGTCGAATTCGTTCGGCTTCGGGGGGCACAACGTGACGCTGGCGGTGAAACGGTTCGAGGAGT
>DASWAI010000025.1:0-5637 GCA_036391215.1 Gemmatimonadales bacterium
GGGACGCCGGTGTATCCCCTCCAGCCGCGCACTTTTGCGGCCGGCACGATCAACCAGACCGTTACCGGCGTGCCGGGAACGGCGGCCGCGTACTTCCTGCTTACCGCGCCGAGCGCGGGGACCGAGGCGCTGCAGCTGGAGAGCGGGAGCGGCGGGACGCTGTCGCCATCGAGTGCGCTCCGGCTCGGGATCATCCGAGTACACTGATGCGCATGCCCGGCCGCGGACTCGTCGCGTTGCTCGCCGTGTTCGGCGTCGCCGGCATGGCGTGCCACCAGGCCAGGGGTGCGCCGCCCGGCGAGGCGGACGCGGCAGCGGCCGATTCGATTCTCGGAACGGTGCACGTGGTCGGGGTCGAGGCACTGCCGAAGGTCACGCTGGTCCCCGATGGGGGAGGGCAGGCGCTCACGCTCGTCGGGCCGGCGGCGCTCAAGCGGGTGGACGGGCTCACGCTGACGGTGATCGGCCGGCTCGCGGGCACTGAGCTCAGTGTGGAGCGGTTCACGGTGGTGGCGGCGAACGGCGTGCCCGCTACCGACGGCCGGCTCGTGGCCGACGGGGCGGTGCTGTACTTGGTGACGGCGGACGGCGAGCGGCATCCCCTAGTCCGGCCATCGCCCAACCTGTGGGCTCATGCGGGGGGCAGGGTGTGGGTGTCGGGCCCGCTCGACCAGGAGGCCGTGGCCTACGGGATCATCGAGTAGCGGCGCGAATCCTGCGTTGCGTAACTCGTGGCCTGGGAATAGCTTTACGTCCCCCGGCGCGGTAGCCAAGTGGTAAGGCAGAGGTCTGCAAAACCTCCATTCGACGGTTCGATTCCGTCCCGCGCCTCTTGCTCCCGCAACGACTTAGGCCAGCCCGAACGGGCTGGCCTTCCTGTTGGGCAGCCGGCTAGGCCAGCTCCCGCCCGGCCTGGCCCGCCGCGGCCCCGATCGCGGCGGCCAGCTCGTCGGCCGTAAAGGGCTTCGTAAGCAGGCCGACCGCTCCCAGCAAGCCGGCGCTGCCCAACAGGTCCAGATCCCGGGACCGCCCGCCGCCGGACATCGCGATGACGGGGAGGTCCGGCGCATAGGCGCGGAGCTGGAGGATTACTTCCAGGCCGTTCATGCCCGGCATCTGGAGGTCCGTCAGCACCAGCCCGGCGCCCTGCTCCCGCCAGAGGCGGAGCCCCTCGGCGCCGTTCGAGGCCTCGGTCACCTCGTGCCCGGACCGGATCAGCAGCCGGCGGACGGCACTGAGGATGCTGGCGTCATCGTCGATGAGCAGGACGTGGGGCTTGGCGCTCACAAATCCTTGGGTTTCGTCGCGGTTGCGGGGCCGTCCTTGGCAATCGATCGCAAGTTGTCGGCCAGATGGTGCCAGGCCGACGGGTCGCCGGTCGCCGCGCACCCATCCAATCTTTGTACGGCACATTGCCGGGGGTTTTCTTGAATGGCGCGACCGCCGGGGCGGGGCTCCTGCGCCAGGGCGGAGGGAACCGCAAAGCCGGTTGCGGGGTTGCCTCCTGAGCATCGGCGAATTCTTGCCACGGAGGCACTGATGGAGCAGCGGCATCTAGGCGGCCAGGGCCTCGTCGTCTCCGCCCTCGGACTCGGCTGCATGGGCATGTCCGAGTTCTACGGCCCGGGCGACGATGCCGAGTCGGTCGCCACGATCCACCGGGCGCTCGATCTGGGCGTCACCTTCCTCGACACGGCCGACGTCTACGGTCCCTTCACCAACGAGAAGCTGGTCGGCCGGGCCATCCGCGACCGGCGCGAGCGCGTGGTGCTCGCCACCAAATTCGGCAACGTCCGCGGCCCCGACGGGAGCTGGGCCGGGCTGAACGGGCGGCCCGAATACGTGCGCCAGGCCTGCGATGGCTCGCTCTCCCGCCTCGGCGTCGACCACATCGACCTCTACTACCAGCACCGGGTGGATCCCAAGGTCCCCATCGAGGAGACCGTGGGCGCCATGGCGGACCTGGTCCGGGCCGGCAAGGTTCGCTACCTCGGGCTCTCCGAGGCCGGACCCGAGACGATCCGCCGCGCCCACGCCCTCCACCCGATCACCGCGCTCCAGACGGAGTATTCGCTCTGGAGCCGCGACCCCGAGGACGAGATTCTTCCGGCGTGTCGCCGGCTTGGCATCGGGTTCGTGGCCTACAGCCCGCTCGGACGCGGGTTCCTGGGCGGCCGGATCCGGCGCCTGGAAGACCTGGCGCCGGACGACTGGCGGCGGAACAACCCCCGCTTCCAGGGCGAGAACTTCGCGAAGAACGTGGCGCTGGTGGCGCGGATCGAGGAGCTGGCGCGGGCCAAGCGCTGCACTCCGTCGCAGCTCGCGCTTGCCTGGATCCTGGCCCAGGGCGACGACATCGTGCCGATTCCCGGCACCAAGCGGGTGGGCTACGTCGAGGAGAACGCCGCCGCGCTGGCCGTGCATCTGAGCCCCGCCGAGCTGGCGGCCATCGGCGCGGCGTCCCCCCGGAACGTCGCCGCGGGGGCCCGCTATCCGGCCGCCGGCATGGCGCGAGTCAACGTCTAGCACACGGCATCAGGAGCATCCATGCGAATCGGTATCCTCGGCGCCGGGCACATCGGCGCCACCGCGGCGCGGCTCTTTGCCCGCGCGGGACACGAGGTGGCTCTCAGCAACTCGCGCGGCCCCGCGTCGCTCGCGAGCCTGGTGGAGGAGATCAACCGGGAGGCGGGCGCGGCCCGGGTGCATGCGACCACGGCGCAGGAGGCCGCCGCCTTCGGCGACGCCGTCCTGCTCGCCGTTCCCTGGCGCACGCCGGAGGCCTGGCCGGCTCCCGGCGCCGTACGCGGAAAGATCGTGATCGACGCCATGAATCCCTACACGGCCACCGGCGGCATCGTGGATCTCGGCGTCTCGACGTCGAGCGAGGAGGTCGCGAAGCGGCTGCCCGGCGCCCGACTGGTGAAGGCATTCAACACGATCTACTGGGAGCATCTTGCCGGGCAGGGGCGGCCGGACCTGCCGCCGGCCCGGCGCCGCGCCATCTTTCTGGCCGGCGATGACGTCGAGGCCAAGCGGGTGGTCTCCCGCCTGATCGAGGAGATCGGCTTCGCCCCGGTGGATACCGGCACGCTCCGCGAGGGCGGGCGCAGCCAGCAGCCGGGCACGCCGGTCTACAATCGCAACCTGACCCAGGAGGAAGCGGTGGGCATCCTGGCGGCGGCGCACTAGTCGGACGGGCGCATGCAATACGTCCAGCTCGGCCGCACCGGGCTCACGGTGTCCCGCATCTGCCTGGGCTGCATGAGCTACGGAAGCCCATCCTGGCGCCCGTGGGTGCTCGACGAGACGGCGGCGCGGCCGTTCTTCCGCCGCGCGATCGAGGCCGGCATCAACTTCTTCGACACGTCGGACATGTACTCGGCCGGCGTGAGCGAGGAGGTGACCGGCCGGGCGCTCCGCGAGCTGGGCAACCGCGACGAGATCGTGGTGGCCACCAAGGTCTACTTCCCCCTCGCCCCCGGACCGAACCGGAGCGGCCTCTCCCGCAAGCACGTGGTCCAGGCGTGCGAGGCGAGCCTGCGCCGGCTCGGCCTCGAGGCGATCGACCTCTACCAGATCCACCGCTTCGACCCCGCGGTGCCGATCGAGGAGACGCTCGCCGCGCTGGACCACCTCGTGCAAGCCGGCAAGGTGCGCTACCTCGGCGCCAGCTCGGGCTACGCGTGGACGATGGCCCTGGCGCTCGCCGCGTCGGAGCGGCACGGCTGGGCGCGTTTCGTCTCCATGCAGAACCATTACAACCTGCTCTACCGCGAGGAGGAGCGGGAGATGATTCCGCTCTGCCTGCACGAGGGCGTGGGGGTGATCCCGTGGAGCCCGCTGGCGCGCGGGCTCCTCGCCCGGCCCCGGCCGGCCGACGCGAAGGTGGGAAGCGGCGGTACCGCGCGGGCGGCCAGCGACACCTACTCGCCCCATCTGTACGACACGCCGGGCGATTGGAACGTGGTGGATGCGGTGGAACGGGTGGCGAAGGGGCGCGGCGCGACCATGGCCGAAGTGGCGCTCGCCTGGCTGCTCGGCCGGCCGGGCATCAGCGCGCCGATCGTCGGCGCCACGAAGCTCGAGCACCTGGAGGCGGCGCTCCGGGCCGTGAACCTGGTGCTGACCGCCGAGGAAGGGGCCGCGCTCGAGGCGCCGTACCTGCCCCACGCGGTGCGGGGCATCTCGGCCTGACGGCGCGCGGGCCCGCGCCGGCCCCCGGCTTCGTCTGAGTGCGCCCGGCGCTACATTACCTTCCCCCTCCCGACAACCGAGATCCGTTCATGATGCGCTCCCGCCATCGCGCCGGGCTTGTCGCGCTCGCCGCCGTCATTGCAGCCGTGACTCCCGCCCGGGCCCAGGATGCCCAGAAGGGCCCGGCCCCCTTCGAGGCCCTCCAGTTCCGTTCGATCGGCCCGGCCGCCGGCGGCCGGATCGCCCGCGTGACCGGCGTGCCCGGCGATCCGCTCACCTACTACGCCGCGGCGGCGGCGAGCGGCGTATGGAAGTCGGAGGACGGGGGCAATTCCTGGAAGCCGGTCTTCGACGCCCAGCCGGTCTCGTCGATCGGCTCGATCGCCGTGGCGCCGTCCGACCCGAATGTGGTGTACGTCGGGACGGGTGAAGCCAACATCCGGGGGAACGTCGGCGCCGGCAACGGCATCTACAAGTCGGTCGACGCCGGCAGAAGCTGGACGCAGGTCTGGAAGCAGGAGGGGCAGATCGGCACGATGGTGGTGGATCCCACCAACCCCGAGATCGCGTTCGCCGCCGTGCTGGGCCGCGCATTCGGTCCCAATCCGGAGCGCGGCGTTCTGCGCACGCAGGACGGCGGGAAGACCTGGCAATTCGTGCTCCGGAAGGACCCGGACACCGGCGCCTCGGACGTGGCGCTCGACCCATCGAACCCGAGCATCGTCTTCGCGGGGCTCTGGCAGGCGCGCCGGCGGCCGTGGGATCTCACCAGCGGCGGACCGGGCGGCGGGCTCTACGTCTCGCGCGACGGGGGAACCACCTGGACCCGGCTCACCGGGAAGGGGCTGCCCGGCGGGATCTGGGGCAAGGTGGGGGTCGCCGTGGCGCCGTCGGACGGGCGCCGGGTCTATGCGCTGATCGAGGCGGAGCAGGGCGGTCTCTTCCGCTCGGACGACGGCGGCGAGACCTGGACCCTGGCGAGCGGGCACCACGCCCTGCGCCAGCGCGCGTGGTACTACACGACGCTCACCGTCGATCCCTCCAACCGCGACGTCGTGTGGTTCCCGCAGGTGCGGTTGCTCAAGAGTGTCGACGGCGGGCGCACGATCGTGTCGGTGAAGGGACCGCATCACGGCGACCACCACGACGTCTGGATCGACCCGAAGCACCCGCACCGGATGATCGACGGCAACGATGGCGGCGTGGACCTCTCGCCCGACGGTGGCAAGCACTGGCGCACGCCGCCGCTTCCCATCGCGCAGTTCTATCATGTGGCGGTGGACGACGCGACCCCGTATCACGTGATGGGCGCGATGCAGGACCTGGGCACGGCCTGGGGGCCGAGCAACAGCCTTGTGAGCGAGGGGATCCGGCTGGGCCACTGGCGGGCGGTGGGCGGGGGCGAAGCCGGGTTCGCGGTGCCCGAGCCGGACGACCCCG
>DASWAI010000026.1:0-5611 GCA_036391215.1 Gemmatimonadales bacterium
ACCACGTTCCTCGGCTGGGTGCCCAACGCGGACCTGCCGAAGTATTACCGGGCCGCCGCGGTCTCCGTCATCCCCTCGCTGGAGGAGGGCTTCGGCATTCCCGCCGCCGAGGCGATGGGGTGCGAGGTGCCGGTGGTGGCGAGCGACGCGGGCGGCCTTCCCGAGGTGGTCGAAGACGGCGTGACGGGCCGGGTGGTGCCGCGCGGCGACGCGACCGCGCTCGCGGGCGCCATCGCCGATCTGCTGCGCGACCCGGCGCTGCGGCACCGCATGGGGCAGGCCGGGCGCGAGCGGGCGCTCCGCCTGTTCGATTGGGACCGGTCGGCCGAGGAGTTCGAGGCCGTGTACGGCGCCATCGGGGCGAGAAGCGCCCCGTGACCCGGCGTCTCTTCGCCTTCCGCTGGGACGTGGACCACCGCGTCTGCATCACCGACGGGATTCCCCGCATCCGCGCGGTGTGCCGGGAGCTGGGCGTTCCCCATACGTTCTTCGTGAACCTGGGCCGCTCCACCAACCTGCGGGCATGGCTGGGCAAGGGCTTCGAGCGGTCGCGCGCCAAGCTCGGCGACATGGAAGCCATCCACCTGATCCGGAAGACCGGGTGGCCGCGCTTCATGCTCGAGACGGTCCTGAGCCGCCCGGTCGGTCTGTCGTTTCTCCCCGAGCTCCGGGCGCTCCAGGCCGAAGGGCACGAGCTGGGCCAGCATGGCGGGATGGACCACGTCGTCTGGAGCCGCCGGTTCCCCGAGCTGCCGGCCGAGGTGCTGGAGGCGGACGTCCGGGAATCCTACGACCACTTCGTACATGCATTCGGGACGCCGGCCGGCTTTTCCGCGCCCGGGTTCCGCTCCGACGAGCGGCTCATGCTGCTCCTCGACCGGCTCGGATTCCGCTACAACGGCGACGCCATCGGCGGCGAGCCCCACCCCACCATCGTGGGTGGACGCGAGCTTTCGCACTGGACCATCCCCGTGACGCTGGCCGGGCCGCGGACCATCCCCTTCATCGAGCACCACGCCGCGATCGGCACGCCCGAGCCGGAGGTCCTCGGACTCATCGGGCGGCACCTGGACGAGCGCGAGATCGTGGTGCTCTACGGGCACCCCTGCTTCGAGGGCGTACGGGACGAGCTGCTGCGGAAGGTGCTGCGGCTGGTGCTCGACCGCGGCTTCACCGTGGTCACCCTCCAGGCCCTGGCCGAGCACGTGCGGGCCGAGGGCGCCCCCCGCCCCGCCGGCGGCGTCCCCCGCCCCGCGGGCACCGCATGATCCGGGTCCTCAGCGTCTTCGGCACCCGGCCGGAGGCGATCAAGATGGCGCCGGTCGTGCGCGCGCTCGCCGCCCGCCCGGCGGAGTTCGAGAGCATCGTCTGCGTCTCGGCCCAGCACCGCCAGATGCTCGACCAGGTGCTGCGGGTGTTCGATCTCCAGGCCGATCACGACCTCGACCTCATGACACCCGGCCAGTCGCCGGGGGACGTGGTGGGCCGGGTGCTGGCGCGGCTCCCGCCCCTCCTGCGCGAGTTCGAGCCGGACGTGCTCCTGGTCCAGGGCGACACCATGACCGCGTTCGCGGCGGCGCTCGCGGCGTACCTGGAGAAGATCCCCTCCGGGCACGTCGAGGCCGGCCTCCGCACCGGCGACCGCTACCAGCCCTTCCCCGAGGAGATGAACCGGGTCCTGATCAGCCGGCTCGCGTCCATCCACTTCGCGCCGACGCCGCAGGCACGGGACCATCTGCTCGCGGAGGGGACGCCGCCGGACGCCGTGCACCTCACCGGCAACACGGTCATCGACGCCCTGCTGCAGACCGTGCGGCCGGACTACCGCTTCCGCCACCCGGTGCTCGCCGCCCTGGACCCGGCCCGGCGCCTCGTGCTCGTCACCACCCACCGGCGCGAGAGCTTCGGCGCCCCGTTGCGCGGCACGTGCGAGGCCATCCGCCAGCTGGCGTGCCTCTTCCCGGACCTCGAGTTCGTCCTGCCGGTCCACCCGAATCCCGAGGTCAAGGGCCCGGTGGAGGAGCTGCTCGGCGACCTGCCGATCATGCACCTGATCGAGCCGGTGGACTACCTGGAGTTCGTGCACCTGATGAACCGGGCGACGATCATCCTCACCGACAGCGGCGGAATCCAGGAGGAGGCCCCGTCACTGGGGAAGCCCGTGCTCGTGCTCCGGGAGGTCACCGAGCGGCCGGAAGGGGTGGCCGCCGGGACCGCCGTGGTCGTGGGCACCGATCCCCGGCGGATCGTCTCGGCGGCGTCGGAGCTGCTGTCGGACCGGGCTGCGTACGAGCGGATGGCGCACCGCCGGAACCCCTACGGCGACGGCCACGCGAGCGAGCGGATCGCCACGGCGCTGGCGGCGGCGTTCGGGTGAAGCTGCTCGTGACCGGCGGGACCGGCTTCATCGGCTCGCATCTGGCGGAGGACGCCCGGCGCCGCGGCGCGGAGGTCGTCGTTCTGGGACTCGTCGACCGGCCCGAGGAGCAGGCCAACGCCCGGCTGCTCGAGGGGCTCGGGGTCCGCGTGCTCCCGGGTAGCGTCACCGACGCCGCGCTCTGCGCCCGGGCCATGGACGGCGTGACCCACGTGTACCACCTCGCCGTAGCGATGCGCGAGGCGGGCATGACCGACGGGTACTTCGAGGAGATCAACCTCGGCGGCACCCGGCGGCTGCTCGAGATCGCGCGGACCGGCGGGCTCCAGCGGTTCGTCTACTGCAGCACCATCGGGATCTTCGGGCACCGGGCGCCGGGGATCACCAACGAGGAGTCTCCGCTCCATCCGGGCAACGTCTACGAGCGGACCAAGGTGGCGGCGGAGGCGCTGGTGCGGGAGTTCCACCGGAGCAACGGACTGCCGGTGGTCATCCTGCGGCCGGCCGACGTATACGGCCCGCGAGACCAGCGGTTGCTCAAGCTCTTCCGCGGCGTGGCGGCGGGGAAGTTCCCCCTGTTCGGCGACGGCGCCGGCCGGCGCCACATGGTCTACGTGGACGACGTCGTCTCGGCGTTCCGGCTGGCGTGCGAGCGGGACGAGGCCGTCGGCCAGGCCCTCATCATCGCGGGGCCCGAGCCCTGTACGCTCCGCGAGCTGATCGACGCGGTGGCGCGCGCGTGCGGCCGGCGGCGGTTCGGGTTCCGGCTGCCGCTCGCGCCCATGCTCGCGGTGGCGGCGGTGGTCGAGGACGTCTGTACGGCGCTCAAGGTGACGCCGCCGATCTACCGGCGCCGGATGGATTTCTTCCACAGCGATTCGGCGTTCGACACCTCCCGCGCGCGGCGTGTGCTCGCCTGGGAGCCGCGGGTTCACCTGGACGAGGGCGTGGCGCTCACCCTCGAGGCATACCGGAAGGCAGGGCTGGTCTGATGTGCGGCATCGCGGGCAAGGTCGGTCCGACGCCGGTATCCGAGCCGGAGATCGTCCGGATGTGCGACGCCATCCGGCATCGCGGCCCGGACGACTGGGGCGTGTTCCTCGAGGGCGGCACGGGCCTCGGCATGCGCCGGCTGAGCATCATCGACCTGGCAGGCGGCCACCAGCCCATGACCAACGAGGACGGCTCGGTCGTCCTCGTCTACAACGGCGAGATCTACAACTTCGAGGAGATCCGGAAGGGGCTCCTGGCGCGGGGCCACGTCCTCCGCACCCGCTCCGACACCGAGGTGCTGGTCCATCTGTACGAGGAAGAGGGCGAGCGTTTCCTCCCGCGGCTCCGCGGCATGTTCGCCTTCGCGCTCTGGGACCGGCGGCGCCGGCGCCTGCTCCTGGCCCGCGACCACTTCGGGCAGAAGCCGCTCTTCTACACCGAGTCCGGCGGCCGGCTGGCGTTCGCCTCCGAGATCAAGGCGCTCCTCGCGGACGATCCGTCGCTCCGCCAGCTCAATCCCCACGGGCTCGACCAGTACCTGGCGCTCCGGTTCGTCCATCCGCCCGACACGCTGTTCGCGCGGATCCGGAAGCTGCCCCCGGCCCACTACCTGGTCTGGGAGGACGGGCGCAGCCGGGTCGAGCGTTACTGGGACCTCGACTACGGCCCCAAGTGGACCTGGTCCGAAGACGACACGCTGGCGCGGGTCGAGGAGCTGCTGAGCGAGGCGGTGCGCCTCCACCTGGTGAGCGACGTGCCCGTGGGCGCGTTCCTGAGCGGCGGCCTCGACTCGACCCTCGTGGCCGCGCTGGCGGCGCAGACGGTGGGCAGCGAGCTGCGCACGTTCTCGATGGGCATCCCCTACGGGACGCTCAACGAGCTGCCGGCGGCCGCCGAAGTGGCGGCCCGCTACGGGACGCAGCACTACGCGGAGGAGGTCCGGCCCAGCGTGATCCGGGACCTGCCGCGGTTGATCACCGTGCTGGACGAGCCGGCGGATCCCTTGTCCATCTGTCTGCTGCACCTGAGCCGGATGACCGCGCAGCACGTCAAGGTCGTGCTCGGCGGTGACGGCGGCGACGAGCTGTTCGGCGGGTACGACCGCTACGCCGCCAACCGGTGGCTGGACCGCTACGCGCTGGTGCCGGAGGCCGTGCGCGGCCTCATCGCCCGCTGGGTGCTGGCCCGCTTGCCGGACCGGTTCACCTTCAAGAGCGTGACCCACAAGCTCCGCTGGGCGGACCTCATGGCGTCGAAGGCCGGCGCGGAGCGGTATGCCGAGAGTCTTCAGTACTTCTGGTTCAACGGGCCGCAGCGCACGCGGCTCTACACCGACCGGTACCGGGCCGAGGTGGCGGACCGGCGGGCGGACGCCTGCGTGCTGGCGCACTACGACGCGCCCAACGCCGCCGACCCGATGGACAAGATGATGTACGTGGACGCGGCCACCCGGTTGCCGGAGCACTCGCTCATGATCCTCGACCGGACCACGATGGCCTACAGCCTGGAGTCGCGGTCCCCGTTCCTCGATCCGCGGCTGGCCGAGTTCATGGCCCGGGTGCCGGTGACGCTCAAGATCAAGGGCCGGACGCTGCGCTACTTGGAGCGGCGGCTGGCGGAGAAGTACCTGCCGCCCAGCCTCCTCCGGCGGCCCAAGCAGGGCTTCGCCTCGCCGCTCATGTACGTGATGGATGCCGAGCTCAGGGAGCTGGGCGCGGGGATGCTCCGGGAGAGCGCACTGGTGCGGGACGGCTACCTGAGGGGAGACCGGGTGCAGGGCCTCCTGGACGAGCACCTGGGGCGGAAGCTGGACCACGGGAACCGGCTCTGGCTCCTCTTGAGCGCGGAAGCGTGGTACCGGCAGTTCGTGGCCCCGGGGGAAGCGGCCGGCCGTAGTCAGGCCAGCATAGTCGCGGGCGCGGCTGCCCGGTGATGCGTGGGACCTCAGGCCTCGGGAGCTGGCGCCGTGCGCCCGAGCCCACCCCTGGGGTTCGGCTCGACGACGGGCACGTCGGCGGCTGGCTGCGACCGGAGGGCGGGAATCCCAAGCATGAACGCGATGGCGCCCTGCGCCGCCCACGCGAGGGCGACCGCATAGACCACCCCGACCAGGCCCCACCGGGCGCCCAGAGCGATCGCGGGCATCGAGCCCGCGATAATCGCCCAACCTGCCAGGTTCATCCGGCCGAGGGCGCGGGGCCCGGCGATGGCCGTCACGACGGACGTCCCGAACGCGCTCAG
>DASWAI010000027.1:0-8862 GCA_036391215.1 Gemmatimonadales bacterium
CGTGGCGTCCGGCTTGCGGTCGAGGAGCCACTTGGCCGCCACCAGCATCCCCGGCGTGCAGTAGCCGCACTGGGCGGCGCCGTGGTCGGCGAAGGCGGCCTGGAGCGGGTGCAGCGCCGGCCCGTCGCGGAGGGCCTCGACGGTGGTGACGGCGCGATCCTGGCACTCCACCGCCGGGACCAGGCAGGAGAGCTCCAGCTCGCCGTCCACCAGCACCGCGCAGGCGCCGCACTCGCCGAGCTCGCAGCCGTGCTTCGTGCCGGTGAGGCCGAGGTCCTCGCGGAGCACCTCGAGCAGCGTCTTGCAGGGATCGACCAGGACCTCCCGGGCCTCGCCGTTCACCTCGAGGGCGAGGCGCAGCTTCTCGCGCGGGCCGGCGCGCAGCGTGACGAGGGCTGTCATGAATCCTCCGGAGGGCAAGGCGCGCGCGGCGTGGCTGCGCGGGGGAGTGGAGGGGGAGCTGGCGTCATCTCGTTATCCGGTACGGGAATGTCATTTCGATCGCCGGGCGCGGCCTCGTCGCCGCGGCGGCGAGCTCTCAGCTCTGGTAGAGGCGCGCCAGCAGCTCCAGGAGCGTCCGGCGCTCCGCCGGGGAGAGCGCGGCGGCTATCTCCTCCTCGTGGACGAGGACGAGCGCCTCCATCCGCCGCAGCGCCTGGCGCCCCTTGCGCGTGAGGTGGAGCGCGTGGCTGCGGCGATCCTCCGGCGAGGGCTGCCGCTCCACCAGCCCGCGCGCCTCGAGCTGATGGAGGACCGAGACGATGGTGGAGCGATCGACGCCCATCGCCTCGGCGAGGCGGCTCTGGCACAGCCCGGGGTTGGCGGCGATCACCTGCAGCATGCCGAACAGGCCGGGCGTGATGTCCTCCGCGGCCCCCACCACCTGCGCGAAGTGCTTGAACACCGCCGTCTGCGCGCGCCGGAGGTGGTAGCCGACCAGCGCCGGGAGGAGGCCGGTCGAGAGCGCGGCCCCGGTGGCGCCGGGCCCGACCTCCGCCGTCGCGTGCGCCCGTCCGCTGGTCGCCATCGCTGCCTCCGGGGAGCCGGCACCCGAGGTCCGGCCGAGCCGCCCTTCGCGCGGGCGCCCGGCCGGTCCTCACCGGCTGCGGCATATTGTTGACCACCCCAACAATCTCCGCAAGCCCCCCCTCCGCTGGACCCGGCCCTTCGACCTCGCTCGGGGCGAGTGAAGCCGAAGGGGCGGACGCGCGTCAGAAGAAGTAGATGCCGTTCAGGCTGGCCTTGTTGGCCTGCTGGACGCCGTCGAGCGACGCGTCCCGCACGCCACCGACCGTGACGTTGTTCCGCGTGCGGGTCCAGTAGTGATCCCACTCGAGCCCGACGGCGAAGCCCTCGGCGCGGTACTGGAGCACCCCGTAGGCGATGGTGTTCTGGAGCACGGCGAAGTTGGCCGCGATCGCCTGGGAGCGATCGAGCCGCTCGGTCCCCACGAAGCCCCACAGCGAGATCTCGCGGGTGAAGTTGAGGCCGAGCTGGCCGTAGCCCCCGAGCTCGCGCACGTCGCCGGCGGTGTTGGGCTGGATCTGGCCGAACGCCCCCTGGATCGGCCCGAGGTTCTTTCCGGAGAAGCCCTCGATCAGCACAGTGACCGGCCCGAGGGTGGTCTTCCCGCCGGCCTCGCCCACGACCACGTCCAGGCCGGTCGGGGTCGGCGCCGTCGAGTCGACCCCGTTGCGATCCACGCGGTTCCAGTGGCCGACCACGAACGCCGAGTGCTCCGCGCCCTGGCCGACCATCAGCCGGGCCTCGACGGCGGGCAGCCCCGACGCCTCGCCGGCCTGGAAGCCGAACCGGTCTCCGCTCGTGATCACGTGGCCGGCCATGGCGTCGTTCCAGCTGGCCCGCCCGACCTCCCAGGCGAGCTCGGCGTAGCGGTCCTTGCGGTCGCCGAGGGTGTGGAAGCCGAAGACCCCTGGGCGGCGCCAGCCCTGCATGCCGGCCACGAAGCCGAGCGGGTTGCCGAGGTGAGCCAGCGAGACCGGGACCTGGGCGATGAGCAGGTCGTTGGTCTGCCCGAACAGGATCCGGTTCGCGTCCGAGCCCAGCTCGGCGTAGGCGTGGCGCATGCGCGGGAGCGGCGAGGTGTCGGCGGCCGAGCCGCCGGCGTAGCCGCCGAAGAAGTCGAGCTCGAGGACGCCCTTCGGCGTGAAGCCGAGGAGCGGCCGACCCGCCACCGACAGGTTGAAGCGCGACTGGCGGACGTCGCCGCTGAGGATGAGCTTGTCGGTCTTGGGCTGCTGGCCGCCGATGTTGCCGACCGTCGGGGGGGTGGTCTGGGTCTGCTGCGGCGCGACCCAGAGCGCGAAGCCGCCCTCGCCCGGGCGCATGGCGGCGTCCTGCACGAACACCGTGCCGCCGATGAAGCCGTGCATGGCGAAGGTGAAGGCCGGGGGCTTGGCCGGCTCCGGCGGGGGGGAGACGGCGGGCTTCTGCTCCTGCGCGGCGGTGGCGATCGACCACCCGAGCACGACCATCCCTGCGACTGGGCTGAGCCTCATGGTGAGACCTCCGGGGGCGGTGAGTCCTGGCTTCGAGAACGGGAGCGGGGTGGGGCCGACGGCGACCCAGGCGGGTGCGCCGCTACAGTGCAGATTGATTGACCGTTCATTCATCCATTGTGGCAGCCCTGTACCAGATTGTCGCAGGGAGGATCAAGGCGGGGCGCGCCAGCCGGGACGGCTCTCCTGGGGCGTCCCCCGCGCCGCGGCTCACAGCGCGGGGGCAATGGCTTATGAGCGCTGCGGCTCAGCGGTTCCGGATGGACGCGCCGGACCCCCAGCCCGCCGGGCTGGGCAGAGCTCGCACCCTCCCCGGGGCGGGCGTGATCGAGGCTGCGCGCTCGAGCATCGGCCGCGACGTCTTGACACACCCAATGTGAATGACGGACCATTCAATAACACCCAGCGCCCGGTGCGTGCCCCGAGAAGAGGGACGCCCGGCCGGCCGGCCAACGACCGCAGCCCAGGCGAAGCAGCGCACCCGGAGCACCGGAAGGGAGAACCGGATGAAGCGCGCGATCCCGATCACGTCGTTCACCATCGGTCTGCTGCTCGTCGCGGGGTGCGCGAAGAAGGCGGCCGCCCCGGACGCGCCCATCGTCCTCGGGGTGCCGACGGCGCTGGGGACCATCGAGGGCGCGGACTCGCTGCGCGCCGCCGAGCTGGCGGCCGCCGAGATCAACGCAGCGGGCGGCGTGGACGTCGGCGGCGTCAAGCGCAAGCTCGAGCTCGTCTCGATCGACACCCGGGAGGCGGAGGCGGGCGTGCCCGTCAACGATGCGCTCGCCGCGATGGAGAAGCTCATCGGCGATCGGAAGCCGGCGGCGATCGTGATCGGCGCATTCCGCTCGGAGGTGCTGCTCTCCGCGATGGACATGAACGCGCGGTACAAGCTGCCGTACCTCTGCACCATCGCGATGTCGCCGGAGTTCGAGAAGAAGATCGCGGGCGACTACGCGAAGTACAAGTACCACTTCCGGCTCGGCCTCAGCGCCCCCTACCTGGTCGGCAACCTCGCCAAGACCCTGGACTTCATCCGCGGGAAGCTCGGCTACGACAAGGTCTACTTCGTCCACCAGGACGTGGCCTGGGCGAAGGGGACCGCCGCCGGCGTGGCCAAGCTCGCCCAGGCCAGCGGCTGGACGGTGCTCGGGAGCGACGCCTACCCCACCGGCTCGCGCGACTTCAGCGCCGCCCTGACCAAGGCCAAGGTCGCCGGCGCGCAGGTGCTGGTCCCGGTGTTCGACATGCCGGAGTCGGGGGTGCTGGTGAAGCAGGCCCAGTCGATGAAGCTGGGCGCGCTGATCGCCGGGAACATGAGCCCCGCCGCCACGGGCAACGCCTGGACCACCTTCAACGGCGAGATCGACGGGCTGGTGACCTTCATGTTCGAGCCGGGCGCCCTCCCGGTGAAGACGCCGCGCTCGTTGGCCTTCAACCAGGCGTACGCGGCGAGGTACGGGGACGAGGCGCGCCTCAAGCTGAGCAACCACGGGCCCGGCCCGTCCTACGACGCGGTCCACGTCCTCGCCGCCGCCATCGCCCGCGCCGGGACGCTCGACGCCGACGCGATCGTGACGCAGCTCGAGAAGACGGACATGGAGGGAGCGATCGGCCGGATCCACTTCAACCAGAACCACCAGGTGGTCTACGGCGACGACCCCACCCAGGCGGCCTCCAGCGTGGCCTTCCAGTGGAGGGCCGGGAAGCGCCTGGTGGTGTTCCCGGAGAGCGCCGCCGAGGCGCAGATCGTCCCCGCGATGGCGCGGTGAGGTGGCCCGCCCCCCACGACCATGAGCGGGCTCCTCGTCAGCACCCTCATCTACGGCCTGGTCAACAGCGTCGTGCTGATGCTGACGGCGCTCGGCTTCAGCCTGACCTTCGGCCTCTCCGGCGTGGCGAACTTCGCGCACGGCGCGCTCTACCTGCTCGCCGGGTTCACCACCTGGCTGCTCATCCACCACCTCCACCTGCCCTTCCCGCTCGCCGCCCTGGCGTCGGTGGCGCTGGTGGGCGGCCTGGGGGCGCTCATCTACCGGCTGGTGATCATGCCGGTGCGGGGGATCGCGCTCTCCGAGGTGATCAGCACCTTCGCGGTGGGCGTCGCCATCGTGGAGCTCTTCCGGTGGAAGGGCTTCACGACCTACGACTTCAGCCTGCCGGTGATCGCGAGCGGCGGGATCGAGGTCGCCGGGGTGGCGGTCGATCACCAGCGGCTGTTCATCGTGGTGGTCGGCCTGACCCTGACGCTCCTCCTCTGGGCCTTCACCCGCCACACCCGGATCGGCCTCGCGCTGCGGGGCATGTCGCAGGACGAGTACACCGCGCTCTCGCTGGGGATCGAGTCCGACTGGGCCGCGACGCTGAGCCTGGCGCTCGGCTCGGCGCTGGCGGCGGTGGCCGGGATCGTGCTCCTCCCCCTCGGCATCATCTCCATCAACATCGGCTACGACGCCCTGCTGGCGGCGCTGGCCGTCACGGTCCTCGGCGGCCTGGAAAGCACCGCGGGAATGATCTGCGGCAGCCTGGTGGTCGGGTACGCCATGGTGATCACCGGCAACTTCCTCGGCCCGCGCTGGGGCGAGGTCGTCTACCTGTTCGCGATCGTGATCGTCCTCGGCGTGAAGCCCTCGGGGCTGCTGGGGCGGTCGAAGGAGCTGGAAGATCGTGTCTAGCCGGCCCCAGACATCCGACCGAGCCACGGTTCGCGGAGCGAGGCGTGCCTGGTCGATCCTCGCCCGCCACGCCCGGACGCCCCGCGGCTACCGGCGCGAGCGGATCGATCGCGGCATCAAGGTGCGTTCGGACGACATCTTCGCCGTCGCCTCGCTGCGCGATCTCTCCTACCTGGTGGCGCCCCGGGCGGCCGCCGTCCTGGCCCTGCTGGCGTTCCCGCTGCTGCAGGCGGTGGTCAGCCCGTACTGGCAGACGGTGCTCCTCCACACGCTGGTGATCGCGCTGCTGGCGCTGAGCTGGGACCTGCTCGCGTCGGTGGGCCTCCTCTCGCTCGGGCAGTCCCTCTTCTTCGGGTTCGGCGGCTACGCGGCCGGCTGGATCGACGCGCGGCTCGGCCTCGGCCCGCTCCTCGGCATCCCCCTCGCGACCGTGGCGGGCGCCCTCCTCGCCACCGTCGCCCTGTTCCCGCTGCTCCGGCTGCGCGGCATCTACTTCGGGGTGATCACCTTCGCCCTGCCGCTCCTGGTCATGCGGGTGATCGAGACCACCGGCGCGCTGGGCGGCACCGAGGGGCTCTCCGGGCTGACGCCGCTGCCCAGCCGGACCGCAGAGCTCTACCTGGTGACGGCGGCGGCCCTGGTCACCATCTACGCGTACCGGCGGCTGAGCGCGAGCGACTACGGCCTGGTCTTCCGGGCCATCCGCGACAACGACCGCGCGGTGATGGCCTCGGGCCACGACATCCAGCGGGTCAAGGCCCAGGCGGTCTTCCTGGCCGCGCTGCCGGCCACCTTCGCGGGCGCCTTCGTGACCCATCACTACCAGTTCGTGGGCATGCCCGCCTTCGCCATGGAGTACTCGACCCTGCCGCTGACCAGCGCGGTGATCGGCGGGGCCGGGACCTTCGTGGGCGCGGCGGTGGGCGCCTTCATCCTGGTGCCCCTCTCCGAGCTGCTGCGCGAGTTCGGATCGCTGCGGGTGGTCGTCTACTCGGTGGCGCTCCTGGTCTTCACCATCGGCCTGCCGGAGGGGATCTTCCGCTTCGCGGTGCGGAAGTACACGCAGCTCGAGCGGCTGGTGCCGGTGGAGGAGGCGGACCATGGCGCCTGAGCCCGGGGAGGTGGTGCTGCGGGTGGAGGGGCTCTTCAAGAGCTTCGGGGCCGTCCGGGCCGTGAACGACGTGAGCCTCGAGGTGCGGGCGGGCCAGGCGCTGGGGGTGATCGGCCCGAACGGCTCCGGAAAGAGCACGCTCATCAACCTGATCACCGGGTTCGTGAAGCCGACCGCCGGGCGGGTGCTCTTCAAGGGCCGCGACGTCACCGGCATCGCGCCGCACCGGGCCGTCCACCTCGGCATGGCCCGCAGCTTCCAGCTGGCCCGCCCCTTCTACAACCTGCCCGTCTACAAGAACGTGGTCATCCCCATCTACTCGCCGCGCTCGCGCCGGCAGCTGGGCGGGGAGTTCGGCGATCGCGACGAGGCGGCCATCCACCTGCTGGAGGAGGTCGGGTTCGAGCGCGATTCGCAGGTCCCCTGGAAGAAGGCGGGCGAGCTGCCCCACGGCTACCTCAAGCGGCTCGAGCTGGCCCGCTGCCTCGCGCTCGACCCCGATCTCATCATCCTCGACGAGCTCTTCTCCGGGATGAGCATGTCCGAGATCGCGAGCGTCCTCCCCTTGCTGGAGCGGATCCGCGACTCCGGCAAGGCGCTGGTGATGGTCGAGCACCGCCTCCGCGAGCTGTTCCGGGTGGTGGGCTCGGTGGTCATGCTCCAGTTCGGCCGGGTGATCGCGGCCGGCCCGCCGCAGGAGGTGATGGCCCTCCCCGCGGTGGCCGAGGCGTACCTGGGCGCGGAGGTGCACTGATGCTCGAGGTCTCCAGCCTGATGGTGTTCTACGAGAATGCCCTGGCGGTGAACGACCTCCACCTCACCGTGGAGCGGGGCGAGGTGGTGGGGGTGTTCGGCTCGAACAGCGCGGGCAAGACCACCCTGCTCAACACCATCGCCGGGCTCACGCTCCACCTCCGCCAGCGCGAGCAGCGCCGGGGCGGCATGCGCATCACCATCGAGGGGAAGATCCGGCTCGACGGCGAGGAGATCGGGCACCTCCCGCCGCGGGCGCGCGTCGAGCGGGGCGTGGTGCTGTGCCGGGAGCGCCACCCGGTCTTCGGCGACGCCACCGTGGAGGAGAACCTCCGGCTGGGCGGCTACCTGCGCCCGGCCCGGGAGCTCGCCGGCAGCATGGAGGAGGTCTACCAGCTCTTCCCGCCGCTGGTCCGGCTCCGGGGCCGCCGGGCGGGCATGCTGAGCGGCGGCGAGAAGGAGATGGTCGCGATCGGCATGGCCCTGGTGGCGAAGCCCAGGCTGCTGCTCCTCGACGAGCCGCTCCTGGGCCTGTCCCCGCACATGCAGGGCGAGGTGGTCCGGGCGGCGCGGGAGATCAGCCGGCGGGGCGTCACCATCGTCGTGTCCGAGCAGTACGCCCGGCCGATCCTCCCCATCGTCGACCGCGGCTACGTGATCGAGAACGGGAACCTGGTGGTGGGCGGCACGGGCGCCGAGCTGATGGACAACCCCGAGGTGAAGTCCGCCTACTTCGGCTGCTAGTGGGAGCGCGTGAATGGGCGAGCCATGCAGGCCGGTGGGGGCGCTGTTCCGCGAGGCGGCCGGGCGGTTCGCCTCGAAGCCGGCGGTGATCTTCCTGGGCGAGCGGTACCGCTATGCCCAGCTCGACGCCTGGTCCGACGCCCTCGCCGGCGCGCTCGCCCGGCGCCAGGTCCTGGCAGGCGACAAGGTCCTTCTCTACGCTCCGCACTGCCCGCAGTGGATCGTCGCCTGGCTCGCCCTCCAGAAGATCGGGGCGGTGGCGGTCCCGGTGACGCACTTCTACGGCCCGGACGACCTCCGCTACATCGCCAATGACTGCGGGGCCGAGACGGCCATCTGCATGGACACCAACTTCGGGCACCTCGACAAGGTGCTCCGGGAGACCCGGCTCCGGCAGGTGATCGTGACGGGGATGGTGGACCTCCTGCCCACCTGGAAGCGCGCGGTGGCCCACCTGCTCGACCGGATCCCGACCGGCAAGGTCCGGGCGGGTCCCGATGTGCTGTCCTTCCGCGCCCTGCTCGCGGAGGGTGCCCCGCCACGCCCCTGCGACGTCGGCGCCGACGCGCTCTGCGAGATGCTCTACACGGGCGGGACCACCGGCTTCCCGAAGGGCGTCCCCATCTCGCACGCGGCCCTGGTGGAGAGCTCCCGCGCGGTCCGCCAGGGGAGCCTGGCGGCGATCCCGGAGGGCGAGAACGTCACGCTGCAGGGCGCGCCGCTCTACCACATCCTCGGCCAGGTGGTCGGGCTGGGCGCGCTCCTGCGCGGGGAGACGGTGATCCTCCTGCCCAAGATCGCGCTCGACGCCGTGTTCGATCACGTCGAGCGCCACGGCGCCCGCACCATCCTCGGCACGCCCACCCTCTACCGGATGATGCTCGAGCACGACCGGGTCGATCAGTACGACCTGTCCGGCCTCCGCTACTGCTTCTGCGCCGGCGACGCGCTGCCGCCGGAGACCGACCACCGCTGGCGCGCGCTGACCGGACAGCGGCTCTACCAGGGCTACGGGGCCACCGAGACCTGCGGCGGCGTCACGCAGTGCCCCGCCGGCGTG
>DASWAI010000028.1:0-8248 GCA_036391215.1 Gemmatimonadales bacterium
CGGGGATGATTCCCCCGGGCCCGGCGCCCCGCAGCATGTTCGCGCGGAGCGCGTCGATCACCGCGGTGAGCGGGAGTGCCCGGATCAGGGGCTGCACGGCGTCGGGGAAGCGGCTCGCCGAAAAGAAGACCCCGGAGAAGATCCACATCGGCAGCATCACGAGGTTGGACAGGCCCGACACGCCCTCCACCGTCTGCACCCGCGATGCGATCAGGAGGCCGAGCGAGGTGAAGGCCAGCGCCGAGAGGACGCAGATCAGCCCCAGCGTCCAGACCGAGCCCCGGAACGGCACCCCGAACACCAGCACCGCGAATCCCAGCAAGGTGCCGACTTCGACGACGAGCAGGCTCAGCCGGGACAGCACGAACGAGGCGAGGTATTCGGCGCGCGACATCGGCGTCGCGATCAAGCGCTTGAGGAGTCGCTTGCGCCGCGCGTCCACGACGGCGAATCCGACGCTCCAGATCCCGCTGCCCATCAGGTTCATCCCCAGGAGACCCGGCACGACGAAGTCGATGTAGCGGGCTCCCGCCTCCGCGACCCGCTGGTCGGCGGCGCTGACCGGGTCCGCGCGGCCGGCGGCGCGCTGGAGCGCGTCGTCCACCAGAAGCCGGGCCGTCCGGCTCTCCGGCCGGGTTTCGTCGTAGCGGTATTCCACCTGGTGCTCGGGCCAGCGCTCGGGCAACACCACCAGCGCCACGCCGCCCATCCGCAGGGAGTCGGCGGCGGCCGCCGCCGGCAGCCGCAGGACGCCGAGGTCCGGGCTTCGGCCCAGCGCTTCGGCCACCGCCTGAGCAGACGAATCGGCCCCGGCCACCGCCACGGCAGTCCGGTCGGCCGGCCGGCTCCGAAACGCCACGCCCAGGCCCGCGGCGAGCAGGATGGGGAAGAGGAACACCCAGAAGACGGCTTCCGGCTCCCGCATGAACTCGCGGTACCGGACGAGCGTGAGCTGGACCAGTGAGCGCTCGGTCCATTTCGGTCGGGCGCCGTCACTCATCGCGCAGGTACCGCCCGGTGAGCGAGACGAACACGTCCTCGAGCGTGGGCGAGTGGGTCCGGAGCTCGGTGAGGTGGGCGCCCCGGTCCCGGAGCGCGTGAAGGAGGGCGGGCATCGCGCGGTGCAGCTCGGTGACCTGGAGGCGGTAGACGCCGTCCCGGCGGTCCGCGCCACGCACGCCCTCGAGCGCCCCGAACATCCCGTCGTCCACCGTCCCTTCCCCCACCGCGAACTCGAGCACGTGCTCCGCGCCCAACGAGGCGATCAGGGCGCGGGGCGTGCCCTCCGCGATCACCCGGCCGTGGTCCACGATCGCGACGCGGTCGCAGAGCCGCTCCGCTTCGTCCATGTAGTGGGTCGTGAGCAGAATCGAGCGCCCCTCCGAGCGGAGCCGCTCGATCAGCTCCCACAGCTGCCGCCGGGCCTGCGGGTCGAGGCCCGTGGTCGGCTCGTCCAGGAAGAGCAGCTCGGGATCGCCCACGAGGGCGCAGGCGAGGGCGAGCCGCTGCTTCTGGCCACCCGAGAGCCGCCCCACCCGCGCGCCGGCCTTTTCGCCGAGCTGCACCATGTCGATCACGGCGTCGGGTCCGGCCCCGCGGCGGTAGAAGCTCCGGAACAGGCTCACCGTCTCCCCTACCGTGAGCTTGTCGGAGAACTGGGTCTCCTGCAGCGAGATGCCGAGGCGCTCGCGCAGCTCCCGATCCTGCTCCCCCCAGCGGCGCCCGAGGACGACCACGTCGCCCGCGTCCGGCGGGGAGAGGCCTTCGCAGATCTCGATGGTGGTGGTCTTGCCCGCGCCGTTCGGCCCGAGCAGCCCGAAGCACTCGCCGGCCCGGACCTCGAGGTCGAGGCCGTCCACCGCGAGTACGTCGCCGTAGGTCTTCCGGAGCCCGCGAACCAGCAGCGGTGGGGAGGGCATGGCTGGAATGGTAACGGGTGCTTCGGGCACGGGGTACATTTCGCCCATGCACGTCATCGGCCACGGCATCGACCTCGTCGAGATCGATCGCATCCGGTCCGCGCTCGAGCGGCATGGCGACCGGTTCGCCAACCGGCTCTTTACCGAGGGCGAGCAGACCCAGGCGGGCACGGGGCCGCTCCGGGTCCAGTTCTTCGCGGGGCGGTTCGCCGCCAAGGAGGCGGTCATGAAGGCCCTGGGGACCGGATGGGCCCGGGGGGTCTCCTGGACCGACATCGAGGTGCGGCGGCTCCCGTCCGGGAAGCCGGAGCTCCTCCTCAAGGGCAAGTGCAAGGAGATCGCCGACGGCCTCGGAGTGGGGCAGTGGGAGATCAGCATCACCCATACGGCTGGGCACGCCGCGGCCAGCGTTGTTGCGGTGGCCGCCTTGACCTAAGGTCAGTCCCCCGCTAAACTTGCCGGTCTGCCCCAAACCGGGGGCTTGGGTTTCAGGCCATTTTCCGCAGGGTTATGCCAACCATCAGCCAGCTCATCCGGCAAGGCCGGAGCGACGTCGAAGCGAAGGACAAGGCGCCCGCGCTCAAGGGGAATCCCCAGAAGCGCGGCGTGTGCACCCGCGTCTACACCACCACGCCCAAGAAGCCCAACTCGGCGCTCCGCAAGGTGGCGCGCGTGCGGCTCACCAACGGGTTCGAGGTGACCGCCTATATCCCCGGTGAGGGCCACAACCTCCAGGAGCACTCGATCGTGCTCATTCGCGGCGGCCGGGTGAAGGACCTGCCGGGCGTGCGCTATCACATCGTGCGGGGCACCCTGGACGCGGCCGGCGTGAACGACCGCCGCCAGGGCCGGTCCAAGTACGGCGCCAAGCGGCCCAAGGCGGCGGGCGCCAAGGGAGGCGCCAAGTGAGCCGGCGGTCCAAGTCCGTCAAGCGGCCGGTCCCGGCCGATCCGCGGTACGACAGCCAGACGGTCTCGAAGTTCGTCAACAACCTCATGTACCAGGGCAAGAAGAGCCAGTCCGAGGGCATCTTCTACAAGGCCATGGACCTGATCGAGGAGCGGACGGGGCAGCCGGGCGTGGCCGTGTTCAAGCAGGCGGTCAACAACGCCAAGCCGGCGCTCGAGGTGAAGAGCCGGCGGGTCGGCGGGGCCTCGCTCCAGGTTCCGGTGGAGGTCCGCCCGGACCGGCGGACCGCACTGGCCATGCGCTGGCTGATCCAGTTCTCCCGCGCCCGCACCGAGAAGACCATGGCCGAGCGGCTCGCCGCGGAGTTGATCCTGGCTTCGAAGGGCGAGGGGAACACGATCAAGAAGAAGGAAGACACCCACCGGATGGCCGAGGCCAACCGGGCGTTCGCGCACTACCGCTGGTAGCAGGGCGGGCGCTCCAGGGCCCGCCCTTAAACGCAACGCCGCTCGTGGGTTGACATCGGGGCCCCGCCTCTTAAATTTGCGGGGCTTCGGCTTTTTCGGGGCGAACATCGGGTCACGTGACGCTTAAGGCAGCGCCACCTCTGGTCCTCCAAGACACAACGCGTGGGGCCCTTCGGGGGCCCTCATCCAGGGCCGGCTGCCCGGATGCGCGCGGAGCGATACCACCGGAAGCGCCGGAAGGCGGCGCGGGCCGGGTCGGTCGCCCCGCTTTTTCGCTGGATTTTAGAGACGATTCCATGGCTCGTGAGACAGCGCTCGACCGGTACCGCAACATCGGCATCATGGCCCACATCGATGCTGGGAAGACGACTACCACCGAGCGCATCCTCTACTACACGGGGAAGAACTACAAGATCGGCGAGGTCCATGAGGGCGCCGCCACCATGGACTGGATGGAGCAGGAGCAGGAGCGCGGGATCACCATCACCTCGGCCGCGACGACCTGCTTCTGGAACCGGCACGACGTCCTGTACCGGATCAACATCATCGACACGCCGGGCCACGTGGATTTCACCGTGGAAGTGGAGCGCTCGCTCCGCGTGCTGGACGGCGCGGTGACGCTGCTCGACTCGGTCGCCGGGGTGGAGCCGCAGACCGAGACCGTCTGGCGCCAGGCCGACCGCTACGGCGTGCCGCGGATGATCTTCGCCAACAAGATGGACCGGGTGGGCGCGGACTTCGACCGCTGCCTCGCGATGATCCGCGACCGGCTCACCAAGAAGGCGCACCCGCTCCAGCTGCCGGTGGGCTCGGGCGAGCTCTTCACCGGCCACATCGATCTGCTGCGGCGGGTCGAGATCGTGTTCGACGAGGAAACGCTGGGCAAGACCTTCACGGAGATGCCGGTCCCGGAGTCGATGCGGGAGCAGGTGGAGCGGGCCCGCCACGAGCTGGTCGAGGCGGCAGTGGAGCACGAGGATGACCTGCTGGAGAAGTACCTCGGCGGGGCCGAGCTGACGGTCGAGGAGATCACCCGGGCCATCCGCAACGCCACGATCAAGCACGGATTCGTCCCGGTGTTCTGCGGCGCGTCGTTCAAGAACAAGGGCGTGCAGGCGCTGCTGGACGGCGTGATCGACTTCCTCCCGAGCCCGGTGGACATCCCCCCGGTCCAGGGCCACCTGCCGCTCCACGACGAAACGCATGTCGAGCGCTGCGCCTCGGACGCGGAGCCGTTCTCCGCGCTCGCGTTCAAGATCATGACCGACCCCTACGTGGGCCGGCTCACGTACTTCCGGGTGTACTCGGGGTCGCTCAAAGCCGGGAGCTACGTCTACAACAGCACCAAGGACAAGCGGGAGCGGATCGGCCGGTTGCTCCAGATGCACGCCAACAAGCGGGAGGAGATCGAGGAAGTGCTCGCCGGCGACATCGCGGCGGCCATCGGGCTCAAGGAGACGCGCACGGGCGACACCCTCTCCGACGAGTCGAAGCCGGTCATCCTCGAGGCGATGAAGTTCCCGAACCCGGTGATCGACGTCGCGATCGAGCCCAAGACCAAGGCGGACCAGGACAAGCTGGCGATCGCGATGCAGAAGCTGGCGGAGGAGGATCCGACCTTCCGGATTCGCTCCGACCAGGAGACCGGCCAGACGATCATCGCCGGCATGGGCGAGCTGCACCTCGAGATCATCGTCGAGCGGATGAAGCGGGAGTTCAAGGTCGAGGCCAACGTCGGGCGGCCGCAGGTGGCGTACCGCGAGACGATCCGGAAGAAGGTCAAGGACGTCGAGGGCAAGTTCATCCGGCAGTCGGGCGGGAAGGGCCAGTACGGCCATGTCGTGATCGATCTGGAGCCGGCGCCCCAGGGCTCCGGGTTCCTGTTCGAGGACAAGATCGTGGGCGGCGTCATCCCCCGTGAGTTCATCAAGCCGGTGGAGGCGGGCATCCGCGAGGCGCTCGAAGGCGGCGTCCTGGCCGGGCATCCGCTGGTCGACGTCAAGGCGTCACTGGTCTTCGGCAGCTACCACGACGTCGACAGCTCGGAGATGGCCTTCAAGATTGCGGGCTCGATGGCGGTGAAGGAGGCGGCGCGGCTGGCGCATCCGGTGCTGCTCGAGCCCATCATGGAAGTGGAGGTCGTGACGCCGGCGGACTTTCTCGGCGACGTGATCGGCGACCTCTCCAGCCGCCGGGGCAAGATCGGCGGCATGACCCAACGGGGGGACGCGCAGGTCGTGGCCGCGGACGTTCCGCTGGGCGAGATGTTCGGGTACTCCACCCAGCTCCGCAGCATGACGCAGGGCCGGGCCGTGTACTCGATGCAGTTCGATCACTACGAGGAAGTGCCGAAGAACATCGCGGACGCGATCATTTCGAAACAGAAGAGCTGAGACCCAAGGGAGCATCGGACCATGGCCAAGGCCAAATTCGAGCGCACGAAGCCCCACGTGAACGTGGGCACGATCGGACACGTGGACCACGGCAAGACGACGTTGACCGCGGCCCTCACGAAGGTGTCGGCCGACAAGGGCTGGGGCACCAAGTACGTGTCGTACGACGAGGTGGCCAAGGCCTCCGAGGCCCAGGGCCGGCGCGACGCCAGCAAGATCCTGACGATCGCCACGAGCCACGTCGAGTACGAGACGGCCAAGCGGCACTACGCGCACGTGGATTGCCCGGGCCACGCCGACTACGTGAAGAACATGATCACGGGCGCGGCGCAAATGGACGGGGCCATCCTGGTGGTGAGCGCGATGGACGGCCCGATGCCGCAGACCCGCGAGCACATCCTCCTGGCGCGCCAGGTGAACGTGCCGTCGATCGTGGTCTTCCTCAACAAGTGCGACCTGGTCGACGACCCCGAGCTGCTCGACCTGGTCGAGCTCGAGGTCCGCGAGCTCCTGAGCCAGTACGAGTTCCCCGGCGACGACACGCCGGTGATCCGGGGCTCCGCGATCAAGGCCATCGAGGGTGACCCGGCGTGGGTGGAGAAGATCGTCGAGCTCTACAACGCGCTCGATACCTACATCCCGGAGCCGGTCCGCGAGACCGACAAGCCCTTCCTGATGCCGGTCGAGGACGTGTTCTCGATCACGGGCCGCGGCACCGTGGCCACCGGCCGCGTGGAGCGGGGCAAGGTGAAGAGCGGCGACGAAGTGCAGCTCGTCGGATTCGGCGCCGAGAAGAAGACGGTCGTCACCAGCGTGGAGACGTTCCGCAAGGTGCTCGAGGACGGCCAGGCGGGCGACAACGTCGGCCTCCTGCTCCGCGGCGTGGAGAAGACCGACATCGAGCGCGGCATGGTGCTCGCCAAGCCCGGCAGCATCACCCCGCACACGAAGTTCGAGGCCGAGGTCTACGTGCTGACCAAGGAAGAGGGCGGGCGGCACACGCCGTTCTTCAAGGGGTACCGGCCGCAGTTCTACTTCCGGACGACCGACGTGACCGGCTCGGTGGAGCTGCCGGCCGGCGTCGAGATGGTGATGCCGGGCGACAACATCCAGATGACGATGGAGCTGATCACGCCCATCGCCATGGACGAAGGCCTGCGGTTCGCGATCCGCGAGGGCGGCCGGACGGTCGGCGCCGGCGTCGTGACGAAGATCCTGAAGTAGGAGCCATCATGGGCCAGCGCATTCGCATCCGTCTCAAAGCCTTCGACCACGTCGTCCTGGACCAGGCGGCCGCGGACATCGTCCGCACGGCCGAGAAGACCGGGGCGCAGGTCGCGGGCCCGATCCCGCTGCCGGTGAAGACCGAGCGGTGGACCGTGCTCCGCAGCCCGCACATCGACAAGAAGAGCCGGGAGCAGTTCGAGCTGCGCACCCACAAGCGGCTGCTGGACATCAACGACTCGCGGCCCCAGACGATGGACGCGCTCACCAAGCTGGATCTGCCGGCGGGCGTGGACGTGGAGATCAAGGTCGAGTAGCGATGACCAACGGACTGATCGGCCGCAAGCTCGGCATGACCCGCGTGTTCGCGGAGGACGGCACCGCGGTGCCCGTCACCGTGATCGAGGCGGGCCCCTGCCACGTCGTGCAGGTGCGCGACGGCGGGGTGCAGCTCGGCTTCGGCGCCCGGCGCCCGAAGACGACGACGAAGGCCGAAATCGGCCACGCGAAGAAGGCGGGCCTCGACGGGGCGCCCCGCGTGCTCCGCGTCTTCAGCGTCAACGGCGAGGCGCCGGCCCCGGGGTCGGAAGTGAAGGTGGACATCTTCAGCGCGGGCGAGCTGGTGAAGGTCACCGGCACGACCAAGGGCCGGGGATTCCAGGGCGTGGTGCACCGCTACCACTTCGGCGGCGGCCCGGCCACCCACGGCAATACCCGGCACCGGAAGCCCGGCTCGATCAGCCCGGGCACCGACCCGTCGCGCGTGATCAAGGGCAAGCGGATGCCGGGCCACATGGGCGCGGCGCGCCACACCGAGCTCGGGCTCACGGTGGTGAAAGTGGACGCCGAGCGGAACCTGCTCTTCGTCCGCGGCGCCATCCCGGGCTCCCGGAACGGGATCGTCACCGTGGCGAAGCAGGGAGGACGGAGCCGCCATGCTTGAGGCCCCGCACTACACCGCGGCCGGCGCCCGCCGCCCGACCGGGTTCGCGCTGCCCGCCGATTACTTCGACGGGACGGTGAACGAGCCGGTGTTGCACCAGGCCGTGCGCGCGTTTCTGAACAACCAGCGCCAGGGCACGGCGCAGACCAAGACCCGCAGCTTCGTCTCCGGCGGCAACCAGAAGCCGTGGAAGCAGAAGGGGACCGGCCGCGCGCGCCAGGGCTCGACCCGGGCGCCCCACTGGCGGGGCGGCGGCATCGTCTTCGGGCCGCAGCCGCGCGACTATCCCACCGGCATCCCCCGGAAGGTCCGCCAGCTCGCCCGGCGGTCCGCGCTCAATGCCCGCGCCCGCGAAACCGGCCTTCATGTGGTGGAGCGGCTCACGTTCCCCGC
>DASWAI010000029.1:0-7807 GCA_036391215.1 Gemmatimonadales bacterium
TACAAGATCGCGATCGAGACGTTGAACGAAGGCCGGATCGGGATCGGCGCGCAGATGATCGGCGTCGCCAGCGGCGCGCTCGGGGCAGCGACGACCTACGTGAAGGAGCGGAAGCAGTTCGGCAAGCCCATCGCCGAGTTCCAGGGCGTCCAGTTCCAGCTGGCCCAGATGGCCACCGAGCTGGAGGCCGCCCGGCTCATGGTCTACAACGCGGCCCGGCTCAAGGACGCGGGCCGCCCGTTCGCGCGCGAGGCCGCCATGGCCAAGCTCTTCAGCTCCCAGGTGGCCGACCGAATCACGTCCCGGTGTCTCGAGCTGTTCGGCGGTTACGGATACTCCAAGGAGTACCCCGCCGAGAAGTACTATCGAGATGCCAAGATCGGCACGATTTATGAGGGCACCAGCAACATGCAGCTTCAGACCATCGCGAAGATGATGTTGAGGTAGCCTGGTGACCCCACGTTGTCGGCTCGGACTCGCCCTCCTGTTGCTCGGCCTCCACACCGGAGCGGCCGGGGCGCAGGCACCGGATCAGCAGTGGCTCAACGAGAAGATGGGATCCTGGTACCGCGCGGCGTCTCGCGCGGCACCAGGGCATTGGGGCATCGCGGTGGCCGACCAGAGCGGCAACCTCTTGTGGAGCCTCAATCCGGACGACCCCCTGATTCCCGCGTCCACGGTGAAGGTGTTCACCACCGGCTTCGCCCGGTCGGTGCTCGGCGGGGCCGCGCGCCGCCCGACGCGGGTCATCGGCGCGGGGTCGCTCGATTCGGCCAGCGGCGAATGGATCGGCAGCTGGGGGCTCGAGCTGAACGGCGACCCTTCCTTCGAGGGGGGCCTCGGCGCGGGCCCGACCCTGTACGATCTCGCGACGCAGCTGGCGGGCACCGGCATCCGGAAGCTCACCGGCCCGCTCGCGGTCCAGAGCACCGATGGCCCGGCGGACGCGGTGTATCCCGCGGCATGGTCCCGCCATCACTATGGCCGCCTGTTCGCGCCCCTCGTCGGGCCGCTCACGCTGAACGAGAACCTCGTGTGGATCGAGGTGCGGCCGGGCAGCCGGCCGCGCACTCGCCCGCGGGTGGTGGACGAATCGCCCCCGGGCATCGCGTCGCTGATCACGGTGAAGGCCATCACCAGCGCGGGGAGACGCTCGAGCTTGCGGCTCCGCCCCCGCGGAGACGGCGGCTGGATCCTCGTCGGCACCATCGGTGTGCGGGCGCGGGCCCGGGGAGTCGCCGCCGTGGCGCCCGATCCGCTGATCGTGCTCAACGCGGCCTGGGCCAACGCGCTCGCGCGTGCCGGAATCAAGTGGAACCCCGCACCGTTCATCGGAGCCCCGCCCAGCGCGGATCCGCGCGTCCTGGCGGAAGTGTCCTCGCCCCCGCTCGACTCGCTCGCCAGCGAGATCAACCGCCGGAGCCTCAACTATGGGGCCGAGCTCCTGCTCGAGTGGGCGGGCGGGCGGGAAACCGCCGCCTCGCGACTCGCCAAGCACGTCGAGCGGGTCACCGGGCGGGCGGACGGCCTCGAGCTGGTGGACGGGAGCGGCCTTTCCTACGACGACCGGGTGACCGCGCGCACATTCACCGAGTACCTCGCCAAGTTCCCGGCCACCCCGGAGGGGCGGAACTTTCCGCAACTCCTGCCCGCCAACGGCACCGGGACGCTTCACCGCCTCGCCTCGGGCCTTCCCGGCGAGGGCGTTGTGAGGGCAAAGACCGGCACGCTCGCCCGGGTGGCGAACGTGGTAGGCTACCTGGGCCGGCCGGACGGCGTGCTGCTGATCGCGCTGCTTTACAACGGCAGCCGGCCGTGGGCCGCCCGCAAGGCGGAATGGCAATTGTTCCGGAAGCTCGGCGGCAACGGCGTGATCATTCCCAACGACAGCACCCCGGATGGGCTGGTGCCGCACTTTGGCGGCGACGAAGAGACCGATTTCGTGCCTTCCTGGCAGGTGGACAGCACCGACACGACCGACACCGCCGGCCCCGATTCCCTGGCTCCCGCGCTCCCCGCCGACACAACCTCCCGCAACTAGGTGCCGCTCAGAACTGCACGTGAGCCAGCATCGGCCCGCTCGGCTCGGGCGTGCGGTTCACGGCCGGCTCCACCGTCAGCGCGGCTCCCATGACCGGCCCAGGGGTGTCGGGCATGGCCACGGTGGCGAACGCGGGGTGATCGCTGTCACACCGGAGCTCCACGGATCGCACCATGCCCGTTCGTGTAATGAACCAGAATTGGTAAACCGAATCTGCGGGCGCGGCCGGCAGCCCGTGCATCACGACATTCCACCGGTGGGTCACCGGGTCGTCGAAGATCACGAGCCCGCCTTTGTACCCGCCCATCGCGATGTCCTGCTGTACGACATGCTGCGCTTCCCGGATGATCGAGAGCGTGTCGCGGAGGGCGGCGAGCTGGTGGTCTCGCTGCGTGAGCGCCACTTCGGCGGCGGACCGGGCCGCCCGTTCCCGGAAGCCGAGACCCGCCGCGAGGATCACCGCGGCGGCGGCCAGCCCCGGCGCGGCCCGTTGCCACCAGGACGGCCGGCGCAGGACGGCTTCGGCCAGCTGGTGCGAGAGCCCGGGCCGAGGCACGGCGGGCGCCACCGCCATCGGCAGCGGTCCGAGGTCGCGCTCGAGCGCGGCGACCTCTCCGACGCACTCCTCGCACCGCGCGAGGTGATCGGCAAAGAGCCGTTCCTCCCGCGGCTCCAGCGTCCGCGCCACGTAGGCTGCCCGGTTCTCCACATACCAGTCGTGAGGGGTCATCGCACCCAGTCCTGGATCGGCGCCAGCGTCACGCGGAGCTTGTCGAACGCCAGCCGGAGCCGGGTCTTGACCGTCCCCATCGGGATCCCGAGCTTCCGCGCGATTTCCGAGTGGGTCAGGCCGCCGAAGTACGCGAGCCGGACGACCGCCTGCTGCTCTTCGGGCAGCGCGCCGAGCGCCGAGTGGACGGACTCGTGCACGTGCCACCCGGGGTGCGCCGATTCGTCGGGCTCCCGGAACTGAACCGTGCCCTGGTCCACTGCGCCGAGTGCCTCGGCCCGCTCGACCTTCCGCCTCCAACGACTGCGGCGCCTGAGCCGGTCGATCGCGCGGTTCCGGGCGATGCGGAGCAGCCACGGCATGAGGCCCTCGTGCTCGCCGCCGAGGGAAGCGGCCCGGTCCCAGGCGATGCGAAAGACCTCGAGCACGACTTCCTCGGCCTCGTCCTGGTCGCGCAGCATGCTCTGGACGAGCCCGAGGAGCCACGGCGTGGCGGTGTCGATGAGCTCGACCAGCGCGCGCTCGTCGCGGGCCACAAGCCGCGCGCGGAGCGAGGCCTGGCCCGCGAGGGCGAGCGGGGCCGGCGCAGAGGCGGCACCGGCCGAAGGGCGGGACGAGCGGGGCGGAGCCACGCCTACTTATGCATCATCCCGCCGCCGCCCGCCAGGCTGGCAACGCCCAAGGCCGCCTTGTCCTTCCCGCTCCAAAGCACGAGGTGGCTGAAGGCCTGGAGATCGGTGCCGGCAGGCAGCTCGAACATCTGCGGCCCGGAGAATGTCGATAGCCTGCCCAACCGGACGGCCCCCTTGGACACGCTGGGGCCAGCGCTCAGCACGACCTCCACATCCGGAGCCTTCTCGACCGAGAAGTCGGGACCCAGCTTG
Organism: Gemmatimonadales bacterium; assembly: GCA_036391215.1. Classification (GTDB taxonomy): domain Bacteria; phylum Gemmatimonadota; class Gemmatimonadetes; order Gemmatimonadales; family GWC2-71-9; genus DASQPE01. The sequence goes on from DASWAI010000029.1 coordinate 3,656, forward strand.
AGGACCGTCTTGTCGCCCTCCGTGACGAAGGCGTAGGACCCGCCGGCGCTATGTCCCCCGGCCCCGGCGAACGTGCCGTGCGGCGCCACCATCATGCCATGGTCCATCGGCATGCCGTCCTTGCCCATGCCCATTCCGTCCTTCGTCATCCCGTCGTGCTGCATCTCGCCGTGCCGCATCTGATCCTGCTGCGCGGCGAGCGGTGCCTGGGCTCCAAGCGTGAGGAGCGCCAAGAGCCCGAATTGAAACCGATGTGACATCGAACCCTCGCTGAATCGGAGAATGCCGTGTGACCCGCGGACAGCGTATCAACGCTGCGCGGCGGGCCCCGGTTCTCCGGCGCGAGGGTTCAGCGGGCTTTGCGGCTGCTGGCGACGATGAGGACGACCCCGGCGGCGATGGCGAGTCCGCTCAGGACGGGAGACAGCGGGACGGATCGCTCGTGCTCGGTGGTGACCTGAACGGGTCCCACCTCGGCCACCTTGTCGCGCGTGGTGAAGGAGAAGCCGCCGACAGAAAGGGCAATCACGCCGGCGAGAATGAGCAGTGCTCCGATGACGGTACCTGGTCGCATGAGGGTAGAAGCTACAACGCCGCCGCCGATCCCAACAGCGAGCGCGGCCCGCGCTATTGGATAGCGCGAAACGCGTTGACGCGGCCCATGCCGTAGGCATCGTCGTTCCCCGGTTTGCCAAGGTCGTCGGCGGAGGAGCGGAGCCGGGCCTCCACCTGCGCGGGCCCGATGCGACCGAACTTGCCGACGACGAGCGCCGCGACGCCTGCGGCGGCAGGGGCGGCCATGCTCGTTCCGGCGGACCAGCCAAAGCCGGCATCGTCGTCGCCGCGGACCGCGCTCAGCACGAGGTCGAACACCCAGCAGGGCCGTACGACAGGCCCGGCCAGGGTGGCCATGGAGCACGGGTCGTTGCCGGGGAGAGCGAAGTCTCCGCCGGGCGCTCCAAAGGCAATCGCGGACTGACCGAAGTTGGAGTACGATGCCAGTCGGTCGAAACCGGCGGACCCCAGCGCCCAGCCCAGGGGCCCCAGCGCGGAAACGGCCAGCACGTGGGGCGACTGCGCCGGGACGACGGCAAGGCTCCCCGTATGATCGAGGTCGATTGCCTCGTTGCCCGCGGCGGCAACGACGAGGGCGCCTTGCTGATATGCGTAGGTCGTGGCCCTCCCGAGGAATAGCCTGAGCCGGGCCGCGTCCTGGGCGGAGGGAACGCCCGTGGCCTCGTCACCGTTGCCGTGCCCGGCGAGGCGGGCACCCAGACTGAGGTTGATGATGTCCGCGCCGGCTCCGCCGCGGCCGATAGGCGTTGCCGCGTACACGATCCCCCGGGCCACGGCCCCGAAGCTGCCGCTGCCATTGTCCAGCACCTTCACCCCGATGATCGTGGCTCGCGGCGCAATGCCGATCGTCCCGATTCCGTTGTCGGCCGCGGCGACGATCCCCGCGACGTGGGTGCCGTGCCAGAACGTGCCGACGTCCTGGTCGAACGGGATCGGGTTGCCGTCGGCATCGAGCGCGAACGAGGCGGAGCGGGCCAGGTCGAGGTTGGGTGCCAGATCCACGTGCGCCGAGTGGATGCCGCCATCGACGATGGCGACCCGGGCGCCCTGGCCTTCGTACCCGGCCGCCCAGGCCTCCGGCGCGTGGATGGAGGCCGGCGCCCATTGGAGGCCGTAGAAGGTCTCGTCGCCGCCACCCACGGCCTGCGCGGCGACCGGTGCGCCTGCCGCGAGCCGCGGGCCCGCCGCGCGATCGCCCGGGTGCCATGGCACGACGACGTCCTCCGCGATCTCGCCGAGGCCCGAGGCCTCGATCCGAGCGCGGAAGCCCTGGTCCGGCGCCCGCACAATCGCGAGACCGATTTCCGGAATCCTCGCGACGACGGTCCCGCCGGCCTCGGCGACGATGGCGCTGAGGTCGGCGGGCAGCGTTCCGCCCCTGCCGCCCAGCAGGTATTGCCTGGCGCGACCGGCGCCCGCGGCGCTGACGCTGGGAAACCGGCCCAGGCCGGTCGGCGACGACTCGGGTTGACAGCCGACGCTCAGCAGCCACAGCAGCACGACCAGGCCCGCGAATCGGGAAAGGCGCATTGAGCCCCGCAGAATGAGTGTGCCTCCATTCTCGCGAGGGGCGAGCGGATCGGAGACACAAATCGGCGCCCGCCGTTACAAACGAGCGCGAGGATCCGGCGTCGCGGGCAGGCGACACCCGACCACACGTCCACAACTGGACGGCCCCCACCCGCCCGCCCTACACTTCCTGACCCCGCAGCGCTCGACTTCTTCAACCCGGAATCCGTATGGCGACCGCCGCCCCGCCCGGCGCCAGGGCCGAGGCCCGGGTCGTGACCCTGCTCCCGGCGGCGACCGAGATCGTGGCGGCGCTGGGAGCGGTCGGAAGCCTGGTCGGTGTCTCGCACGAATGCGACTACCCGGCCGCAGCGCGCGAGCTGCCGCGGCTCACGACGACATCGATCGATCCCGAGGCAGCTGCCTCCCGCATCGATGCCGACGTGAGCCGCCTGCGCGCCGAAGGGCGCCCGGTCATTGGCGTAGACGGCGACGTGCTCCGCGCCCTCGCGCCCGACCTCATCGTGGCGCAGGGGCTCTGCGAGGTCTGCGCCGTCGTCGATGGAGAGGCACACCGGCTGGCGCGGCTCCTCGATCCGCCGCCCGCGGTCGTCTCGCTCTCCGCCATCACGCTCGCCGGGATCTCCCTCGACATCCGCCGCATCGGCCAAGCCCTCGGTCGCCTGGCCGAAGCCGAGGCGGTGGTTCTCGACCTCGAGCACCGGCTTGCGCGGCTTGCTCCAACGCGGCCGGCGGGCGAGCCGAGGAGGGTGGTCTGTATCGAGTGGCTGGAGCCGCTCTACCTCGCGGGCCACTGGGTTCCCGAGCTGGTCGCCGCAGCCGGGGGCCGGGACGTCGGTGCCTGCCCGGGGGATCATTCGACGCGGCGCGACTGGAGCGAGGTCGCGGCGCTCCGCCCCGACCTCGTCCTCGTGGCGCTCTGCGGGTTCGGGGTGGAGCGGGCGCGCCGCGACCTCGACGCGCTCGCCCACGCCGAAGCGCGCAGCCTGCTCGCGCAGGCGGAGGTTTGGCTGCTCGATGGTAACGCGTACACCTCGCGGCCCGGGCCCCGGGTCGTGGACGGCGCCGAGCGGATCCACGCGGCCCTCGAGGGCCGCGAGCTTCCCGGGCTCAGCCGGTGGCGGCCCGCGTGGGCGGCATGAGCATCGCTGCCCGCGGGGTCGAGCTGGTTGCCCTGCTGCTCGTCGCGGTGATCGCGCTGAGCACGCTCGCCCGGCGCCTCCTGGTCCCCTACCCGATCCTCCTCGTCATCGGGGGGCTCCTCCTCGGCTTCATCCCCGGCCTCCCGCGGGTCCGGCTCGATCCCGATCTCGTCTTCTTCGTGTTTCTCCCTCCGATCCTCTGGTCGACCGCGTACTTCACGTCGTTTCGCGACTTCCGCGCGAACCTCCGGCCCATCGTGCTGCTGGCGCTGGGGCTCGTGGTGGCGACGACTGCCGTGGTGGCCGCCGTCGCCCACGCGGTGGTGCACGGCATGAGCTGGGCCGGCGCCGTGGTGCTCGGGGCAATCGTCTCGCCGCCGGACGCAGTTGCCGCCGTGGCGATCCTGCGCCGGCTCCGGATCCCGCGTCGGGTGCTCGTCGTTCTCGAGGGCGAGAGCCTGGTGAACGACGCCGGAGCGCTCATCATCTACCGGACGGCGGTCGCCGCCATGGTGACCGGGGCGTTCAGCCTGGGCCAAGCCGCAGGCGGCTTCGTGGTGGCCGCGGCGGGCGGCGTCGCGATCGGGCTCGTCGTCGCCTGGCTCGCCGTGGTCACCGTCCGCTGGCTGGCGGACAGCATGAGCGAGATCGCGGCGTCCCTGCTGGCGCCCTACGTCGCCTGGATGATGGCCGAGCAGCTCGGCACGTCGGCCGTGCTCGCCTGCGTGGCCGGGGGCCTGCTCACGCGGCGCGCCTGGAGCCGCGCCGTGGGACCCACCACCAGGTTGCAGGCGCGCGCGGTCTGGGACCTTCTGGTCTTCGTCCTCAACGGCGTCATCTTCATCCTGATCGGCCTCCAGCTCCGCACCCTCGCGCGGTCCGTGCGGCCCGGCGAACTGGGCGC
>DASWAI010000030.1:0-8339 GCA_036391215.1 Gemmatimonadales bacterium
TCCGGCTCGACGATCGGGTAACGCCCGGCGGCGAGCGAGTCCGGCGGGTGGATGAGCAGCGACACGCCGGTATCGCCGCTCATGCCCGTGACCACCGCGACGCGTGCCTCACGGCACCAGACGGCCCATGCCCGCCCCGACATGCGCCCCTGCTCCGCCCCGGCCCAGGTCGCGTCGAGCCGGCCGCTCCGGTGCCCGCAGCCGGCGAGAGCGAGCGCGGCCAGCGCCGCCGCCGTTGCCCTCGTGCCGGCCTCCCGCGCGCGGCCGGCGCGAGCCCTCACCGCACGGCCCCGATCACGAGATCGAAGCGCAGCCGCGCAACGTCCGGAGACAGCCGGCGGCTTACGTCGAACCGCACGGCCCCGTGAAGCAGCGACAGCCCCACCCCGGCTCCGACCAGCGCCTTCGTGCTGAAGACCCCGTCGGCTGGGCCCGCCTGCCCCGCGTCCACGAAGAGGACCGGACGGATCCGGCTGGGCAGCGGGGTGACGTCGAGCTGGGCCGCCCAGAACGCCTGGCCGACCAGTGTGCCGTAGTCGAACCCCCGAACGGTGTTCAGACCGCCCAGACGGAAGGCCGACTGGGGCAGCAGCGGGTTCGATGCGATCCCCGCCTTGGCCCTGAGCGTGGCCCCCGCCTGTCCGCCGACGTCCCGCCGCAGCTCCGCCCATCCGCGCACCGTCGTCGTCCCGGCGCCCCCCAGCACGTCGGCGTTGAGCGCCCACCGCGTACCCCCGGTGTGGGCGAGCCGCGCGCCGCCGCCGCCGAACGTGCCTTCCGTGATCGGCGGGTTGGCAGGAAAGGTCCCGTCGCCTCCCAGGACGTCGTTCACGCCGGACGTCGCGATCGCCGCCAGCGATCGCTCCCGCTCGACGCGCGCGGAGAGGGTGAGCTCCCACCCGACGCCGAGCGACGTCTCGAACGACGCCGACCCGCCGGTGACCAGGGCGTAGTCGGCGTCGTCATGGGCCGCGAAGATCGCGTTGAGGCTGTTCGCAATGGACGGCCCCCGCCCAATCGGGTCCACGCTCGCCACCTCCCGGTAGCCGCTGAGCCGGAGCCGCCCGCCCGGCGCGTCGCGGATGAGCGAGAGCCGGCCCGTGACCCGGTCGTCCGAGAAGCCATAGCGCAGAGTCCCCTGGAGCTCGATGAGCTCGAGCCCGGGGACCGGTACGTGATACCCCAGACCCAGCGAATAGCCTTCCACCCGGTCGTAGCGGGCGGCGTCCGCCAGGCGCTCGTACCCGAAGCCGCTCCCGCGCGAGTCCTCCAGCTCCCCCGACAGCGTGTCGCTCGACTCCGTGAGCGCGGGAACCCGTCGGGGCGCGATGCTGTCGGCTGGGCAGTGGGGGACGCGGTCGGGGCAACCGGTGACGGCCCCGTCCGGGGGTGGGCGACGCTCCCTCGCCCGCTCGATCATCGGGCGGGCGAGGGCTGAAGCGTATGGCGATGCGGTGTCGGAGGAGGCGGGCTGGGAGAGAAGGAGAAGTGTCAGGAAGCTTGGGACCATTTGCTCCGGCCGTCTCGGTGCAGTCCGTACGCCTTGAGGCGGCGCCAAAGGGTGGTCCGGCTGATCCCGAGATGCCTGGCGGTCTCCGCCAGCTTCCACCCGTGCGCATCCAGAGTCTTGACGATAGCCTCCTTCTCTCGCGCCGCCAACGTCGTCGGGCCCGCGACGCCCGGAACGAACATGGCCTCGCCCAGCTCCATCGAGCCGATCCGGAGAGTGCGGAGTCGTCCACCGAGCGCCGCCAGACGGGGTTGGAGATCGGGGGCGCCCTCGGACAAGTCCCAGTCCCTCAGGGCCTCGCGGGCGGGATCGTTGGCGTACAGGATCCGGCCTTCCCGGTCGAACACGACGACCCCCTCGCTGAAGCCGTCGAGCACGGCCTTGGCGAGCGGCGAAAAGACCGCGGGTAGCTTGTCGAACGAGATAGTCTCTGTCATGCAAGAAGATACGGGTTCGAGGCCTGAAAGTTTCAATCCGGTACGTCGGGGATCAAGCCCCGCTTTCGCCCCGGGCCCAAACGACTACCATTCAGGCACCTGGCGCCCGGCACACCCACAGCACCGAATCAGAGCGTGACGACCTCTTTCCTTAGCAGGACGCGCGCCTCCGACCGGGGTGCACATCTCCCGCTGGCAATCGCCGTCGCCGCCGCCAGCCTCCTCGTCCTCATCCTGGGTCTCGCCCTGACTGCCGCGCGGGTCCGCTCGGGAGCCGGGGCCAAGGGGCTGTTGGCGCTGGCCCTCGGAGGGGGGCTGTTCTGGGGCGTGGGCCTGGCCGCCTTCCTCCGCGCGCGACGCTCACCGGCCGCGCTCCCGTTCCTTCTCCAGTGCGCCGGGTGGGCGACGTACTTCGGGCTGGTGTCCCTGCGGCCACCGTCCGGGCCACCGTCAGCCGGCTTGTTCCTCGCTTACGGCCCCGGAGCCTTCCTGCTCGCGCCGTCACTCGCTCACTTCTCGCTTGCGCTCGCCTGGCCCCACCGCGAAGCCCGCTGGCGAACGCCGGTCCTCGCCTGGTACGCGTTGCAGGGCCTCCTGCTCACCGTGGCGCTCGGCGCGGTCCTGGCCGGGGAGGATCCCCTCTTCGCGTTCGTGGACGAGGTTCTCCGGGGCACCCTCGACCTCGCCGCGTTCCCGCTCAGCCTCGCCGCGCTGTTCTGGGCGCGGCAGGCCCTGTCTCTGTCCCTCGACCATCGCCGCAGCCTGGACCTCGCCGCAGCCGCCATCGTGCTCGGGCTCGGGCCGGGCTGGCTCGCCACGTTCGTCCCGGCCCTCGGAGACCCGATCGTGCCGGGCCTCTCGCTGGCGGCCGCCCTGACCGCGATCCTGCCGATCGGGCTCGGCATCGCGCTGCTGCGGAACCGGCTGTTCAATGATGCCCGGCTCGCGCGGGACGCCGGCGACCTGCAGGTGCGCCTGCTGCTCGAGCCCGACCTCGCAGCGGCGTCGCAGGAGCTGGCCGAACATGTTCTCCGGACGTTCGACGCGACGGGGGCCGTCATCCGCGTTCTCGACGGTGGCGCTCCCCGGCTACTGGCCGCGGCCGGCGAGCACCCGCCCGACTGGGGCGCGGCGCCGCTCGCCGCCGGAGTCCAGCTCAGCACCGACCCGCCGTCGGTCGCGTATCCGCTGGCCGACGGTATCGGCGCGGTCGGGGAGATCCGGCTGGCCGGCCGGACACCCGGCACGTTCGGCTCGCGCGAGATCGGCTCTCTCGCCCGCATCATCGGGCCCATGACCACGGTGCTCAGGGCCAAGCTCGCCCACCAGGAGTCGAGGTTGACGGCGGGGGAGCTGGCGCGGCTCGGGGCCGCTCTCACCGAAGCCGGCCGCGAGCTCGAGATCACGGCCCGCTCATCGAGCACGAGCGTGCGGGAGGCGGCGGGCGCGGCCCGGCTCCAGGCCGCCGACCTGGCCGAGGTCCAGGGAGCCGCCCGTGCCGCCGCCGCCGCCGCCGAGGAGGTCCGAGCCGAGGCGACCCGCAGCGCCGAGGTGGGACGCGCGGTCGAGACGCAGAACGACGCTCTGGTCAGGAGCTCCCGGGCCCTGGCGGACGAGATCGAGCGCGGGATGCGCACCCTGGGCCTGGTGCGGGAAGAGGTGGACGCGCTGGTGGCCCGCGGCGACGAGATCCAGCGGATTTCGGGCGCCATCAACGGCATCGCCTTCCAGACGAATCTGCTCGCGCTGAATGCGGCAATCGAAGCCGCCCGGGCGGGTGCGGAGGGCCAGGGCTTCGCGGTGGTCGCGGAGGAGGTCCGGCAGCTCGCCGAAGACACCGGCGCCTCCGCCCGCGACATCGGGCGTCTGGTGACGGGCATTCGGGAAGAGATCGAGCGCGCGGTGGTGGCGCTGGCCCGAGTCCTCGACGACATGGGCCAGGCGGCCGCGCGCGGGCGCGCGGGCGGGTCGCTCTACGACGCCGCGCATCAGGAGATCGCGTCGCTGCTCGGCGCGGCCGGCGCGATCAGGGATCGGGCGGATCGGCTGCGGGAAGCGACCGGCACCATCGAAGCGGCCGTCGCGCGAAGCACCCACGTCACCCGCTCGCAGATCACGCGGGCGGAAGGGGCCGCGGCGACCACCGAACAGCAGCTGGGCACGGTGAGCGATCTCCGGACCGCGGCGGAGCGCCTTGCCGATCTCGGCGACCGGCTCACCCGCCTGCTCGGCTAGGCCCCGGTTCCTACTTCCGCCACCCCCGGCGCGCCCCGCGGCGCTCCCCTGGGTCCCGCCGCTCGCGCCGGCCCAGCTCCGCCTTGAGGCCGGCCAGCGTCCCCGACCGGACCGGCGGCTGATTCCCGCGCACCACCTCGAACCGCAGCGGCCGGTCCAACGCGGGCAGGTCGCGCACGTCGAGCCGCCGGGCCTGCCCTTCACGCAGGCGCAGGCGGACAATCGGGTCCGCTCCCTCCATGTCGTACTCGAGCGCAACGGTATCACCCTTCACCCGCGCGGCGGAGGGGAGCTCCGAAAGCGCGGCTCGCGTCGGTTCCTCCACCAACTCGGCCGGCTCCAGTCGCAGCCGGGCCCCGAGAAACGAGGCCCAGTCGGTCACGCCCTCGAGCTGGGCCCGGATCAGTCCCCGCACGTGCTCGCGCCCCGCGGCCTGCAACGTCCCGCCCGACCGCCGCCACAGCTCGTCCAGCTCCGCCACCGCGCGGCGGAGCCGGCCCTGGTCGGGATGCACCGTCTCGCCGGCGAGCAGCGCGTCGGTCAGGGCGTCCAGCGCCGCGGGCAGGAGCTCCTGGGGGATCTGTCCCTCGATGAGCTCGGTCTCGGTCTCCAGGTGGAAGCCGAAGTAGGAGAGGCTCCGGGAGACGGCCAGCCGCTGATGCCGCCTGGGCCCGCCAATCGAGACCGACGGCGAGCCCCAGGCGCCATGCCGCCGGATCAGGTCGTACGGAAGGGTGGTTCCCTCGATCCCCGCACGGGGGACACCGAACCGGTCCGCGAAGTACCGAAGGTTGCCCGCCACCGCGCCCCAGCTTCCCGCGACCGATGTCTTCGAGACCCGGGCTTCCTGGCCATCGGCGGTGCGCTCGTCGATCACGAGATCGAAGGGCATCACCCGTGCGAGCATCTCGCCCCATCGCTGGCGGAGTTCCCGGGTGGCCGGCTGCAGCCGCGCCGGGAGCGGCAGCTCAAGCGACCGGTAAATCGAAGCCACGCCGAGTGCCGCGTCCTCGATGGCCTTCAGCAGAACACCGCGGCGTTCGGCCCATGCCTCGAGCCCCTCCTCGAAGAGGTGCCGCGGGAGGCCGTAGACCTCGCCGACGTATCCATGCTGGTTGACGGCCTCCGCATAGAGACTGTAGGCCGTCAGGTGGTCGCTGCCGTTCACCAGCGCGCCGTGAAGGTCGCGTTCCTCCCGCGTCATGCGGTGCAGCGACTCGAGGCTGGAGCAGACGGCGACCACCGGCACGAGCTCGGGATCCGCGTGCACCAGGAGTTCCCCCCAAGGCCGCTCCACCGGCATCGCCTCCACGGCGCGGCCGTAGGCCGTGAGCCGCCCGCCCTCGACGAGACCTCGCTCCGTCAGCGTCTCCAGTGCCCGGCGGTAGGCCGGCCGGTCGAGCGGCACCGGCAAGTCCAGATCTCGCGCGTCCACCCCGAGTGCCGCGCAAGTGATCGCCACCCGCTCGGCGTCGCCCGCCAGCTGGAACTCGGGAGGGCCCGGCCGGAGCTCCTCGAAAACGAGATCGCGGTCGCTCAGGATGAACACTTCGCCCCCCGCCACCCGCCCGTGGACCCGCCCCGCCATCTGGAGCATCTCGTTCGCGCCTAGATACATCCGATGGAGGACGTTCCGGCCCCGGTCCACGACGTTGCCGTAACGGGCGTCGTAGATCACGACCGTGTCCAGGCCCCGCAGGTTGAGAGCCGACTGCCCGGCCGCGGTCATGGCGAGGAGCCAGGGATGCTCCATCTCGCCCTCGAGGAACGGACGGATGACGCGGATGGGCTCGCCCCCGTGGTAAAACGCGGTCCGGAGGCGCTTCCACTGCTCGCCCAGGCCGCGCGCGAGGTGCTCCACCTCCGCACGCGTGGGGACGAACACCGCGACGCCCCGCTTCTGCTTGATCACGTGCCGGATGAAGCGGTCGTCGAGAAACTCGTCCGGCTTGACCGGAAGGACCTGGACCTTCGCCTTGAGCGCGGGGTCGAACGCCTGGGTCACGAGGACGTCGGCGCTGTCGAGGTACCGGGCGTAGAAAGCCGGATCGACGGTGGCGCTGAGCCAAATGAAGCGGCAGCGGGCGCGCTTGCCGAGGGCGAGGCACAGCTCGAGCTCGGCCGACGTCTGATGGATCTCGTCCACCACGAGCGTGTCGCGCCCGGAGATCAGGTCGTCCTCGAACCAGCGCCGGGCGATGCCGGTCGTCACGATCACCACATTCCACGTGGGGGTATCGGGTGTGGCCTCGCGCTCGCGGTTGACCACCCCCACTCGCAGGGGCTCACCCAGGATCGTCTCGGCGATGGCCCGGATGCCGAGCGTCTTGCCGACGCCGGTACCGGCCACGACGCCGAAGCCCCGGCCCCCGGCGGCCCAGGCGCGAAGCTCTTGGCCATGCTCCCGCTCCAGGAGCGTCTCGACGTGCAGGCCCAGCGCCAGCTCGATCGTCTCGCATGCCGCCCGCGTCGGGGCGATGACGATCACCCGGCCGCGTGGATGGGCCGCGCGACGGTATGCCTCCGGGTCCGGTGGCAGGAGGTGGTCGCGGGTCGGATGCATGCGGGAAGATAAGGCGGGCAGGGAGCACGATGAGCCGAAAAACGAGCATCCCCGCGAAAACACGGGGATGCTCGGAAGCTGGAAACGACTACCCGGATCTGGGAGATCGAGCGCCGGGAAGGCGCATGGAGCAGGTCAGTCGTCCCAATCGTGCCGGCCGTGATGGTCGTCGCGGTCCCGGTAGTGATCATCACGGTCGCGGAAGCGCCGCCGATCGCCGTCCCAGCGGTAGAACCGGCCGCCCCTCTCGTACACCTCGACCCGGCGGAGTCCGGGCCGGCCGAACCAACGGTCGTAGTAGCGGTAGCCGTCGTAATAGACTACTACCGGGCGGTACTGATTCCCCCACCACCCGTAGGCGCGGCCCCTGGGCCCGCCCCCCGATTCCACGACGATCACCCGCGGGGCGTACCGATCGACCACCACGACCCGCCGCACCGGCTCCCGATAGGCCACCACCGGGGCGGGCTCGCCGACGATCACGTGCCCCCTGACCGGCCCGCTATGGATCACCACGCCTGCCTGGACCATCTGGGCGGGCGCCGGGCGGGCTGCGAGCAGGAGCCCGAGCGCCATGCCGCCGACCACGATGCTGGTCTTCATGGGAACCTCGGTCATGAGTTCGACAACCGTGCGCCGGTCCGGGGGTGCGACCGACGTGCCATGCGCTAACTCATTGCGCTGCCGACTTCGGGACGGCAGCGAGCCAATGACGCCGTCCCTACAAGAGGACGCGTTGCCGGGGATGGGGTTAATCCGAAGACACTCCGAAAACGGTCAACTTGACACGGCAGAGAGCCAAGCCCATACTAGGGGCCGCTTTCGTCGCGCGATTGCCCGTACCCTTAAGAGAGCTACCCGCCTTGGCGGGACCGCGTGTGCTCCGGCCTTCTGAGCACGCTGCTCCTGCACCCGAGCCCCCTCGCGCCGATCCGAACATGCTTCGTCACATCTTGTCCTTCTTCAATAAACCGAAACTGGAGGCAGCTATGGCCGCGGACTTCTTCATTGGCGAGTCCCTCGTCGGGGACGGCAACGAGATCGCTCACGTCGACCTGATCATCGGGTCGAAGTCGGGCGCGGCCGGGCAGGCTTTCACGCAAGCGCTGTCGCGGAACACCGACGGGTTCACCACCCTCCTCGCCGTGGTGACGCCGAACCTCCCCTGCAAGCCCGACACCCTGCTCTTCAACAAGGTCACAATCAAGGGCGCCAAGCAGGCCGTGCAGATGTTCGGCCCGGCGCAGGCGGCCGTCGCGCGCGCCGTGATGGACAGCGTCGCTTCCGGCGTGATCCCGAAGGACAAGGCCAACGACTACTGCATCCTGGCCGGCGTCTTCATCCACTGGCAGGCCGAGAGCGACAAGAAGATCTACGACTTCAACTACCAGGCGGTGAAGGAGTCGATCCAGCGCGCCCTCGCCGGCAAGCCGTCGGTGGACGACGTGCTCGCCAAGTACAAGGCCGCTCGCCATCCGTTTGCCAGCGGCGCCGAGAGCTGATCGCCGACACCGGCCCGGCCGACATGCCAACGAGGGGCGGCCCGGATGGGGCGCCCCTCGTCGTTTGCCGACCCAATCTCGAGGAGCGACAA
>DASWAI010000031.1:0-12794 GCA_036391215.1 Gemmatimonadales bacterium
CAACCTGCCGTTCCGGACCGAGGTCGCGCCGCTCCTCATCATGACCAAGCTGGAGCAGTTCGATTACGCCGGTGGCGCGGCGATCGCCGTGGTGATGCTGGTCTCGTCCTTCGCGCTCCTTCTGGGGATCAACCTGCTCCAGTGGGCCGGCCGGCGTCGGGCCGCGGGCTGACATGGGCACGAGCGCGGCGGCCGTCGGCGAGTCCCGCCTGGTCCGGTGGTCCCTGACCGCGGCGGCGCTCGCTTTTCTGGGCGCCTTCCTCGTGCTGCCGCTCATCTCGGTCTTCGCCGAGGCGCTCGCGAAGGGAGTCGCGGCCTACGGACGGGCGCTGGTCACCCCGGAGGCGCTGGCCGCCGTCCGCCTCACGCTGCTCGCGGCCGGGATCGCGGTGCCGCTCAACCTGGTGTTCGGCGTGGCGGCCGCGTGGGCGATCGCCCGGTTCAGGTTTCCCGGCAGGAGCCTCCTGCTCACCCTGATCGACCTGCCGTTCGCGGTGTCCCCGGTGATCGCGGGCATGATCTATATGCTCGTGTTCGGTGCCCAGGGCTGGCTGGGGCCGTGGCTCGCCGAGCGGGATATCGCGGTCATCTTCGCGGTGCCCGGGATCGTCCTGGCGACGGTCTTCGTCACCTTCCCGTTCGTGGCGCGGGAGCTGATCCCGCTGATGGAGGAGCAGGGGGCCGAGGACGAGGAGGCGGCCATCGTCCTGGGCGCGAGCGGCTGGCAGACGTTCCGGCGGGTGACGCTGCCCAATATCCGGTGGGGGCTCGTCTACGGCGTGATTCTCTGCAACGCCCGCGCGATGGGCGAGTTCGGCGCGGTGTCGGTGGTGTCCGGCCACATTCGCGGCGCCACCGACACGATGCCGCTCCACGTGGAGATCCTGTACAACGAGTACGACTTCGTCGGGGCGTTCGCCGTCGCGTCGCTGCTTGCCCTGCTGGCGCTCGTGACGCTCGCCGCCAAGACGCTGGTCGAGTGGCGCCTCCGGCGCGACTGATCCCCGCACCGGCATCGACCCCGTACCGCCGGGGGTCCGACTACCGCCGGTCTTGTGGCCCCGCCCCTCCCGTCCAAATTGCGGTATCACTTTCCGGGGACCCGATGGCAGGCTATTCCCAGCGCTCCCTCGCCGACAAGCTGGGGATCAAGCCCGGCGCGGTCGTCACGGCGTTGAGCCCGCCGCCGGCCTACATCAAGCTGCTCGCGCCCGTGCCTGCCGACGTGACGTTCGTGAGCCGGCTGGGCAAGCGGGCACGGTTCATCCATTGCTTCGTGACCCGGCGGGCGGAGCTGGCGCAGGAGTTTCCCGCACTCGCGCGGGTGCTCGCGGACGACGGGATGGTCTGGATCTCCTGGCCCAAGAAGGCCGCCAAGGTCGAGACCGATCTCACCGAGGACCTCGTGCGGGCCCTCGGGCTCCGTGCGGGACTCGTGGACGTGAAGGTGTGCGCGGTGGACGAGGTCTGGTCCGGGCTCAAGTTCGTCCGCCGGCTGGCGGACCGGAAATCGTGAGCGCGACGCGGGCGGGGCCGGCCCCGTCGCGCACGTACCGCCGGATCTACGCGGTCGTGCGCCGCATTCCGCGCGGCCGGGTCACCACCTACGGTCAGGTGGCGGCGCTGGCCGGGCTTCCGGGCCACGCGCGACAGGTGGGCTATGCCCTGCACGCACTGCCCCGCGGCACCCGGCTCCCGTGGCACCGGGTGATCAACGCGAAGGGCGCGGTGAGCCGGCGCCGCCGGCCGGGCGACGAGCTGTCGCAGCGGCTGCTGCTCGAGCGGGAGGGCGTGCGCTTCGATGCGCGGGGCCGGGTGCCGCTGGCCCGGGTCCGCTGGTGCCCGCGCCGGTGACGGACGGCCCCGAGCTCGTCACCGACCGGCTGGTGCTGGGCGCGCTCCACGCGGACGACGCGCCCGCGCTCGAGCGGCTCGCCGGCGCGCGCGAGATCGCCGACACCACGATCTCCATTCCCCATCCCTACACCCGGGCCGATGCCGAACGGTTCATCGCATTTCAACGCGAGGCGGCGTCCCGCGGGGACGAGGCCCTCTTCGGCATCCGCCTGCGGGCGGGCGGCGACCTGTTGGGCTGCGTCTCGCTCCGGGAGATCGACCGAGTGCATCTCCAGGCCGAGTTGGGCTACTGGATCGGAGTGCCGCACTGGGGCAGGGGGTACGCCACGGAAGCCGCGCTGGCGGTCGTCGGCTACGGCTTCGGGACCCTGGGGCTCAACCGGATCTACGCGCACCACATGGCCCGCAACCCGGCGTCGGGGCGGGTGCTGGAGCGAGTGGGCATGCAGCGCGAGGGCGTGCTCCGGCAGCGGGTGCGGAAGTGGGGCCGGTTCGAGGACGTGGTGGTGTACGCGGTGCTGCGGGACGACCGCGCGCGCGCCCCGGGCTAGAGCCCGGGGCGGCGCGCGTGCGTCAGTCGGCCGGCGGATTCCGGTACAGCGCGGGGAACGCCTTGCGGAGGTGCGCCACCTTCGGTGCGTCGTTGATCAGGATGTACGGCTGGTAAGGATGGCGCTCCATGTAGTGCTGGTGATAGCTCTCCGCCGGGTAGAACGTCCCGAGGGGTGTGATCTCGGTGACGATGGGCCGGGAGAAGGTCTTTGCAGCACGCAGCCTCGCCACGTACGCCGCGGCGCTCTCGCGCTGGCTCGAGTCGGCATAGAACACGATGGAGCGGTACTGGGTCCCCGCATCCGGTCCCTGGCGGTCCAGCTGGGTCGGATCGTGCGCTACGGTGAAGAACACCTCGAGCAGCTGATCGTAGGAGATCACGGCCGGATCATAGACCACCCGCACCGACTCGGCGTGCCCGGTGGCGCCCGAGCTCACGTCCTCGTACGAGGGTGACGCGACCGTGCCGCCGGCGTACCCGGACGTTGCGGACGTCACCCCCTTCAGGTGCTCGAACACTCCCTCGACGCCCCAGAAGCACCCGCCGGCGAACACCGCGACCTTTTCCGACGCGGCGCGAGCCGGCGCCTCGGCGGTGCCCGGCTTCATCGCGGTGGCCTGTTCGCGCCCCTGGGCATGGAGCAGGGTAATCGGCAGGCCGGCGGCGGAGGCGATCACGACCAGCGCGGCGACGAGCCGGCCCGACATGGCGTGCATTTCAGAGGCTCCGGATCAGGGACACCTCAAGAACGCCGCCAGCCGGGCCTCGGTTCTCCCGGCTACCACCGGCTGGTGGCCGACGCGAAGGCCGGGCTCGCCGCTCCCGCGCTCCGCGCGACGATCGCGCCCACCCGCTCGCTCAGCATCGCGATGGGCCCCGACAGGTCGAGATCGGCGAGCTCGCGCAGCAGGATGGCCGCGTCCGGAGCACTGGAACTCGTCACCACGAGCACGTACGCGGGCAAGGGGGCGGGGGCCGCCGTCGGCGCCGGCCGGTTGGGGCACCAGTAATACGGATTGTCGAGCGCCGCCTGCCGGTCCTGCATACTCTGGTTGGCCGTTCTCGCCATCACCTGGGCGATGCAGGACTCGTACGTGGGGTCCTGGAAGTCGGTGCCGCCTGAGGCCCGGGGGGCTGCAACCTCCCCTCCGACCACCGGGACCAGGCTGAGCTCGTGGCGCCCGGCGCCCAGGGTCGGGGCGATCTCCACGCTGGTGTCGGCCGAGGGGCGAAGGAGCCCGACCGCCTCCCCGGGGACGACGCGGAACACGGCCACGTGAGCCGGCGCGGCCAGGCCGATCGTGACCCGTGCTGCGGCCGGCGTGCGAGCGGCGGCCAGGATCTGGATGGCCTGGTCGGGAGCGGGACCTTCGAGATTGGGCGATCGGGAAGCGGCGCAGCCTGCCAAGGCCAGCACCGCGAGGAGTCGCGCGGAACTCGGAACCAACAGCGCGGGGATCATAGGCCGTCTCCTTCTGGAACGGGCGCGGGGCAACCATGTCACGCTGCGCCGGAACAACCTTCGCAATCTATAGTACGATTGGAGATCGGTCGTCGTTGCTCACGCCCCGGCGAGAGCCGCGAGCTTGAGCACCGTGTTCCAGTTCCGGCCTGTCCCGCGGGTGCCGAGCTTCCTTTCGATGAGGGCATGCGTGAGGCGCGAGCGGCCGACGCCGTCGGGGTAGACGATGTAGGCGTGGGCGCCGTCGGCCCGCACCACCTCGGGGCCGGTGATGGCCGCCTGAAGCGCCCGCACATCAGCGGGCGCAGGCGCGTCCTTGAGGACCAGAAACAGGAGATGGCCGGGATCCCGCTCGGCTTCCGCGTGGAACGGGTTGCGGGAGACGATGGCCTGCCACTCCCGCGCCGTGCGCACGAAGAAGTCGGTCTCGAGCGCGAGCCGCTTCTTCGCTTCCGCCTCGAGGAAGCCTTCCAGCCGTGCGCCGGTGCGGCTTCCGCCGCGGAAGACGAGGTTGCCGCTCTGGAGCAGCGACCGCGGATCGGTGAAGCCTAGCCCGGTCAGCAAGTCGCGCAGGTCGGCCATGGCGACCGGCTTGTGGCCGGCGAGGTTGATGGCGCGGAGCAGGGCGAGGTGGGTCGTCACGCGCGGCGCGGTGGGCGGCGGGCCCGGAGGCGGCGGCGCAGATGCTCGCGCAGCGCGACCGCATTGTTGTGCCGCTCGTCCCGCGCCGCGTAGACCAGCGTGACCGTATGATGCCGGGCACGGCCAACAAGCTCGCGGACGGCGGGCCCGGCGGCGCGGAGCTCCGCGAAGTAGCGCCGCTTGAACTCCATCCACTTGGCCGGCTCGTGGCCCGACCACTGGCGCAGGGCGGTGCTGGGTGCGAGGTCGCGAGCCCAGTGGTCGATGGCCGCCGCTTTCCGGCTCAGGCCTCGCGGCCACAGCCGATCCACCAGTATCCGCTCGCCGTCCCTGGCCGAAGGCGGCTCGTACGCGCGCTTGATCTCGATGCTCATGCCGCTCTCTCCCCCGGCCGCTCCCGCTCCGTGCGCCGCATTCCCAGCACCATCCCCGCCGCCACCGCCGCCATCGCGCCCAGCAGCAGGAGCCCCGGCGTGAAGCTCCCGGTGCGATCCTTGACCACACCGAGAAGATAAGGGCCCACGAATCCGCCCAGCGCGCCCATCGAATTGATGAGCGCTATGCCGCCCGCTCCCGCCTCCCCCTTGAGGAACGCCGTGGGCAGGGCCCAGAAGGGACCGAGGCATGCGAGCAGGCCGAACGCCGCGACCGACAGTGCCGCGACGAGCGGCACCGGCGTCCGGGCGAGCGCCACCGCCAGGAACCCGGCCGCGGCGGCGAGCGCGGGCAGGGCCAGATGCAAGTGGCGCTCGCCCGAGCGGTCCGAGCTTCCTCCCACCAGCACCATGCCGGCCGCCGCCACCAGATAGGGCACCGCCGTGATCGCCCCGACCGCGAGGTTGGAGAGCGTGCCGCTTCCTTTCACCAGTTGGGGCAACCACAGGCTGAACGCGTACAGGCCCGCCACGATCAGGAAATAGACCGTCCCCAGCCACCAGACCCGCGAGCTCGCGAGCGCCCGCCCAAGGCTCGCGCCGTGCTCGGCCACCGCGTCCGCCCGCTCGGCGGCGAGGGTGTGCTCGAGGCAGGCCCTCTCGTCGGGAGCGAGCCAGGCGGCGTCGGCGGGCCGCTCCGGCAGGAGGACGAGCACGAGGAAGCCCACCACCACCGAGGGAATCCCCTCGAGCAGAAACAGCCACTGCCAGCCCTGAAGCCCGAGCCGCCCGTCGAGCCCGAGCAGCGCTCCGGAGAGCGGGCCGCCCACGATGCCGGAGATGGGGATGGCCGCGAGGAACCAGGAGTAGGCGCGCGCCCGGTCGCGCGCGGGATACCAGTGCGTGAGATAGAAGATGATGCCGGGGAAGAAGCCGGCTTCCGCCACGCCCAGGAGGAACCGGATGAGATAGAAGCTCCACGGCGCATGCACCAGCATCATCGCGCACGCGGCCAGGCCCCAGGTGACCATGATCCGCGCGATCCACACCCTCGCCCCGGTGCGGTAGAGCACGAGGTTGCTGGGCACCTCGAAGAGACAGTAGCCGAGGAAGAACATGCCGGCGCCGAGCCCGTACACGGACGGGCCGAAGCCGAGGGTCTGGTTCATCTCGAGCGCCGCGAACCCCACGTTCACGCGGTCGAGGAAGGCCAGGATGTAGAGGAGGAAGAGGAACGGGATCAGCCGCCGGGTGACTCGGGCCACGGCCGTCCGGGCAGGGGCAGGGGCGGGGGCGGAAGGGGGGGCTGCCGGCACCCCACCAATATGCAGGCCGCCGGCGCTATTGGTACTGGATGTAGACCGGCACGGGCGAGAGCGAGAGGACCTCGTCCGGCGTCATCATCGGCTGGTCGTTCTTGTAGAACAGCTTGAACCCGGTGAACTGCACCGGCTCCTTCACGACGAAGTCACGGTACACGCTGCGCTTGAGTGGCCGCCCGCCGAACCCGTCCATGTCGATCACCACCTGGACCCGCGGGTCCACGGTGATCCGGTCGTAGTTGGTGAGCATGCGCTGGGTGAAGCGGTGCACGACGAGCACCTTGGGCGGCAGCTTGAGGCTGTCCACCAGTCCCGCGAGCGTCGCGACGGCGTAGTTCACGTCGGCCGCGTCCATGGTGCCGATGCGCGTGCCGGGCGCCGATCCGTCCTTCATCGAGAACTCGGGGTCGAGCGCGAGGTGCACGTACGGCCGGGCCAGGTAGGGCAGGAGCCGCGGCAGCTCCTTCTGGACCGTGCTCTGGCCCACCTGCACGTCGAGGAACAGGAGCCAGTGGTTCGCCTCCGCCCAGCCGGCGACCTGGTCGATCAGGCTGTCCGGCATCCGGAGCCGATGCATGCCGTCGCGTCCGGGGAGCCCCTGCGCGACCGTCGCGATGAGGTGCAGCGCCGGCCGGACCGGCTCGGTCGAGTCGGCCGTGCCCCACTCGGCCGCCGTCGTCCGCAGCAGGGCGAACATGGAATCCCGGGGCAGCGCGCCCAGGACGCCCATGCGCTTCGAGTAGGGGTTGCCGTAGAACGCGACGATCCGGTGAGCCGGCAGGATGGAGCCGGGGAGCGCGGCCGGCCCCGCCGGCCATCCGGTGGGCGTGTGGCCTTTGGCCCGGGGTCCGGTCGCGGCAACGCCCGGCGCCGGGAGCACGGCGGCAGGCGCCGGGAGCGCGGCGGCGGCCGCCGGCGCAACGATGGCGGGCCGGGCCGGGCGTTCCTCCCCGGCGGCGCCGGGCTCCCGGAGGAGCGGGGCGATGCCACCGAGGAGCACGGCGACGGTCGCGAGTCGGCCGGGACGAGAACGGAAGGCAGCAGAAAGTTGCACGCTGATCGGTGCCCCCGGCGCGGCGTTGCGCTCTGCACAGCGCTTTGGAGTTCCGCCCGAGGCGTGGGCGGCAAAGCGCGTACTGGCAGCCGCAGGGGGCAAGAGGCTTGCCAGCCCCGCATGCCTCCCCTCTCACTTCTCACCTCTCATTTCTTACTGCATCTTCTTGCAACCCTCTTCTTCGGGAGCACGGGATGCTGAAGGACTTCAAGGCGTTCGTCATGCGGGGCAACGTGCTGGACCTCGCCGTCGGCTTCATCATGGGCGCGGCCTTCGGCACCATCGTGACCTCGCTGGTCAACGACATCATCATGCCGCCGATCGGCCTGGCCCTTGGCAAGGTGGACTTCGCCAACCTGTACCTCCTGCTCGAACCCGGAACCAAGGCCGCGCCCCCCTACAGCTCCCTCGCCGACGCCAAGGCTGCCGGCGCGGTGACGCTCAACTACGGGGTGTTCGTCAGCTCGGTGGTCAGCTTCATCATCGTGGCCTTCGCCGTCTTCCTGCTTGTGCGCGCGGCCGCGAAGCTCCAGAAGCCCGAACCGGCAGCAGCGCCCACGACGAAGACCTGTCCGGCCTGCGCGATGACCATCCCGATTCAGGCGAGTCGTTGTCCCCATTGCACTTCCGGCCTCTAGGCCGGGCCTGACCCCGGGGCCGGCGGCCGGCCCCGGGGTTGTTTCCGCCTGCCACCTCTATCGGGCAAAGCACTTGCTGCCGGTGAGGCGGATTGGGTATCCTACATTCCCATGGCCAGCGTCACACCCCTCCGCCAGCCGCCCGAGGCCGCTGAGCCCGCGCTCCACGCGCGGGCGATGGACAACCTGTCGTTCATCCGGCGGACCATGGAGCGCGCGACGTCGTTCACCTCCGTTCCCGGCTGGGGTGGAGTGGCGATGGGCATCACCGCGGTCACCGCCGCGGTGGTGGCGCACGGGGACCGGGGAACGCCGGCGTGGCTTGCCATCTGGCTCGCCGCGGGCGCGGTATCGCTGGTGATCGGGATCGCCACCATGAGCGCGAAGGCGCGGCGGGCCGGCACGTCCGTCTTCTCGTACTCCGGACGCCGGTTCGTGTTGAGCTACGTCCCGCCGCTGCTCGTGGGCCTGCTGCTCACGGTGGTGCTGGCCCGGCACGGGCTCGAGGCCGCGCTCCCGGGCACCTGGCTCCTGCTATACGGCACTGGGGTCGTGACCGGCGGGGCGTATTCGGTGCGCGCCGTGCCGCTGATGGGGCTCTGCTTCATGGCCGTGGGGGCGTTCGCGCTCTTCGCTCCGCCGGCCTGGGGCAATGCGCTCATGGGGCTGGGATTCGGCGGCCTGCACATCGGGTTCGGGCTGGTCATCGCGCGGAGGCACGGTGGCTGAGCCGCACGGTGCCCGCCCGAGCATCCACCCCGCCGGGCGGACCGAGGCCGAAGAGCGGGGCTTGAGCGCCGGACGGGCTGCGCGCGAGGAAGCGCTCGGGCTCGACCGCCTGATCCACGAGCGGATGCGCCTCGCGATCGTGAGCGCGCTCGCGGTGAACGAGTCGCTCTCCTTCAACGAGCTCAAACGCCTGCTCGAGACGACCGACGGCAATCTCAGCGTCCACGCCCGGAAGCTCGAGGAGGCGCGGTACATAACCTGCACCAAGACCTTCGAGGGGCGCCTTCCCCGCACGGAATACCGGCTGAGCGCCGCGGGACGCCAGGCGCTCGAGCATTACCTCGACCACATGGAAGCCCTGATCCGTACCATGCGGGACCGCAGGGGCGGTCCCGAACGGGAGCCTTGAACCGATGAAACCAGGCCAGCCAGCTGCTTCGCCGCCCGCCGGCATCCACGTCGGGATCATCATGGACGGCAACGGACGCTGGGCCACGCGCCAGGGCCGCTCGCGGGCGGCCGGACACCGCGCGGGGGCCGACGTGGTGCGGCGGATGGTGGAGGCGGCGCCGGATCTGGGGATCGGGACGCTCACGCTCTTCGCGTTCTCCGCCGACAACTGGCAGCGGCCCGAGCGCGAGGTGAAGTGGCTGATGCGGCTCTTCAGCGAGTATCTCCGGGCGGAAGCGGCGCACTGCGCCGCCGAGGGCGTGCGGCTCACCGTGCTGGGGCGGCGGGACCGGCTCTCGCAGGGACTGCTGGACACGATCGACTTCGTCGAGACCGCCACCGCGGCCGGCACCAGGCTCCTGCTCCGCCTGGCCATCGACTATTCGGCGCGGGACGCGATCCTGCGCGCCGCGCAGTGCGTCACGCCCGGCACGGTGCCTTCCCGCGAGTCGTTCGGGCGGCTGCTCGCCATCGTGGACCACGGCACGCCGGCGGCCGGCCCCGTGGACCTGCTCATCCGCACCGGCGGCGAGCGCCGCCTGAGCGACTTCCTGCTGTGGGAATGCGCCTACGCCGAGCTGTGCTTCGTCCCCACCATGTGGCCCGAGTTCGGCCCCGACCACCTGCGCGAGGCCGTCGCCGATTTCCACCGGCGCGAGCGCCGGTTCGGCGCGCTTCCGGACCAGGCCGCGAGCTGATCCGGACGGCATTCCGCCGGTCTCGCCGGCTTCGTCCCCCCCGATGACTTCCGTGCCGATCTCCCGGCGTCGCTTCCTCGCCGGCGCCGGGGTCGGTGTCGCCGCGGCCGGGCTGGGCGGCGACATGTTCCTGGTGGAGCCGCGCCGCGTGCTGGTGAGCCGGTACGAGGTCACGCTCCCGGCCCTGCCGAAGGAGCTGGACGGCGTCCGGATCGCCCAGGTGTCCGACGTCCACCTGCCGGCCAACCGCCCCGCGGCCGAGCGGACCGTCGAGCTCATCGCGGCGGAGCGGCCTGAGATCGTGGTTCTCACCGGCGACCAGTGCGAGACGGTCGCAGCGCTTGGGGAGCTGGTCGCGTTCGTCGGCGCGGTGCGAGGGACGGCGGCTACGCTCGCCGTGCTGGGCAACTGGGACTATCGCGGGGGCACGGTGGGCGACGTGGCGCGCGACGCATACGCCAAAGCCGGCGCGACGCTGCTGATCAACGAGCACGCCGTCGTGCGGGTGGGTAGGGCCGAGCTGGCGTTCGCCGGGCTGGACGACGTGCTGGCAGGCGGGGCGGACCTCGGGGCCGCCGCGGCCGGCGTGCCGGCCGGGGTGGAGCTGATCGGCGTGGTGCACGAGCCGGGATTCGCCGACCAGGCGTCCCCGGCGGGCGTGTCGGCCCCGGCCCTCACGCTCTCCGGCCACACGCACGGCGGGCAGATCCGGATTCCCGGCGTACCGGCGTACACGCCGACCGGCTCGGGGCGCTTCGTTGCGGGGTGGTACCAGGCTCGCTGGAGCCGGCTCTACGTCTCGCGCGGCATCGGCACGGCGGACATCCGCGCGCGCCTCTTCTGCCCGCCGGAGCTTCCCGTCTTCACGCTCCGCCGCGGCTAGCCGCCTACTCGGACCGGGCGAGGTTGTAGAGGGCGCGCCAGGCCCGGAACAGCTCGTGGAAGTCGGGGTGGGTATAGGCGACCGTGAGGGGACCCCGGCGCACCGATCCCGGCACCAGCTCGGCGTAGTCCGCCTGGTAGGTGAACGTGAAGTCCACCTCGATGGTGCTCGGGCTCGGGGCCACGAAGGGGCGATGCGGGCGGCGGAGCGCCGCGGTCACGCCCTCGCGGATTCGTTGCCGCGCCACCTCGGGGGCCATGCTGCGGGCCGCGTGCCGGCTCACCGCCTCCTTCACTACGACGGTCCCGACGTCGGATCCGAGGACGTCGCGGGCTTCGTCGGCGGTGGCGCGGTCGCCGCTCACGAGCGCGACCGGCACCCCGTACGATCCGGCCAGCGCCGCGTTGAGGCCCAGCTCTCCCATGGAGCGGCCGTTGAGGCGGGCATCGCGGACCACGTCCGTCATGGTGTGATCGAGGAGGGCCCGCGCCGTGCCGGCCCGGGCGTGGTAGCCGATGAAGAGCGCGGCGTCGAACCCCGCGTCGATCCCCTCGAGCATCGACAGCCGCTTCGGACCCCCGCTCAGGAGCTCGGCGGCCGGGTGGAGCTCCTCGGCCAGCAGATTTCTCATGGCCCAGTGGCTATCATTGACGAGAACGAAGCCGGCCCCGGCGGCCAGCGCCCCCTCCACGGCGGCGTTGGCCTCGGCGGTCATCAGCTTCCGCCCGCGGGCGTACTCCGCGGCGCATCGGGGATCCACCGGGTTGGTCTGGTCTTCGTGGACGATCCCAGCGATGCCTTCCATGTCAACCGAGACGTACACGCGCATGACCATTCCTCGACTTTCTCTCCGGGTGGCGCCGGCGTTGCTCGCGCTCGCGGCCTGCGCGCCGCCGGGCGGCCGCGCCACGGGCATGACGATGGAGCAGGGCCGGATCTATACCAGCTGGCTCTACGGAGCCGAGTACGGCAAGCTGTGGAACCGGTTCACCCCCGAGCTGCAGCACGTGTTCGGCAGCGCGGCCGAGCTGGGGGCGTTTGCCGGGAAGGCGGTGACGCAGCTGGGCCGCGAGCGGCGCACCGTGGACGAGCACGTGGACGATCTCGCGCCCGACCGCGTGTACAGCAGGACCTCGGCGTTCACGGCGGCCAAGCGCCCGATGGTCATCGAGTGGACCCTGACCAGCGAGGGCGCGGTCAGCGGGCTGGTCGTGCGGCCGGCGGAGGCGGACAGCGGGACGGCGGTAAAGCAGTAACCCGCTAGTACACCCGGCCGCCCAGCGGCACGTCCCGCTCCGCCGCCAGCAGCACTACCCGGCCGGCCTCGTCCGGCAGGCCCAGCACCAGCACCTCGGACGTGAATCCCGCGATCACCCGCGCGCCGAGGTTCACGGCCGCGACGACCAGCCGGCCCACCAGCTCCTCGGGCCGGTAGAGGTCGACCAGCTGGGCGCTCGAGCGCTTCTCGCCCAGCGGGCCGAAGTCGATCCACAGCTTGTAGGCCGGCTTCCGGGCCTTCTCGTTGGGCTCTACCCGCAGCACCCGTCCCACCCGCAGGTCCAGCAGATGGAATGCAGCGACGGGGTCGCTCACGCGACCAGCTCCGCCCGGAGCACGGTCACCGCCTGACCGGCGAGGAGCACGCGGTCGCCGGCCAGCGTCACCCGCACCACCCCGCCCCGCGGCGAGGCCTGGTAGCCGATCAGCGAGGTCTTGCCCAGCCGCTCGCCCCAGAGCGGCCCCAGCGCGCAATGGGCCGAGCCGGTGACGGGGTCCTCGGGGACGCCGGCGGCCGGAGCGAAGAACCGGGAGACGAAGTCGAATCCGGGGGTCGTGGACCGGGCGGTGACGATGACCCCGCGCCCACCGAGCCGCGCCAGCGCGCCGAGATCGGGGGCCAGCGCCTTCACCGCGGCCTCGGACTCGAGCTCCACGAGGTAGTCGAACGGCGTCTTGAGGATCAGGCGGACGGGTGCTCCCACTGCCCGCGCCAGCTCGGCCGGCGGCTGGCAGGCCGCCGGGGGAGTCGCGGGAAAGTCGAGGCTGATCCAGTCTCCGTCCCGCCGGGCGGTGAGGAGTCCGCTTCGGGTGTGGAACCGGGCCTCCGCGGCGCCGTCGAGGTGGCCCTCCTC
>DASWAI010000032.1:0-3845 GCA_036391215.1 Gemmatimonadales bacterium
CGGCCGGCTTGGTGCTCCGGCCGGACGAGCTGCTCGTGACGAACGGCTGTACCGAGGCGATCCAGCTCGCGCTCCGGGCGCTCACCCGCGCCGGCGACGTCCTGCTGGTCGAGTCCCCTTCGTACTACGGGTTTCTGGAGACGGCGGAGTCACTCGGCCTGCGGGTGGTGGAGGTGCCGACCGATCCGGAGACCGGGGTCTCGCTGGAGCACCTGGAGGCGGCGATCCGCCGGACCCGCCCCCGCGCGTTTCTCACCAATCCCAACTTCCACAATCCGCTCGGGTTCGCGGTGCCGGACGACCGCAAGGCGGAGCAAGTGGCGCTGCTCGCCCGGCACGGGGTGGCGGTGGTGGAGGACGATCTCTACGGCGATCTCTACTTCGGCGACGCCCGCCCGGCCCCGCTCAAGGCCTTCGATCAGACCGGCGACGTGATCCTGTGCTCGTCGTTCTCGAAGACGGTGGCGCCCGGGTACCGGGTGGGCTGGCTCTGGGGCGGACGGCACACCGCGCGGATCCGGAAGCTCAAGCTGGCCACGTCGATCCACACCAACACGCTGGCCCAGCTCACCCTGGCGGAGTATCTGAGCGGGGGCGGGGCAGAGCACCACCTCCGGCGCGTCCGGCAGGCGTTCCGGTCCCAGGTGGCTGACTACCGGCTCGCGGTAACCCGCCTGTTTCCCGAGGGGACCCGGGTCTCGCGGCCGCAGGGCGGCCATCTGCTCTGGATCGAGCTGGCGCGGGGAAAAGACACGATGGAACTGTCCCGCCGCGCGCTTGCGCGGCGGGTGGGCATCGTTCCGGGACGGCTGTTCTCGACGGGGGAGACCTACGGCCACTGCTTCCGGCTCAACTGCGGCTTCCCGCTCCGGGGCGGCTGGGAGGAGGCGCTCGAAACGCTGGCCGGTCTGGCGAAGGCGCTTTAGCCGGCTACCAGCGGGCGACCTTGAGCCGGTTGTGCACGTCCTGCACGCCCGGCACCGCACGGGTCACCTCTTCGGCGAGCCACTTGGCCTCGCGGCTGTCCACCCGGCCCACCAGGGTGACCTCGGCTTCCTCGACTTCGATCTCCACGTCGGTCACGTCGAGGTCGGGGTGGCGCATCAGGCGGTCGCGAACCTCTTCCCAGATCCGTTCGTCGGCACCAAGCTCGAATTCGTTACGTGCGGTCATGAGACGCTCCCGCGGCAGCGGCTCCCTGGGTCCGACGCCATATATGTCAAGGACGTAGTACTTCGGTCAAGAACCCCGGCCGCCCGGCGGTTCCGGCCGGGCGGGCCGGGGTGTATTTTCCTGCCGCCCGCACCCGGGTCCCCCGGGGCGGGCGTCATTGACTTGAGGAGTGCTGCATGAAGGCTTCCGACATCCGCCGCGGCCACGTCCTGATGATCGACGGCGCGCCGTGCCGCGTGATGGACTTCCAGCATCGCACGCCGGGCAACCTGCGTGCGTTCGTCCAGGTTCGGCTGCGCAATCTGAACTCGGGTAACACGTTCGACACCCGGCTCAGCGCCACCGAGTTCGTGGACGACGCCCGGCTGGACACGAAAGAGCTCCAGGTGCTGTACCGGGACGCGAACGGTCTCCACGTCATGGACAACGAGTCTTACGAGCAGTACACCCTGGACAACGAGATCATGGGCGATGCCGGCCAGTGGCTCGAGTCGGGGATGACGTTCATCGCCGAGTGGCTGAACGGCCGCCCGATCGGCATCGAGCTGCCGTCGGTGGTGGAGCTGGACGTCGTGGAAACCGCGCCCATCATGAAAACCGCCACCAAGACGGCGAGCACCAAGCCCGCCAAGCTGAGCAACGGGCTCACGATCCAGGTGCCGGAATTCGTGGGCGAAGGCGACAGGGTGCGGGTGAATCCGCGGGAAGGGGTATACCTGGAGCGAGCGAAGTAGGCCGTCGGCTCCTCCGTTCCACACTGCGCTGTGCGGCGCTCTTGCACCCGTGCGTCTCTCTGGTATCCTGCAGTAGTTCCGGCTCCGGAGGTCGCATGCGCATCCCGTCGGCTTCGCTTCTCCTGGCCTGCGCGCTCGTGCTCGCCGCGTGCAGCGGCGAGCGGGCGGTGCCGCCGCGCCGTGATCTCACGCTGCTGGATCCCGCGGACCAGTCGGCGACGCCCGCCGTGGTTTCCGCCCGCGAGCTGGCGGTGGCCCGCGCCGAGCCGGGCGCAACGGTCATGGCGCCGGCCCGCCGGCGCCCGGTGCCGGCGCCGGTTCGCACCCATGCCCGCCCTGCTCGCGATGTTTCCGCTGCAACCCCCGCCGCCAGCACGCCCGCGCCCTTTCCGACCCCGGAGCCCGTGACCGCGCCCGAGGAGGACGCTGCGGCGGCCGGCGCCGGCGAGGCGCTCGCACCGGGGCAGACCGTGAGCGTCATCCCCGCCACCTCGGGATCGGCTCCTGCCCCGGTTCCCGTCGGCGACTTCTCGACCGAGAGCGGGATCCGCTCCCGCCCGGTCATCATCGTCGGCGACGACCGGTGCGTGCCGGGCCGCGGCGAGGTGATCGGGCGCGGCCGCCCCCACGGGTTCCGCGGGCGCCTCTAACCGGTCCGTCCGGCCGGGGCTCGCGCCGGGCGGGAAACCCCTTATCGTAGGGATGTAGCTCCGCTTGCCTTCGGAGGGCCGAGAAATGCGCGTGTGGCTCGGCACGTCGGCGGGGCTGCTGCTGGCTCTGGGCACCACGGTCCCGGGGCGGGCCCAATCCGCCGACTCGCCGTCAAGATCTCTCCCGGCCGTCGCTCCGGCTGATCAGCAGCCCGGGCCGGCCCGGTTCGATGCTTCGCAGGACTCCTTCTCACTGGCGGCGGCGGACGGCCTGGGCCTCGCGGAGACCCAGCGCAAGGCCTTCCTGGACAACGTCCAGGCCGTCGTGCACGACGCGCTCATCATCAATCCGGCCGGAGGCCGGCCCTTGATTGATTCGTCCATTGTGCTGGTGGCGCGGGAAACGGGGAAGAAGATGCGGTTCATCCGCGAGGCCCGTCTCGTCTTCGCGGACATGTACGCCCGGCGCGAAGGAGACGCCGACCGCACGCCAGGCACCGAGGACGAGCTCTGGCGGTCGCAGCGCAACATCGCGGCGCTGATCGAGTTGTACCGGAAGAATCCGGATGCGCCGGATTTCGAGATGGAGCGCGCGATGGCCCCGGTGTTCCGGGCCCCTCGCTGAGCGGAAGGCCGGCTAGAAGGCGCCGCCCTCGGGAAGCTTGGTGGCGCCCATCGCACGCAGGACCCGCGCGGCGGTGGTGGGGACGCCGGACGCCGTGTCGGCCCACAGGTTGGCCCGGCGGTCGAGCCAGGGCCGGATCTCCGCGTAGGCGTGGGCGGCCTTGGCGTCCTGGAAGGTGATCTGGCCGTCCTTGATGTCGTAGGCGCCCTCCTGGGAGGAGAGCACTCCGTACAGGCTGTCGATCTGCTCCAGCAGGAACGACGCGAGCTTGGCGATCTCCGGCTTCTCCTGCAGGACCTGGCGCTTCTCCCACGCCTTCCGCCCCTCCGCCGACCAGTTGAGCTGCTTGCTGAGCACCGCGAACGAGTCGGCGTAAGCCTGCTCGATCTCCGCCTCGCGCCGGCGATAGCGCGCCACGTAGGCCGACGCCGTTCCCGCGGCCAGCCGCGCGGCCTGTACGCCCTTCGGGGAGTCGAGGCGGTCGGGCGCGAACAGGTTCGCGAACCCCGCCGTCCGGAAGCCCGTCTCCAGCTCGGCCTGCGCCGCGGCGTAGGCGGCCTGGTACCGGCTGACCAGTGCCGCTGCCGTCAGGCGTCCCGCGCCCGCGGCCTTGCCGGTTACGGGAACCAG
The DNA here is from genome assembly GCA_036391215.1 of Gemmatimonadales bacterium. Classification (GTDB taxonomy): domain Bacteria; phylum Gemmatimonadota; class Gemmatimonadetes; order Gemmatimonadales; family GWC2-71-9; genus DASQPE01. The sequence goes on from DASWAI010000032.1 coordinate 3,813, forward strand.
AGGTGCTCCGACCGCGATGTCGCCGGCGGTAGG
>DASWAI010000033.1:0-9205 GCA_036391215.1 Gemmatimonadales bacterium
GATCCCTCGAAACTACTTGTTCGCGGCAGAGCCCAGCTTTACCCGCTCGATCCGGTAGCTCTTCGACTGGGCGTTGTAGATCCGCAGCGTCACGATGTCGCCGGGCTTCGAGGCCGCGAGCGCGTGTCGCAGCTCCCCAGGCGAGCCAACCGGCTTCCCCTCGACCGACAGGATGATGTCCGGCCCGCCGTTGTCGGGGCCGGCCACCGACTCGAAGGCCGGCCCGTCGGGCCGCACGTCGGTGACGACGACTCCGCGCACGCCGCTCGGGATGGAGTACTGGTCGAGCGTCGCCCGGTCGAGCGGCGCGACCGACACGCCCAAAGCCGCCATCGGCGCGGCCTCGCCGCTGCCGGCGTTGTCGCCGCCGGATTCGCCGGTCGAGGCGACCTCGGAGCGCTCCGGTACGCGCTGGAGCGGAACCATGTAGGTCTTCCGCGCACCGCCCTTGCGGGCCACCTCGACCCTCACCATCTCGCCCGGCTTCCGGAAGGCGATGGTCTGCTGCAGCTGCGCGACGTACTCCACGGGCCGGCCGTCCACCGCCACGATGATGTCGCCGGGCTCCAGGCCGGCCTTCTCGGCCGCCTTCCCCTCCGGTGTGAAGTCCTGAACCAGCACGCCCCGGACCTCGGGCAGCCCCACGTACTGCGCGTCGTTGGCGGTCGCGTCGCGGACCAGGATGCCGAGCGCCGCCCGCTCCACGTGGCCGCCCTTGATGATCTGATCCATCACCTGGCGGGCCAGGTTGATCGGGATCGCGAAGCCGTACCCGGAGTAGTAGCCCGTCTCGCTCGCGATCGCCGAGTTGATGCCAACAACCTGACCCTGCACGCTGACCAGCGGCCCGCCCGAGTTGCCGGGGTTGATCGCCGCGTCGGTCTGAATGAAGTCCTGGATGCTGCGATTCGTCCGGTTCGGCAGGTTCAGCACCCGGCCCTTGGCGCTGATGATGCCCTGGGTGACGGTGAACGTGAGGTTGTCGCCGAGGGGGTTGCCCACGGCCAGCACCCACTCGCCCACACGGGCGGCGTCGCTGTTGCCGAGCGGCGCCGGCGTGAGGTCGGTCGCATTGATCTTCAGCACGGCGACGTCGGTGCTCGGGTCGGTGCCGATGACCTTGGCGGGGAACTCGTGGCGGTCCAGCAACCGGACGGTCACCTGCCGCGCGTCGTCCACCACGTGCGCATTGGTAAGGATGTAGCCGTCACGGGAGACGATGAACCCGGAGCCCGAGGCCTGCTCCGCCCGGGGCTGCTGGGGGTTCTGGAGCCCCGGCCCGAACTGGAAGAACCGCTCGAATCCCGGCGGCAGCTGCATCCGGGGCGCGCCGCCGCTCGCATCGTCCGCCTCCGGCTTCCGCTCGGCCCTGATGTAGACCACGCTGGGCTTCACATGCTCGGCGACGGAGGCGAACGCCTCGCTCAGGTCGTAGAGCTGCCGCGAGGCGGCCGATGCGCCCACCGGGGGCGGAGCCGTGACTGCCGCCGCTTGACCCAGCTGAGCCACCTGCTGCGCGTGACCGAAACGGGGGAGATCGAGCAGGCCGGCGAGCGAGAGGCCGGCGGCGAAGGCGGCACCGACAAAGCCGGTGAACCGGAGACGATTGCGAGTGACTGGCGACATTCAGGCAGCTCCCTGCAGTGGTCCGTGGCGGCCTCGAGGCCGGAATCCTGCTGACCAGCTACGGATGCCCGGGGGAGCCCTATGGTCGCAGAAATGCGGTAAGACGCTGGGATTGGGGCGCCTACCGCCCCCCGGAGCCCTCCTGAATCCCGAACACGGCGGCGGCCAGGGCGCCGCCGGCGAACGGACCGACCAGATAGAGCCACCAATGCGCGAGGGAGCCGCCGCCGAGGGCGGCGTTCACCAGGATCGGGCCGGTGCCGACCGCCGGATTGAAGGCGCCGCCCGAAATGGAGCCGCCGGCAAAGGCACCGACCACGACCGTGAAGCCGATGGCGAGCCCGTAGAACGAGTTCCCCTTGGTCTTCTCCGATACCCCTGTGTTCAGCACCACGAGGGCCAGGGCGAACGTGAAGAGGACCTCGACCAGCACCGCCGCGAGCGTGGACGCCGAATCGGCCGGTGCCGGCGCGAAGGTCTTCCCGGTGATCACGTACGCCGCCAGCGCCGCCGCGATCGCGCCGGCCACCTGGCTCGCCACGTAGGCCACGAACGCGCTGCCCGACGCCATCTTCCCGCGCAGCAGCACCGCCAGCGACACGGCCGGGTTGTAGTGGCCGCCCGAAACGTGGCCGCCCATGTACACCATGATCATGAGCGAGGCGCCGATCGCGAGCGGGGCCATCGGTACCGCGCCGATCACAGTGAGGCACACCGTGAGCACCAGGAAGAAGGTGCCGATGAACTCCGTGAGGCAGCTCCGCATGGGGGCGCTCCCTTGAAAGAGGTGGGTAGTGGCCGGCCTAGAGGCCCAGCCCCTCCTTGAGACCGGTGAAGACGAACTGCACGGCGACGGCCGCGAGCAGGAGTCCCATGATCCGCGTCATCACGCGGATGCCGGTGTTGCCCAGGCGGGAAAGCAGCGGCTCGCCGGCCCGGAGCGTCACGTAGGACAGAAGCCCGGTCACGCCGATCGCGGCGTAGAGCGTCGCGACGTGGGCCGGCTCGTGCGCCTGCCCCGCCAGCACGACGATAGTGGAGATGGCGCCGGGCCCCGCGAGCAGCGGGATTGCGAGCGGGGTCAGCGCGACGTCCTCCTTTTCCTGGCCCTCCTGCAGCTCGATCCGCCCCTCCTGGCTCGGCCGCTCTCCCCGGAGCATGTCCATCGCGGCAAACCAGAGGATCAGCCCGCCGGCGGTGCGGAACGCCGGCAGCGTGATGCCGAACGCGCGGAAGATGAGCGTACCCGTCGCGGCGAAGACCGCGAGCAGGAGGGTCATGGCCACGCAGGCCCTGAGCGCCGTCCGCCGCCGCGCCGCCGCCGTCTCGTTCTGGGTGATGACGAGATACGCGGGCACGACCGCGACCGGGTCCACGATGAAGAGGATGGACGTGAACGTGACGAGGGCGAAACGGATGAACTCGCTCACCGGACCCCGGCGTCGGAGACGGCGAATGTTGCAGGCGTCGCGCGGTGCACGCCAGCCCCACGGGCTGTCCCCCGGACCCGGGGGCGATATCTTCCTGCAGACCATGCCGACGGCCTTCGTCCCCACACATCCGCGCCCGGCAGCCGCGTGACGCTCGGCGTCTTCGAGACGGCCGCGCGGGGCAGCGGCTTCCTGCGGCGCCGGGAGGCGAACTACCTCCCGGCCAGCGGGGACGTGTACGTCGGCGAGCGCGTCGTCCGCCAGTACCAGCTCCGGACCGGGGACGAGATCGAGGGCGAGACCCGTCCCGGCGGCAAGGGACGGGGGCCCGCGCTCGAGCGCGTCACCGCGATCAACGGGCGCCCTCCCGAGGCGGTCCGCCAGCGCCCTGAATTCGGTCGGCTCGGCGCGATCCACCCCAACGAGCCGCTCCGGCTCGAGTGCGGGCTCGTCCGCCAGGGACAGCCCGACTTCACCAACCGCGTCATCGATCTCCTCTGCCCGCTCGGCAAGGGCCAGCGCGCGCTCATCGTGGCGCCGGCCAAGGCCGGCAAGACGATGGTGCTCCAGGCCATCGCGGAAGGGGTGAGCACGAACTATCCCGAGGCGGGGCTGTTCATCCTGCTGGTGGACGAGCGGCCGGAAGAGGTCTTCGAGATGGAGGCGGCGGGGTTCGGGGAGGTGGTGGCCTCCAGCTTCGACAACCCGCCGGCCCGGCATGTGGCCGTGGCCGAGCTCCTGCTCGAGCGGGCCCGGCGCCGCGTGGAGCTGGGGGGAGACGTCATCCTGATCGTGGACTCGCTGACCCGCCTGGCCCGGGCCTACAACGCGGTCGAGAAAGGCACCGGCCGCACGCTCTCGGGCGGCCTCGACGCGCAGTCGCTGGAAAAGCCCAAGCGGTTCCTCGGCAGCGCGCGGGCGGTGGATCCCACGCAGGGCGGTGGCTCGCTCACCATCATCGCCACCGCGCTGGTGGACACCGGGAGCCGGATGGACCAGGTCATCTTCGAGGAGTTCAAGGGCACCGGGAACAGCGAGCTGGTGCTGAGCCGGGAGCTCGCGGAGCGGCGGATCTTCCCCGCCATCGACCTCGTGGCGAGCGCCACCCGGCGGGAGGAGCTGCTCCTGGGCCCCCCGGCGCTCGCCGTCGCGCACGCCCTCCGGCAGCGCATCGCGGGGATGTCGGCCGTGAACGCCCTCAACGACTTGCTGGGCGAGCTCAAGTCCACGAAGACCAACGCGGAACTGATCCAGAAGCTGGCCCCCGCCGAAGCCCGGCGGGACTAGCCGCCCGGCCGCCGCGTGAACGGCTCTCCGGCGGTCGAGCTCGCCCGAGTGTCGAAGGCCTTCGGCGGCGTCAAGGCGGTCGACAGCGTCTCCTTCGAGATCCGCCGGGGCGAGTTCTTCTCCATCCTCGGCCCCTCCGGCTGCGGCAAGACGACCACGCTCCGGCTGCTCGCCGGCTTCGAAGAGCCCGATCCGGACGGCGGCGAAATCCGGCTCCTGGGCGAGGTCGTGAACACCCGCCGCCCCTACCAGCGGAAGATCGGGATGGTCTTCCAGAACTACGCGCTGTTCCCCCACCTCTCCGTCGGGCGCAACGTCGGATTCGGACTGGAGCAGCGGAAGCTGCCCCGGCCGGAGATCGCGGCCCGGGCGCGCCGCGCGCTCGAGCTGGTCCGCCTCGCGCCGGACACGTTCGCCGGACGGATGCCCTCCCAGCTCTCCGGCGGACAGCGGCAGCGGGTCGCGCTGGCGCGGGCGCTCGTGCTCGATCCCGCGATCCTCCTCCTGGACGAGCCGCTCGGCGCCGTGGACCTCAAGGTGCGGAAGGAGATGCAGCTCGAGCTCAAGGCCCTGAACCGGCAGCTCGGGACGACGTTCGTGTACGTCACGCACGATCAGGAGGAGGCGCTCACCATGAGCGACCGCATCGCGGTGATGGACACCGGCCGGATCGCCCAGCTCGGCACGCCGGCCGAGATCTACGAGAACCCACGGACGGCGTTCGTGGCCCGGTTCATTGGCGAGTCCAATTTCTTCGGCGGGCGGGCCACCCGCGGTGCCGACGGACGGCTCGAGCTCGCACTGGCCGACGGCGGGCGCGTGCGTCTGCCCGACGGGCGGGCGGTCCGGGAGGGGCGGGAGGCTCGCATCGCGGTGCGGCCCGAGTGGATGGACCTCTGCCGGCCCGGGGAGGCGCCTCCCGGCGAGAACGCGCTGCCGGGCGAGGTCCGCGAGGTCATCTACCTGGGCGAGACCATGCACGTCATGGTGACGCTGCGCGACGGGAGCCCGGTGACCGTGGCCCTGCGGAACGAGGGCCAGCGCAGCAAGCCGCTTCCCTGGCAGCGGGGAGATCCCGTCCTGGTGGCCTGGCTGCCGGAGGACTGCCAGATCCTCGAGGACTCCTGATGCCGCTTGCCCGGCCGCGGCTCCTGGCCTGGCTACACCGGCGTCCGGAGGCCCGGGCCTGGGGACTGGTTGGCCCGGGCGCGCTCTTCCTCGTCGTCTTCTTCCTGATCCCGCTGCTCATCATGGCCGCGTACAGCGTCATGCCGAGAGGGGAGTACGGCGGCGTGGAGCGCGGGCTCACCCTCGAGAGCTACCGCCGGTTCCTCGTCCCGATCTATCTCACCATCCTCGGCCGGACGTTCGGGGTGTCCCTCGTCTGCACCGCGATCTGCCTGGTGCTCGGCTACCCGGTCGCCTACGCGATTGCCCGCAGCGGACGCTGGAAGAATCTGCTCCTGTTCCTCGTCGTGCTGCCGTTCTGGACCAGCTTCCTGGTTCGCACGTTCGCGATGATCTTCCTCCTGCGGGACACCGGCCTCGTCAACACCTGGCTGCTCCGGCTCGGGGTCATCCGCGAGCCGCTCACCCTGCTCTATACACCTTTCTCGGTGATGGCCGGGCTGGTGTACGGCTATCTGCCCTTCATGATCCTCCCGATCTACGCCTCGCTGGAGAAGCTCGACGGCTCCCTGCTCGAGGCTGCCGAAATGCTTGGGGCCCGACCCGCCGCGCGGTTCCGGCAGGTCACCCTGCCTCTCTCGCTTCCGGGGGTGGTCGCCGGCAGCCTCCTGGTCTTCATCCCCGCGCTCGGCTCCTTCCTCACGACCGACCTCCTTGGCGGGGCCAAGGAGATGATGATCGGCAACCTGGTACAGAACCAGTTCGCCTCGGCCCGCAACTGGCCGTTCGGTTCGGCTGCGTCCTTCATCCTCATGGTGCTCGTGCTGGCCGCGGTGCTCGTCTACCTGCGCATCCGGGATCGCCGGCCCATGGCGGCGGGCTGACGATGGGGCGCAGCCTGCCCCGCTGGCTCGTGGCGCTGGTAGCCGCGGTCTATGCGTTCCTGCACCTGCCGATCCTGGTGCTGGTCGCGTTCTCCTTCAACGCATCGAAGTTCTCGGTCGAGTGGACCGGCTTCTCCCTGGAATGGTACCGCCGCCTGCTGGAGCGGGACGACATCCTCCGGGCCCTGCGGACGAGCCTCGTCGTCGGGGTCCTGGCGACGGTGATCGCGACCCTGTTCGGCACGCTGCTCGCGCTGGGCCTCGCGCGGCACCGGTTCCGGGGGCGGCGGGCGCTGGAAGCGCTACTGTACGTCCCGATCGTGACGCCGGAGATCGTCGCCGGCATCTCGCTCCTCATTCTGTACGTCCTGATCGGCCTGCCGCTCGGGCTGGCCACGATCACGATCGCGCACGTCGCCTTCTGCGTCTCGTTCGTCGTGGTGGTGGTGCTCGCCCGCCTGGAGGGAATGGACGAGAGCCTGGAGGAGGCGGCGCTGATCCTCGGGGCGGACGAGATCACGACCTTCTGGCGGGTGACGGTGCCGCAGCTGTGGCCCGGCATTCTCTCCGCCGCACTGCTCGCGTTCACCATGTCCTTCGACGACTTCGTGATCACATCGCTGGTCGCGGGCCCGGGCTCCTCGACCCTGCCGCTCGTGGTGTACTCCATGGTGCGCCGGAACATCGAGCCGAGCATCAACGCCATCAGCACGCTGATCCTGCTGATCACGACGCTCCTGATCTACCTGGCCGACCGGTACGGCCGGCAGCGGGCGCGCTCATGACCGGCCTCGACCGGCGCGAGTTCGTGCGCCGGGCGGTCGCGCTGGGGCTGTCGCTGCCGGCCGCGACCGCGCTCCTGGCGGCATGCCGCCCGGCTCGGCACGACCCGGCCCTCGACGACCCGGGCCGCGCCCTCGGACCGCTGGAGCGCGAGCTGGCGATCTACATCTGGTCCGACTACGTCGCCCCCGATACCATCCCCAACTTCGAGCAGGAGTTCGGGGTCGCGGTGACGATGGACTTCTACGACAGCAACGAGGAGATGCTCGCCAAGCTCCAGGCCGGCGCGCGCGGCTACGACATCGTGGTGCCGTCCACCTACGCCGTCGAGGTGCTGATCGCCACCGGGCTGGCGCTGCCCCTCCACCGCCGGTACCTGACCAACTGGGACAACCTGTCGCCCATCTTCCTCGGCCACGCTTTCGACCCGGGTAACCGGTACACGATGCCCTGGATGTGGGGTGTGACCGGCATCGCCTACCGCCGGGACAGGATCCCCGACCCGCCGGCAAGCTGGGAGATCTTCCTGGACCCGCGGTACCGCGGGAAGATGACCCAGGCGGACGACGAGCGCGACGTGATCGGCACCTGGCTGCGCTACCGGGGGCACTCCCTCAATTCCACCGACCCCGCCCAGCTCGAGGCCGCCAAGCGGGACGCCATCCAGGCCAAGCAGAACCTGAAGGCGTACATCTCGGCCCCAGTCAAGGGGCAGCTGATCACGGGAGACGTGTGGGCGGCCCAGATCTGGAACGGCGACGCCGAGCAGGCGCGGATGGAGCAGCCCCAGGTCGGCTTCGTCCTACCGCAGGAAGGCTCGACCATCTGGCTCGACTCGCTGGTAATGCCGCAGGGCGCCCGCCACCCGCGTGCCGCGCACGAATTCATGAACTACGTCCTCCGGCCGCCCGTGGCTGCAGGCGTCGCGACGGCCACCGGGTACGGCACGCCCAATCGCGAGGCACTCGGACTCATCGAACATCCCGTGAAGTATCCGAGCGGCGACGAGCTGGCGCGGCTGGAGTACCAGCGGGACCTGGGCCGCGACACCGCCACCTGGGACCAGCTCTGGACCGAAATCAAGGCGTCGTAGCCGCCAGGGAGGGGGCCGCCCGACCCCTCCTTCGCACAGCCTTCACGACGGCTTCAGGCACCCCGACGTACTGTTTTCGTGAGCAGATCCGTCTCACGATCACGGAGGCCGAGGATGCGGATGGCCGCTTTCCCGTTCATCACCATGCGTGGCGCACTCTACCGTGACCGGACCGATGCCGGGCAGGCGCTCGCGCAACGCCTCGCGGCTCATCGCGGGACCCGTCCGGTGGTGCTGGGCATTCCGCGCGGCGGCGTGCCGGTGGCGGCGGCGGTGGCGGACGCGCTCGAAGGCGAGCTGGACGTCGTCGTCGCGCGGAAGGTGGGGGCGCCGGTCCAGCCCGAGCTCGCGCTCGGCGCGGTGACCGCCGACGGCAGCAGCGTCTTCAACGACGACATCGTCTCGGCTCTCGGGATCGGCCCGGACACCCTTGCGCGGCTCACGGCGGTGCAGCGGGCCGACGCCAAGCGGCGGGAAGAGCGCTTCCGGTCCGGCCGGCCGCCGCTCGCGCTCGCCGGCCGCACCGTCATCCTCGTGGACGACGGGCTCGCCACCGGGGCCACGATGCGGGCGGCGGTACGCGCCGCAAGAGCGGCCAAGCCGGGGCGCCTCATCGTCGCCGTGCCGGTGGGCGCCGCCGATGCCTGCGACATGCTGGCCCGCGAGGCGGATGAAGTGGTGTGTCCCGCGCGGCCGGAGCCCTTCGGGGCGGTGGGTGCCTACTACGAGCGCTTCGCCCAGGTCGAGGACGATGCCGTAACCCGGCTGCTCGCGGAGTGCCGGGGGAAGGCGACGGCGGGGGGCGCACCGGCCGCGGGCGGCCGCTAAGGACTAGAGGAAGGGGGCGACAATGACCGCGCACCTGTGGGACCAGGCAATCGACAAGGGCAACGTCTGGATCAAGGAGCTCGGCGCGGAGCTGGGATGGACCGACGAGCACGCGGTGCTTGGGGCGCTCAGGGCCATGCTGCATG